>NZ_JBEOXR010000039.1:0-79308 GCF_040296665.1 Streptomyces sp. NPDC002057
GACATCTCCCCGCTGCTTAAAACACTCGTCCCCCACCCGCCGCTCTTCCTACCCCCTCCCCCGCGGGGGGCCGCCCCCGGATCCGGGGGCGGCCCGCTGTGCGTTCTCCCAGTTCAGGGCGGTGCGAGGGGTCGATTCGATCGATCATCGCTCATCTGTGACCAGGAGATTGCATCTGAGTGAAATTGTTGGCACGCAGTGCCTTGTCAGGTGACACGGCGTGCCATACGTTGATGTTGTCCGGGCGGCCGGCGCGCAGAGATCTCCTCGTGCGCCGGCTGTCCCCACAAGCCGAAGGCTCGTGCGCCCGGACGCCTGCGTCACAGGCAACCCCGCGCCCACAGGCGCCGCGCCACCCGCACCACCGAGCCGAACCGACGGCACACCTCCACAGCAGCAGACTCCCCGCCGTAACCCTCAGACGTCCTCCCCTCGGACGCTCTTCGCCGGAGGCAACCCGTGAAGGAAATCCTGGCCGCGATCCAGTCGTCGGACGCCACGTCCACCGACTTCGCGAACATCCCGCTCCCCGAGTCGTACCGGGGCATCACCGTCCACAAGGACGAGGCCGAGATGTTCGCCGGACTCACCAGCCGTGACAAGGACCCCCGCAAGTCGCTGCACCTCGACGACGTGCCGCTGCCCGAGCTCGGCCCGGGCGAGGCCCTGGTCGCCGTCATGGCCAGCTCGGTCAACTACAACTCGGTCTGGACGTCGATCTTCGAGCCCGTCTCGACCTTCGGCTTCCTGGAGCGCTACGGCCGGCTCAGCGACCTCAGCAAGCGCCACGACCTGCCGTACCACGTCATCGGCTCCGACCTCGCGGGCGTCGTCCTGCGCACCGGCCCCGGCGTGAACTCGTGGAAGCCCGGCGACGAGGTCGTCGCGCACTGCCTGTCGGTCGAGCTGGAGTCCTCGGACGGCCACAACGACACGATGCTCGACCCCGAGCAGCGCATCTGGGGCTTCGAGACCAACTTCGGCGGCCTGGCGGAGATCGCCCTGGTCAAGTCGAACCAGCTGATGCCGAAGCCCGACCACCTGAGCTGGGAGGAGGCGGCCTCCCCCGGCCTCGTCAACTCCACCGCGTACCGCCAGCTGGTCTCCCGCAACGGCGCCGGCATGAAGCAGGGCGACAACGTCCTCATCTGGGGCGCGAGCGGCGGGCTCGGCTCGTACGCCACCCAGTTCGCCCTGGCCGGCGGCGCCAACCCGATCTGTGTCGTCTCCTCCCCGGAGAAGGCCGACATCTGCCGGTCGATGGGCGCCGAGGCGGTCATCGACCGCAACGCCGAGGGCTACAAGTTCTGGAAGGACGAGCACACCCAGGACCCGAAGGAGTGGAAGCGCTTCGGCAAGCGCATCCGCGAGCTCACCGGCGGCGAGGACATCGACATCGTCTTCGAGCACCCCGGCCGCGAGACCTTCGGCGCGAGCGTCTACGTCACCCGCAAGGGCGGCACCATCACCACCTGCGCCTCCACCTCGGGCTACATGCACGAGTACGACAACCGCTACCTGTGGATGTCGCTCAAGCGCATCATCGGCTCGCACTTCGCCAACTACCGCGAGGCGTGGGAGGCCAACCGCCTGATCGCGAAGGGCAAGATCCACCCGACGCTCTCCAAGGTGTACTCCCTGGAGGAGACCGGCCAGGCCGCCTACGACGTCCACCGCAACCTGCACCAGGGCAAGGTCGGCGTCCTCGCGCTCGCGCCGCAGGAGGGCCTGGGCGTGCGCAACCCCGAGATGCGCGCCCAGCACATCGACGCCATCAACCGCTTCCGCAACATCTGAGCCCGGGACCATAGATGACTGAGCGCCAGAAGGACCGTCCGTGGCTCATGCGGACGTACGCCGGTCACTCGACCGCCGAGGCGTCCAACGAGCTGTACCGGCGCAACCTCGCCAAGGGGCAGACCGGCCTCTCGGTCGCGTTCGACCTGCCGACGCAGACCGGGTACGACCCCGACCACATCCTCGCCCGCGGCGAGGTCGGCCGGGTCGGGGTCCCCGTCTCGCACCTCGGTGACATGCGTCGGCTGTTCCAGGACATCCCCCTGGACCAGATGAACACCTCGATGACCATCAACGCCACGGCGATGTGGCTCCTGGCGCTCTACCAGGTGGTCGCCGAGGAGCAGGGTGCGGACGTCACCCGGCTCCAGGGCACCACCCAGAACGACATCGTGAAGGAGTACCTGTCGCGCGGGACGCACGTCTTCCCGCCCGGCCCCTCGCTCCGCCTCACAACGGACATGATCACCTACACGGTGAACAGCATCCCCAAGTGGAACCCGATCAACATCTGCAGCTACCACCTGCAGGAGGCGGGGGCCACCCCGGTCCAGGAGATCTCGTACGCGATGTCCACCGCGATCGCGGTGCTCGACGCGGTACGGGACTCCGGACAGGTCCCGGCGGACCGCTTCGGCGAGGTCGTCGCCCGCATCTCCTTCTTCGTGAACGCGGGTGTGCGCTTCATCGAGGAGATGTGCAAGATGCGCGCCTTCGGCCGCATCTGGGACAAGGTCACCCGGGAGCGGTACGGCATCGAGAACGACAAGCAGCGCCGGTTCCGCTACGGCGTGCAGGTCAACTCGCTCGGGCTGACCGAGGCCCAGCCGGAGAACAACGTCCAGCGGATCGTCCTGGAGATGCTGGCCGTCACCCTCTCCAAGGACGCCCGCGCGCGTGCCGTCCAGCTGCCCGCCTGGAACGAGGCCCTCGGTCTGCCGCGGCCCTGGGACCAGCAGTGGTCGCTCCGCATCCAGCAGGTCCTCGCGCACGAGTCCGACCTCCTGGAGTACGAGGACATCTTCGCCGGCTCGCACGTCATCGAGGCCAAGGTCGAATCGCTCGTCGAGGAGTGCCTGGCCGAGATCGACCGGATCCAGGAGATGGGCGGCGCGATGGCCGCCGTCGAGTCCGGCTACCTCAAGTCGCAGCTCGTCTCCTCGCACGCCGAGCGGCGCGCCCGGATCGAGGCCGGCGACGAGAAGATCATCGGCGTCAACATCTTCCAGGCGACCGAGGAGAACCCCCTCACCGCCGACCTCGACACCGCGATCATGACGGTGGACCCGGCGAACGAGGCGCGGGTGGTCGCCGCCCTCCACGAGTGGCGCGACAACCGCGACGAGTCCCGCGCCCAGGAGTCCCTGGCGAAGCTGAAGGCGACGGCCGCCGGTGACGGCAACCTCTTCGCCGCCACCCTGGAGTGCGCGCGTGCGGGCGTCACGACCGGGGAGTGGTCCTGGGCGCTGCGGGACGTCTTCGGCGAGTTCCGCGCCCCGACGGGGGTGTCCTCGGCCCCGGTCGCGGTGACGGCCGAGGCGGGCACGCCGCTGGCTCTCGTCCGGGAGAAGGTGGCGGGGACCGCCGAGGAGCTCGGCTGCGGGCGGCTGCGGCTGCTCGTCGGCAAGCCGGGGCTCGACGGACACTCCAACGGGGCCGAGCAGATCGCCGTACGCGCGCGTGACGCCGGTTTCGAGGTGGTCTACCAGGGCATCCGGCTGACGCCCGAGCAGATCGTGAACGCGGCCCTCGCCGAGGACGTGCACTGCGTGGGTCTGTCGATCCTCTCCGGCTCGCACGCCGAGCTGGTCCCGGACGTCCTGGACCGCCTCCGCGAGGCGGGCGCGAACGACGTGCCGGTCATCGTCGGCGGGATCATCCCGAACGCCGACGCGGCAGAACTGAAGCGCGCGGGTGTGGCCGCCGTCTTCACACCGAAGGACTTCGGTATCACGGAGATCATCGGCCGTATCGTCGACGAGATCCGCACAGCCAACAAGCTCAGCCCCTTTGAACGTACGGAGGTCCCCGCATGACCAGCCCCGTGAACCGGCTCCGCCCCCGCCGCTCCTGTCTGGCGGTCCCCGGCTCCAACCCGCGCTTCCTCGAGAAGGCCCAGGGCCTCGCCGCCGACCAGGTCTTCCTGGACCTGGAGGACGCGTGCGCCCCGCTGGCCAAGCCCGAGGCCCGGCACACCATCGTGAAGTTCCTCAACGAGGGCGACTGGACCGGCAAGACCCGTGTGGTCCGCGTCAACGACTGGACGACGCACTGGACGTACCGGGACGTCGTCACGGTCGTCGAGGGCGCCGGCCAGAACCTCGACTGCATCATGCTGCCGAAGGTCCAGGACGCGCAGCAGATCGTCGCGCTCGACCTGCTCCTCACCCAGATCGAGAAGACGATGGGCTTCGAGGTCGGCAAGATCGGCATCGAGGCCCAGATCGAGAACGCCCAGGGCCTCACCAACGTCAACGCGATCGCGCAGGCCTCCCAGCGCGTCGAGACGATCATCTTCGGCCCGGCCGACTTCATGGCCTCCATCAACATGAAGTCGCTGGTCGTGGGCGAGCAGCCGCCCGGTTACCCGGCGGACGCGTACCACCACATCCTGATGAGCATCCTGATGGCCGCGCGCGCCAACAACCTCCAGGCGATCGACGGCCCCTACCTGCAGATCCGCAACCAGGACGGCTACAAGGCCGTCGCGCGGCGCGCCGCCGCCCTCGGTTTCGACGGCAAGTGGGTGCTGCACCCGGACCAGGTCGCCGCCGCGAACGAGATCTTCTCGCCCTCGCAGGAGGACTACGACCACGCCGAGCTGATCCTCGACGCGTACGACTACTACACGTCCGAGGCGGGCGGGAAGAAGGGCTCCGCGATGCTCGGCGACGAGATGATCGACGAGGCCTCCCGCAAGATGGCCCTGGTCATCTCCGGCAAGGGCCGTGCCGCCGGCATGCAGCGCACCGGCAAGTTCGAGATCCCGGAGGCCTGAGAGCGATGCAGTTCGGCCGTACCTACGAAGAGTTCGAGATCGGTGCCGTCTACAAGCACTGGCCCGGGAAGACGGTCACCGAGTACGACGACCACCTCTTCTGCCTGCTGACGATGAACCACCATCCGCTGCACATGGATGTGAACTACGCCGAGAACACGACGGACTTCGGCAAGAACGTCGTCGTGGGCAACTACATCTACTCGCTGCTGCTCGGCATGTCCGTGCCGGACGTCTCCGGCAAGGCCATCGCCAACCTGGAGATCGAGTCGCTGCGGCACGTGGCGCCGACCTTCCACGGCGACACGATCTACGGCGAGACCACGGTCCTCGACAAGACCCCGTCGAAGTCGAAGAACGACCGCGGCATCGTCTACGTCGAGACCAAGGGCTACAAGCAGGACGGCACCCTCGTGTGCGTCTTCCGCCGCAAGGTGATGGTCCCCACCGAGACGTACATCAAGGAGCGCGGCGGCGAGCAGCCCGGCCGCCCGGTGCTCATCGAGCCCGCCAAGAAGACGGAGAAGTAGCCATGGCCCGACTCGCCCAGACCGCCGGGCTCACGGACGTCCAGCAGGAGATCCTCAAGACCGTCCGGGAGTTCGTCGACAAGGAGATCATCCCGGTCGCCACCGAGCTGGAGCACCGCGACGAGTACCCCCAGCAGATCGTCGACGGGCTCAAGGAGCTCGGCCTCTTCGGTCTGATGATCCCCGAGGAGTACGGGGGCCTGGGCGAGTCGCTGCTCACCTACGCGCTGTGCGTGGAGGAGATCGCCCGTGGCTGGATGTCGGTCTCCGGCATCATCAACACGCACTTCATCGTGGCGTACATGCTGAAGCAGCACGGCACCCAGGAGCAGAAGGACCACTTCCTTCCGCGGATGGCGGCCGGCGAGACGCGTGGCGCGTTCTCGATGTCGGAGCCGGGCCTCGGCTCGGACGTGTCGGCGATCACCTCGAAGGCCGTCCGGGACGGCGACGAGTACGTCCTCAACGGCCAGAAGATGTGGCTGACGAACGGCGGCACGTCAACGCTGGTGGCCGTTCTCGTCCGAAGTGACGAAGGACACCCGGAGGGCACCGCCCCCCACAAGTCGATGACGACCTTCCTCGTGGAGAAGGAGGCGGGCTTCGGAGAGGTCCGCCCCGGCCTCACCATCCCCGGGAAGATCGACAAGATGGGTTACAAGGGGGTCGACACCACCGAACTCATCATGGACGGACTGCGCATTCCGGCCAATCGGGTCCTCGGCGGGGAGACCGGCCGAGGGTTTTACCAAATGATGGACGGCGTCGAGGTCGGCCGCGTGAACGTGGCGGCCCGTGGTTGCGGTGTCGCTCAGCGTGCATTTGAGCTCGGTGTCTCGTATGCCCAGCAACGTCACACTTTCGGCAAGGCGATCGCCCAGCACCAGGCGATCCAGTTCAAGCTGGCCGAGATGGCTACCAAGGTCGAGGCCGCCCATGCGATGATGGTGAATGCAGCACGCAAAAAGGACTCCGGGGAACGAAACGACCTCGAAGCAGGGATGGCGAAGTACCTCGCCTCCGAATACTGCAAGGAGGTCGTCGAGGATGCCTTCCGCATTCACGGCGGCTACGGGTTCTCGAAGGAGTACGAGATCGAGCGCCTCTACCGGGAGGCGCCGATGCTGCTCATCGGTGAAGGTACCGCCGAGATCCAGAAAATGATCATCGGCCGTCGACTGCTCGAGGAGTACCGGTTCCAGGGTTGATTGTCGGCTTTGAGTCGGTTCGGCCGCGAAGAAGATCACACCCCGTGTTCGTCTTCCGGCCGTCGACTCGGTTCCTGGCTTACCCAGTTGCGCCCCTCAACCGATAGCATCGAGGGAAAGCCGCCGTCCCCGTTGCCAGTGCGGCATCATCCGCTACGAAGGTCATCCATGCCCCACAGCCAAACCTCTGCACACCGCGACAGCCTCTCCGGCGTACGCCTCGCGCGCGGAGCATCGCCGTGGCTCCTGCCGACCGTCGCCACCGCGGCGCTCAGTCTCGTGCGCGCGCGCAAGTCGAGGCGGGCCGCGGCCATCGCCGTGCCGACCACCGCGCTCGCGGCCGGCATGCTGTGGTTCTTCCGCGACCCCGAGCGCGAGATCGCTCAGGGCCGGGTCATCTCCCCCGCCGACGGTGTGGTGCAGAGCATCATGCCGTGGAAGGACGGACGCACCCGGGTCGCCATCTTCATGAGCCCGCTGAACGTCCACGTCAACCGCGCGCCGCTGGCCGGCACCGTGACGTCCGTGGAGCACGTTCCCGGCGGGTTCGTCCCGGCGTTCAACAAGGAGAGCGAGAACAACGAGCGCGTTGTCTGGCACTTCGACACCGAGCTCGGCGACATCGAGATGGTGCAGATCGCGGGAGCCGTCGCCCGGCGCATCGTGCCGTACATCCCGCAGGGGACCAAGGTCGAGCAGGGTGACCGCATCGGTCTCATCCGCTTCGGCTCGCGCGTCGACATCTACCTCCCCGAGGGTGTCGAGGTCGCCGTCGAGGTCGGCCAGGCCACCACAGCGGGGGTGACTCGCATTGACCGTGATTGATCCCGACACACGGGCCTCCGACTGGGTCGCCGGCACCGATGCGGACGCGGCCGACGAGGCCGAGGAGATGCCGCTGTCGCTGAGGCTGTCCATAGCGGACGCCCTCACGCTCGGTAACGCCACGTGTGGATTCATGGCGGTGTACTTCACCACCACCGGCATCCTCATCCCGCACCTCACGGGCAGCGGCGAGACCGGCATGGCACGCAACAGCGCCGCCACCGCCGTGATCCTGATGCTGTGCGCGGCGATCTTCGACCTCTTCGACGGCATCGTGGCGCGCAAGCTCCGCTCGTCCCCGATGGGCGCCGAGCTCGACAACCTGTCGGACCTCATCAGCTTCGGTCTGGCCCCGGCCTACTTCGTGCTCGTGTACGGGATGGTCGCGGACGACGCGCAGCAGAAGGTCTCGGCGGTCGCCGCGATCGTGGTGCTCCTCGCGGTGGTGCTGCGGCTCGCGAGATTCTCCTGCGTGACGATGAAGGACGGCATGTTCCAGGGCATGCCGAGCCCCTTCGGCGCGCTGACGGTGGTCTCCATCGTGCTGCTGGAGCTGCCGTTCATCCCGACGCTGCTCGCGATCATCGGCGTCGCCTGGCTGATGGTGAGCCGGGTCGAGTACCCCAAGCCGCGGGGCATCCTCGCGGTGGCGATGCTCAGCTGGATCGTCGGAGCGATGGGCATGCTCGCGGCCTGGGCGTTCGACGCCCCGGGCGGGGAGTTCCTGCTCCAGGCCGGCTGCGCGCTGCAGGTCGTGATGGGCGCCGTGATCCCCCTCTTCGCGACGGCCCGTCGGGTGAACACCTTCCGCGGCAACCGGCGTGAGAGCCGGGAGGCCCGGGCGGCCCAGCTGCCGTAGCGCACCCAGGACGAGAAGGGCCCCGGAGGCACATCGCCTCCGGGGCCCTTCCGCGTGCCCGGGGCTAGCCGAGGCGCTTGTAGTAGAGCGTCGTGGGACGCGGGACGCCGGCCGGGTCGGCGGCGAAGTCCGGGATCGTCCCGGCGGCCGTCCAGCCCGCGCCCCGGTAGAGGCGTTCGGCCGGGCTGTCCGTCTGCGTGTCCAGGACGAGCAGGGTGAGGCCCGTGGCGGCGGCGTGGGCCTCGGCCGTGGCGAGCAGCCGGTACCCGAGGCCCCGGCCGCGGGCGGAGCGGTGCACCAGGAGGCGGGCGATCTCGCCGCGGTGCCGGCCGTTGGCCGCACCGGCGCGGACGAGGGTGACGACGCCGGTCAGGCCCCCGTCCGGGCCGTGGGCCGCCCAGACGTCCCGTACGCCCTCCGCGGTCTCCTCGGCGACGCGGGACCACCAGGCGGCCGCCCGGGTGGTCTCCAGGGGGGCCAGGAAGCCGACGGAGGCCCCGCCGTCCACGGCGTCGACGAGGAGCGCGGCGAGACCGGCGGGGGCGTGGGCGCGTACCTCGTCGGGGGTGAGCCGCTCGACGCGGTCGGCGGGCCGCCCGAGGGGCTTCTCCAGGCAGAGGAGGCCGGGCCGCTCGTCCCAGGAGGCGACGGTCTCGAAGCCGAGGCTCCGGTAGAGGGCCAGCGGTTCCTGCCGCCGGTCCCAGACGGTGAGGCGCGCCGCCGGGGCGCCGGAGGCCTCCGCGCGGCGCAGGGCCTCGGCCATGAGCGCCTTCGCGATCCCCTCGCGGCGCGCCTCGGGAGCGACCCAGAGCCGCTTGATCTCGGGTGCGCGGCCCTCGTGGGGGGCCTTGAGGACGACACAGCCGACGGGCACGTCGTCGCCGGGCCGGGTGGCGAGCAGGACCGTGTCGGCGGTGAAGGCGGCGGCCGGGTCCTCGGCCTCACCGCGGTATACGGCCGGAAGCTCGGCGACCGCCGTCACGGGCGTGCCCTTCTCGGCCTGGTTGACCAGGTGGTAGGCGGCCAGCAGGTCGGAGAGGCGCGGGTGGGAACGGTTCTCCTCGATCAGCACGTTCATGGGCCGAGCTTCACACCGCGTTGTTTCGCGCGTGTGAAACCCGGCCCATGGGGTCGAGCGGGTCGGTCAGGGGGTATAGGCCTTCGCGGCGTCCGCGACGAAGGGCTGCCGGACGGTGCGCATGCCGCCGGGGACCTTCTTGTCCGGCTGGATGATGACGGACTCCCGGGACGACGGGGCCTTGGGGTCGCCGAGGTTGTGGCTCATCCCGAACCCGGCGTCGTAGGACGTCAGCGTCAGGAGCGCCTTGCCGACGCCGTCGCGGGTGAGGTCCTTGTTCTCGCAGGCCTTCTTCAGGGCCTCGCCGAAGACGCCGGCCGCGGTCCAGCCGGCGACGATGCCGTTGTCGAGGGAGTCGCCCGGGTAGGCGGCCCGGTAGTCGGCGACGAGCTTCTTCGCGGTCGGGGTGTCCGCGCCGATGGGGAGGCTCGGGGAGGCGAACCAGTACATCTTCTCCAGGGCGGGGCCGGCCTGGGTGCCGAGCAGCTGCGGAGCGAAGGCGGAGTTGTTGCCGACGACGGGGACCTTCAGGCCGGTGGCGGCGGCGACTCCGACGAGGGAGGCGGCCTGGCGGGGGCCGGCGCTGATGACGATGGCCTTGACCCCGGCCTGCTTGAGCGCCGCGACCTGTGCCGACATGTCGTTGTCGGTGGGCTTGATCTTCTGCTCGACGACGGTGAGGCCCGCCTTCTCGGCCGCGTGCTTCGAGCCCTTGAGCGCGTTCTCGCCGTAGTCGCCCTCGAAGTAGACGTGGCCGAGCTTGTCGCCCGACTTCAGCCCCTTCTCCTTGAGCAGGAAGTCGACGGCGTTGATCGTCTCGACGTCGTACGTGGCACCCAGGACGCGGATGTACGGGGAGCCGAGCAGCGAGGCGGACCAGGCCTGCGGGAGGACGAGGCCCTTGTCCGTGGTGTCGACCCGGGGCTTGACGGCGGCGACGAAGGGCGAGCCGATGAACTGGGCGTAGCCGACGACCTTCGGCTCCAGCTCGGTGTAGGCGGCGAGCGCCTTCTGCGGGTCGTAGCCGTGGTCGCGGACGGTCAGCTCCAGCTGCCGGCCGCAGATCCCGCCGGCGGCGTTGACCTGCTTCACGTACAGCTGCTGGGCCTGGGTGACGCTCTTGCCGAGGGTGGCGTACACCCCGGTCATGTCGGTGAGCGCGCCGAGCGAGATCGTCTTGTCGGTGACTCCCTCGCCGGTCTTCACCCCGCCCGCGCCGGTCGGCTTGGCGTCGTCGGTCTTGGCCTTGGAGCTGCATCCGGCGGCGGTGAGGGCGACCAGTGCGGCGAGCGCGGCGGCCAGGCCCCGCACGGCCTGTCGTCTGTGGATCATCGTGCCTCCCCTGAGGGTTCGGTGTTCGAGGGTGCGTGGGACGGGGTGGGGTGGGGTGGGGGGTTCTCGGGTTCCGCGGGGTCTCCCGGCCCGCCGGGGGCTCCCGGTCCGCCGGGCCTCCGGGCCGCCAGGCGGGCCAGGCCTCCGGGCAGGAACAGCACCACCGCGACGACGGCGGCGCCGTACAGGTAGCGCGAGGCCTCCCCCGGCGCGATCCCGCCCGTGCCCGGGGCGGAGACCAGCGGGAGGGCGTCGCTGTAGCGGTTGAGGAGCTGCGGCAGTAGGGAGACGAAGACGCCTCCGGCCACCGCGCCCGCGACCGAGCCGAGACCGCCGATGACGATCATGGCCAGGTATTCGAGGGAGAGCGCCATGCCGAAGTACTCCGGCACCGTGCGCTGGAAGACCAGGGCGAGCAGGACGCCCGCGAGGCCCGCGTACATGGAGGAGAGGACGAAGACGGCGGCGCGGTAGCGGGCCACCGGGATGCCCATCACCCCGGCGGCGATCCGGTGGTCGCGGATGGCGTTCATCGCCCGCCCGGGGCGGCCCCGGAGAACTCCGCGGGCGAAGACCACCCCGCCGAGGAGGAGCACGAGACCGAGGTACCAGAGCTTCTCCACCGCGCCGAACGGCACCTGGGCGACGAGGAGTTCGCTGTCGTCGAAGGTGAGGCCGAAGAGGGAGAGCGGGGGGACCGCGCGGCCGTTGTAGCCGCCGGTGAGGTCGTGGGCGTTGAACAGCACGTGCTGGCCGATGAAGATCAGCGCGAGGGTGGCGATCCCGAGGTACGCGCCGCGCAGCCGGCCCGCGATGGGGCTGAACACCCCGCCCGCCAGGCCCGAGAGCGCCACCGCGAGGACGGCGGCGAGCCAGCCGGGAAGGCCGAGCCCGGCGAGTCCGTCGGTGCCGTCACCGGCGAAGGCGCAGTAGCCGTAGGCGCCGACGGCGAGGAAGAAGGCGTGCCCCATGGAGAGCTGGCCGGTGGCGCCGGTGAGCAGGTTGATCCCGATCGCGCCGAGGGCGGCGGCCATCGCGAAGAGGCCCGCCTGGAGCCAGAAGCGGTCCAGGTAGAAGGGGAGGACGAGGAGGACGAGGCCGGCGGCGGCCCACCCGTACAGCGCCGGGGTGCGGACCCGCAGGCCGCTCCGGGCGAGGGTCTCAGACACGCGCCAGCTCCTTCGTACCGAAGAGTCCCGCCGGGCGGATCAGGAGCACCGCCACCATGACGAGGTAGGGGGCCAGGTCGCCGATCCCCCGGCCGAGGAACGCCAGGTCGCCCTGGTAGCCGGTGGCGAGGGACTCGGTGACGCCGACGAGGAGGCCGCCGACGAGGGCGCCCGTGGTGGAGTCGAGACCGCCGAGAATGGCGGCGGGGAAGGCCTTCAGCGCGGCGAGCGAGGTGGCCCGCTCCAGGCCCGGGGTCGGGAAGACCGTCAGGAAGAGCGCGGCGACGGCGGCGAGACCGCCGGCGACGGCCCAGGCGCCGAGCGAGACCCGGCCGAGCCGGATGCCCATGAGGGCGGCGGTCTCCTGGTTCTCGGCGGCGGCCCGCATGGCGACGCCCCAGGAGGTGTACCGGAAGGCGAGCAGGAAGGCGGTGATGAGGAGGGCCGCCGCGAGCAGGGCGGCGATCCGGGTCTCCGCGATGGTGACCGGTCCGACGGTGACGACGGCGTCGCCCCACGGGTCGCCCAGGGCGAGGATGTCGGTGCCGATCCGGCGGGTCAGCTCCGTGGCGAGCAGGATGTCGACGCCGATGGTGACGATGGCGAGGACGCTGTGGTCGGCGCCCCGGTGCCGGCGCATCACGAAGAACTCGACGGCCGCGCCGACCAGCGCCGCGCCGGCGATGCCGGCGAGGAGGGCGGGCCAGAAGCCGATCTCGTCGTGGAGCACGGCGGTCACGTAGCCGCCGGCCAGGAGGAGGGAGGCGTGGGCGAAGTTGACGACCTCGGTGGCGCGGAAGATGACCACGAAGCCGAGGGCGATGAGGGCGTAGATCGAGCCCAGTGAGATGCCGTTGATCAGGAACTCGGCGAACGTGCTCACGCGGCGGACTCCTCTCCGAGGTAGGCGCGGACGACCGCCGGGTCGTTCTGGACGTCGGCGGGGGTCCCGTCGGCGATCCGGCGGCCGAAGTCGAGGACGGTGACGGAGTCGGCGAGCCGCATCACCAGGCCCATGTCGTGCTCGACGAGGAGGACCGAGATGCCGAGGCTGTCGCGGACCCCCGCGATGACCGAGGCGGTGCGGCGCCGCTCGTCGGCGGTCATGCCGGCGACGGGCTCGTCGAGCAGCAGGAGCCTGGGCTCCATGCAGAGCGCGCGGGCCAGTTCGGCGAGCTTCTGCTGTCCGTACGGGAGGGAGCCCGCCGGCCGCGAGAGGTACGGCTCCAGGCCGACGAAGGCGGCGATCTCCCGGACCCTGGCGCGGTGGCGCGCCTCCTCGCGCGCGGCGGAGGGGAGCCGCAGCCCGGCGGCGACGAAGCCGGTGCGGGTCAGCCGGTGGCGGCCGAGCATCAGGCTGTCCTCGACGGTGGCGCGGGGCGGCAGGGCCAGGTTCTGGAAGATCCGGCCGACGCCGAGGTCAGCGATCCGGTGCGGGGGCAGGGCGGTCAGCTCGTGCGGGCCGAGGCGGACGGAGCCCTCGGTGGCCCTGTAGACGCCGGAGAGCACGTTGAAGCAGGTGGACTTCCCGGCGCCGTTGGGTCCGATGAGGGCGTGCACGGTGCCGGGCCGGACGGTGAAGCCGACGCCGTCGAGGGCGGTGAGCCCGGCGAACCGGACGGTGAGGTCACGGACTTCGAGGGCGGGGATGTCGGGGGCGGGGGTGTCGGGGGCGGGGGTGTGCTGCTCCGGTCCGGGAGCGGACTTCTCCGGCTCGGGAGCGGACTTCTCCGGCTCGGGAGCGGACTTCTCCGGCTCGGCGCCGGGGGGCGGGGGCGGTGTCATCGGGGGGATTCCTCCCAGCGGGGCAGGACCGGGTGCGTGGCGCGGGCGCGGGCCGCGTCGGCGGCGGCGTCCTCGTCGACCACGCCCAGATAGCGGCGGCGCACCTCGTCGGAGGCGGCGAGTTCGGCGGCCGGACCGGACAGGGTGACCTCGCCGACCTCCAGGACGTACGCGCGGGAGGCGAGCCGCAGCGCGAGCGCCGCGTTCTGCTCGACGAGGAGCACCGCCGTGCCCTGCGCGTTGATCTCCCGGACCGCGTCCGCGATCCGGGCCGCCATCAGCGGGGCCAGACCGAGGGAGGGCTCGTCGAGGAGGAGCAGGCCCGGCGCGGCCATCAGGGCGCGGCCGACGGCCAGCATCTGCTGCTCGCCGCCGGAGAGCAGTCCGGCCTGCTGCCGGGCGCGCTCCGCGAGGACCGGGAACAGCTCGTGGACCCGGCGCAGGGCGGCGGCCTTCGCCGCCCGGCCGCCGCGCCTGCCGAGCGCGCCCGCCCGCAGGTTGTCCTCGACCGTCATCCGGGCGAAGACCTGCCGGCCCTCGGGCACCTGGGAGACGCCGGCCGCGACGACCCGGTCGGGCGGCAGCCCGTCGAGCGGCCGGCCGTCACGGCTCACCGTCCCGGAGACCACGGCGCCGCCGTGGAAGCGCAGGGTGCGCGAGACGGCCCGCAGCAGCGTCGACTTCCCGGCCCCGTTGCCTCCCAGGACGGTGACGACCTCACCCGCCGGTACGGTCAGCGACACCTGCCGCAGTGCGCGTACCGGTCCGTATCCCGCCGTCAGGTCCGTCACCTGAAGGGCGGGTGCGGTACCTCCCATGGTTCCCCTTTTCCCGGCCGCCCTTGTTACCCGGCCGTTCGATGGCGCTCACCACAACACCGCGCCGGACCGCGCGTCCACGGCCCGCCGCCGAATCGCTGCCGGTGACCATCGGGTGCGCCGACGGGCTGTGCATGCGCACAACGCTGCGCGTCAGGGGTGTGCGGAGGGGGCCGGGGCGGTGGATCCTCCGGGCATGGGACGGCGCAGAAGGCGGACCGGTGACGACTGGAAGGTGCTCGCTCAGGCGTGCACGGCGCTTCTGGAGCGGGTGCCGGAGCTGGTGGACGAGCATCTGAGGGAACTCCACGCGTACGAGCCCGCCTACGGGCGGATCCTGCCGTACGACCAGCACTGGCAGGAGGCGCAGGAGGCGATGCGGATCGGGATCGAGATGATCTCGGCGCCGCGGAACTCGCCCCGGCGGGATCTGGAGCACGCGGACGGGATGGGCCGGCGGCGGGCCGCGCAGGGCATGCCGCTCGAACTGGTCGTGCACGCCTACCGGCACGCCGGGCATCTGGTCTGGGACGCGCTGATCGAGGGCGCGGGGACGGACACGGCGCAGCTGGCGGCGCTGATGCAGTCGGCGACGACGGTGTGGTCGGCGGTGGACGCGCAGGCGGACACGGCGTCGGAGGCGTACCGGACGACGGAGCTCGAACTGCGCCGCCGCACGGACGAGCAGCTCCAGGCGCTCCTGGACGCCCTGCTCCAGGGCCGGCGGTCGCCCGAGCTGGTGTCACGGGCCGCGGCGGGCCTGGACCTGCCGGAGCAGGGGCGGTACGCGGTGGTGGTGCTGCGCTACGACCGGCGGGAGGAGCGCGAGCCGTTCCACCGGCAGGTGCAGGGCGAGGGAGTGCGGTTCCTGTGGCGGATGGGCGCCGACTGCGAGCTGGGGGTGGTGGCGCTGGCCGGGGACACCGGGCTGGACGCGCTGTCGGAACTCCTCGACGGGCGGTGCCCGGGTCCCGGCGGGATCAGTCCGGTGGTCGTGGGCCTCACCGAGCTGGGCCGGGCGCGCCGGCTCGCGGAGCTGGCGCTGCGGACGTGTCCGCCGGGCAGCCGCGAGATCGTACGGCTCGACCGGCGGATGGCGGGCGCGCTCGTGGTGGGCCAGCCGGAGATGGCGAACCTGCTGGTCTCGGACGTCCTGGGGGGCCTGCTCGAACTGGACCCGGCGGACCGGGCCGTCCTCCTGGAGACGCTGGACGCGTGGCTGGACTGCGAGGGGTCGGCGGGGCGGGCGGCGGGACGGCTGTACTGCCACCGGAACACGGTCTTCAACCGGTTGCGGCGGCTCGAACAGCTGACGTCCCGGTCGCTGTCGCGGCCGCGGGACCTGACGGAGATGACGCTGGCCCTCGACGCGTTCCGGCTGACGGCGTCGGGGTGACGGCGGGCCTTCCGGAACCGGCGCCGCGCCCCCGCGGGTGCCCGCCGCCCCGCGCCCCGTCGTGGGCGGCCGTCCCGTCCCGCGGAACGTCCGCCCACGGACCGGGAGGGCGCGCACCGGCGCGGGGCGCTACACCAGGAAGTCGCGGGCCAGGGCGGCCGCCGCGTCCTCCAGGAGGGGGCCCGCGTTCGCCATGGACTTCGCGGGGTCGGGTTCGAGCGCCGTGAGGGAGTACGCGCGGCGGATGCCCGCCCTGCCCAGGGCTTCGGGCGCCAGGGCCAGGCGGCCGCAGACCGCGACGACGTCCTTGCCGGCGGCGCGGGCCGCCGCGGCGACGCCCGCCGGGGCCTTGCCGTGGAGGGTCTGCTCGTCGAGGGAGCCCTCTCCGGTGATGACGAGGGTGGCGCGCTCCAGGGCGGGGGCGAAGCCGAGGACCTCCAGCATCAGTTCGATGCCGGGGCGGAAGCCGGCGCCGAGGATGAGCGCGCCGTAGCCGATGCCGCCCGCGCCGCCGGCGCCGGGGGCGACGGCCGCCTCGGCCGCCTTGGGGCCGATGGCCTTCTCCAGGACGGTGGCGAAGTGGGCGAGGGCCGCGTCCAGGGTGCGGACGTCGTCCGGGGTGGCGCCCTTCTGCGGGCCGTAGACGGCGGGGGCGCCCTTGGGCCCGGTCAGCGGGTTGTCGACGTCGCTCGCGAGGATCAGGTCGACCGAGGCGAAGCGGGTGTCGAGGCCGCTGAGGTCGGCCGTGGCCAGATCGGCGAGGGCCGCGCCGCCGGGGCCCACGGGGGCGCCGTCCGCGTCGAGGAAGCGGGCGCCGAGCGCGGCGAGCATGCCGGCGCCGCCGTCGGTGGTGGCGCTGCCGCCGACGCCGAAGACGAGGGTGGTCGCGCCGGCGTCGAGCGCGGCGCGGAGGAGCTCGCCGGAGCCGTACGTGGTCGCGGTCAGCGGGGCGAACACGCCGGGCGGGAGGAGCTGGAGACCGGAGGCCTCCGCCATCTCGACGACCGCGGTGGTGTCGCGGAGCGCGTAGGCCGCGGTCACGGAGTCGCCGAGGGGGCCCGTCACCTGGACCTCGCGGCGTTCGAATCCGGCCGCGACGGCTGCCGCGACGGTGCCGTCGCCACCGTCCGCGACGGGCAGTGTCTCCACCGTGAGCTCCGGGACGACCCGTCGCAGTCCTGCTGTGACCCGCTCCGCGACCTGTACGGCCGTGAGCGAACCCTTGAACTTGTCGGCCGCCACGAGCACGTGAGCCACCTGAGTTGCTGCTCCGTCCGTCACCTTGCATCCCTTGCTTTCGAACGTGCAGTCGCGCCGAGGCCGACCCTATCCGTACCTCCGGACGGCGTGCCACCCCCAGATGCACCTATATGTCGCACCATAGTGGGGTCGCATGAGTACGGAACCGACCGAACGGGCCCCACAGGAGCAATACGCGCCCGACGGCAAGGTCATCGGGATCGGGATGGCGGCCGTCGTGGCGGTGGTCGCCTGGGCGGCGCTCGGCGAGGACTCCTTCGACAGCGCCTCGTCCTCGGCGCTGCGCTGGGTGCTCGACAATTTCGCCTGGCTGTTCGTGGTGGCGGCGGACACGTTCCTGGTGCTGTGCGTGGTGATCGCGCTGAGCCGCTTCGGCCGGATCCGGCTGGGCGCGGACGACTCGGAGCCCGAGTTCACCAACCTGGCGTGGATCGCGATGATGTTCAGCGCCGGTATGGGCATCGGCCTGATGTTCTACGGGGTCGGGGAGCCGCTCACCCACTTCCTCGCTCCTCCCCCGGCCACCGGGGTCCCGGCGGGGACGGGCGCGGCCGCCCGTACGGCTCTGGAGTACTCGTTCTTCCACTGGACGCTGACCCCGTGGGCGATCTACGGCATCGCGGGGCTCGCCCTCGCGTACGCGGGTTTCCGCAAGGGTCGCGGGAACCGGCTGAGTTCCGCCTTCGTGCCGCTGATCGGGGCGCGCCGGGCGGACTCCTGGCCGGGCAAGGCGATCGATCTGCTCGCCGTCTTCGCGACGGTGTTCGGCACGGCGACGAGTCTGGGGCTCGGCGCCCTCCAGGTCGCCGAGGGGCTGAACCTGACGATGGGCGTGGAGAACACCACGTCCACCCAGCTGATCGTCATCGTGGCGCTCTCGGCGGCCTTCGTCCTGTCGGCGTTCTCGGGGCTCCACAAGGGGGTGAAGTGGCTCTCCACGCTGAACATCATCCTCGCGGGCTGTCTGATGCTGTTCGTCTTCCTGCTGGGTCCGACGGTCTACATCCTGGACACGATCCCGGCCTCGGTCGGCGGCTACCTGAACGACCTGCTGGCGATGGCGAGCCGGACGGGCGCGTTCACCGACCGTTCCTGGCTCGGGGCCTGGACGATCTTCTACTGGGCGTGGTGGCTCTCCTGGGCGCCGTTCGTCGGCACCTTCATCGCCCGGATCTCGCGCGGCCGCACGATCCGGGAGTTCCTGATGGGTGTGCTGCTCGTGCCGTCGGGGGCGACGGTGGTGTGGTTCTGCGTGATGGGCGGGACGGCGATCCGGCTGGAGTCCACGGGCGCCGCCGACCTGGCGTCGGCGATCGACGACGGGGCGGAGGCCTCGTTGTTCGCGATGCTGGAGGCGCTGCCGATCGGCACGGTCACCTCGGTCATCGCGATGCTCCTGGTGATGACGTACTTCGTCACCAGCGCGGACTCGGCCTCGCTCGTGATGGGTTCGCTGACGAGCCGCGGTTCGCTGCACCCGCCGACCTGGCTCGTGGTGGCCTGGGGCGTCCTGATGGCCGCCGTGGCGGCGGTCCTGCTCCTGGTGGGCGGTCTGACATCGCTCCAGACGGCGACGATCCTGGTGGCGCTGCCGTTCGTGGTGGTGATGCTGGTGCTGTGCTGGGCACTCCTGCGGGAGCTGCGGGAGGACCCGGGGGCGGGCCCGGCCCGGCACCACGCCCTGCACGGTCTGCGGGACGCGGTACGGACCCTGGTCGGCGAGGCGATGACGGAGCAGGGCTCCGACTCCCACCACCGGCTGCGCCGGGCGGCGAGGGCCCGTACCGACGCGGAGCCCCCCGAGCCGCCCGAGGGCGGACGCTGAGGGACCCGACGGGGAGGCGGTGGGCGAGGACGCGGCGGGCGGGTGCTCAGCCCTGCGGGGGCTCCGGCGGGACGGCCTCCCCGGTGCGCACGGCCTCGTCCCGGCTGACGGCTCGCGCCTCCGTGCGGTGTCCGCGGGCGATGTAGTCGCGGACCACCGCCTCGACGGCGTCCTGGGGGTTGCCGATGCCGGCCAGAACCATGACTTCCACGACGAGTTCGGCGTCGAGACCGATGTTCACCTTGGCCATGTCCGGAACCTAACACCCGGTGGCCGGGCGCCGCACGGCTCTTCCCCGGCCCTCAGAAGAGGGTGCCGTCGCGGCCCGACTCGAAGGCGAGCAGCCGCTGTTTGCGGTCGAGCCCGCCCCCGTACCCGGTGAGGCCGCCCCCCGCGCCGACCACCCGGTGGCAGGGGACGATGACGCCGACCGGGTTCTTGCCGTTGGCGAGGCCCACGGCGCGGGAGGCGCCGGCGTTGCCGAGGCGTTCGGCGAGTTCGCCGTACGTCCGGGTCTCGCCGTAGGGGATGCGGCACAGCTCGGCCCAGACCCGGAGCTGGAAGTCGGTGCCGACGAGGTGCAGGGGGAGGTCGAACTCGGTGAGTTCCCCCGCGAAGTAGGCGTCGAGCTGGCGGATCGCCTCGCCGAAGGGGCGCGGGTCGGGCTCGCCGAAGGTCTCCTCGGGCGGGCGGTGGCGCTGCCCCGTCATGTGGAGGCGGCTCAGGACGCCGTCGACGGCGACGAGGGTCAGCGGCTCGTACGGACTGTCCATGACGGTGTGCTGGACGGTGGGGGCCATGGCGGTTCAGTGTCCTTCGCTGGGCAGGAGGTTGATCGGGTGGTCGTCGGTCGCCCAGAGGTACTGGACGGCGTACGCGCGCCAGGGGCGCCAGTGCGCGGCGCGGGCGGTGAGCGCGGCCGGGGTGCCGGGCAGGCCGAGCCCCTCGGCGGCCCGGCGGACGCCGAGGTCACCGGGGAGGAAGGCGTCGGGGTCGCCGAGGGCCCGCATGGCGATGATCTCGGTGGTCCAGGGGCCGAATCCGGGCAGGGCGAGCAGCCGGGCCCTGGCCTCCTCCCGGTCGTCGGCGGGACCGAGGGTGAGGGAGCCGTCGGCGAGCGCCCCGACCAGGGTGAGGAGGGTGGTGCGGCGGCTGCGGGGCAGGGCGAGGGTCTCGGGGTCGAGGGCGGCCAGGGCCCCGGGGCTCGGGAAGAGGTGGGTGAGGCCGCCCTCGGGGTCGTCGACGGGGGTGCCGTGCGCGGTGACGAGCCGGGCGGCGTGGGTGCGGGCGGCGGCGGTGGAGACCTGCTGGCCGAGGACGGCCCGGACGGCGAACTCGGCGGGGTCGACGGTCCCGGGCACCCGGCGGCCGGGGGCCGTGTCGACGATCGGCGCGAGCAGCGGGTCGGCGCGCAGCCGCTCGTCGACGGCGACGGGGTCGGCGTCGAGGTCGAGGAGGCGGCGGCAGCGGCTGATCGCGTGGGTGAGGTCGCGGGGGTCGGTGAGGGAGAGGCGGCAGGCGATGTGGTCGGGGCGGGGCGCGAGGGCGACGATGCCGTGTCCGTACGGCAGGGCGAGGGTTCTGCGGTAGGCGCCGTCGCGCCACTCCTCCACGCCGGGGACGGCGGTGGCGGCGAGGTGACCGAAGAGGTTGGAGGGTTCCAGCGGGGTGCGGAACGGCAGCCGGAGGGTGATCACCCCGGGGGTGGGGGCCCGGTCGGGGGCCGGGCGTGCGGCCCGGGCGCGGAGCTCGCCGGGGGTGAGGGCGAAGACCTCGCGGACGGTGTCGTTGAAGGTGCGGATGGAGGAGAACCCGGCGGCGAAGGCGACCTCGCCGAGCGGCATCGGGGTGGTCTCGACGAGGACCCGCGCGGTCTGGGCGCGCTGGGCGCGGGCCAGGGCGAGGGGCCCGGCGCCCAGTTCGGCGAGGAGCTGGCGTTCGATCTGGCGGGTGGACCAGCCGAGGCGCCGGGCGAGCCCGGGAACGCCCTCCCGGTCGACGACCCCGTCCTGGATGAGCCGTACGGCGCGGGCGACGGCGTCGGCGCGGACGTTCCACTCGGGCGAGCCGGGGCTGGTGTCGGGGCGGCAGCGCTTGCAGGCCCGGAACCCGGCGCGCTGGCAGGAGGCGGCGCTGGCGTGGAACTCCATGTTCTCGGGCTTGGGCGGGACGACCGGGCAGCTGGGCCGGCAGTAGATCCGGGTGGTGCGGACGGCCGTGAAGAACACGCCGTCGAAGCGGGCGTCCTTCGACTGGACGGCCCGTACGCAGCTCTCGGTGTCGGTGTGCATGAGTCCAGGATCGGGGACGGACGGCTCGGGGGCTGGCGAGAAAACGACATGGTCGTCCCTGGACCTGCCCGGCCCCCGATCCCCTCCCGGCTCAGACGGTGACCGTCCGGTAGTGCGTGGTCAGCCTGCCGTCCTCGCCCAGGACGTGGAAGGCGAGCGCGGGCGGCTGGTCGAGGTGGACGTGCGGATCCGTCTCCGGGCGCTCCCAGGGGAGGCGGATCGCCGAGACGACGCCGGGGGCGACGAGCAGTGGACGCCCGGCGAAGGTCGTGGCGGCGGCGGTGTGGGCGTGGCCCGCGAGGAAGGCGGTGAGGTGGGGGTGGCGGTCGGCGAGCGCGGCGAGCCGCTCCTCGCCGAACTGGCGGATCTCGTCCACGTACGGGGTGTGCAGCGGGACGGGCGGGTGGTGGAAGGCGACGAGGACGGGCACCTCGCGCGGGGTGGCGTCGAGGACCTCCTCCAGCCACTCGACGGTCTCGTCCTCCAGGAGGCCGTGGTGCTCGCCGGGGACGGAGGAGTCGCAGAGGGCGATCACGAAGCCCTCGCCCCGGAGGAGCCGGTTGACGGGGGCGTACGGGCGCGCTTCCGTCCCGTCGGCGAGGAGGACCTTGCGGAAGGCGGCGCGGTCGTCGTGGTTGCCGGGGCAGACGAGCAGCGGATGGCGGGAGTTCAGCAGCTCCCGCGCCGCCGCGTACTCGGCCGGGGTCCCGTGGTCGGTGACGTCCCCGGTGACGAGGACGGCCGCCAGGTCGTACGGCAGGTCCTCCAGGTACCGCAGGACGGCGCGGGTGCGGTCGGCGCTGCGCGGTTCCCCGTCGACATGGATGTCGCTGACATGGGCGATGACGATCACGTGACCGGTCCTCCGTCGGGGTGGGCGGGTGCTTCTCGCCCGACCGTACGGCGATCATGTTCCATGCCGTAAGGGCCGCTTCGCGACCGGTGGCCCGCCCCGCCGGGGCGGCCACCGGACCGGACGGGCCGGGGTGCGGGCGGTTACTCGAACCGGGAGGTGTCGCCGGCCCCGCGGCGCACGATCTCGGGTTCGCCGCTGGAGAAGTCGACGACGGTGGTGGGTTCGGTGCCGCAGTCGCCGGAGTCGACCACCGCGTCCACCTGGTGGTCGAGCCGCTCCTTGATCTCCCAGCCCTGGGTCAGCGGTTCCGCCTCGTCGGGCAGGAGCAGGGTGCTGGAGAGCAGCGGCTCGCCCAGCTCGGCGAGCAGGGCCTGGGTGACGACGTGGTCGGGGATGCGGACGCCGACCGTCTTCTTCTTGGGGTGGAGCAGCTGGCGCGGCACCTCCTTCGTCGCCGGGAGGATGAAGGTGTACGGGCCGGGGGTGGCGGCCTTGACCGCGCGGAAGACGTCGTTGTCGATGTGCACGAGCTGGCCCAGCTGGGCGAAGTTCGAGCACATGAGGGTGAAGTGGTGCCGGTCGTCGAGGTCGCGGATGGCCCGGATGCGGGTGATGCCGTCCCGGCTGCCGAGTCGGGAGCCGAGCGCGTAGCAGGAGTCGGTCGGGTACGCGACGAGCGCCCCGTTCCGGATGCTGTCGGCCACCGCGCCGATGGTGCGCGGCTGCGGGTTGTCGGGGTGAACGTCGAAGTACTTCGCCATGGGGTCAGTCTAATTTTCGCGGGCGGAGGCGCGCAGCCGGCGCCAGACGGCCTTCGCCGCGTTGTGCCCGGACATGCCGTGGACGCCGGGGCCGGGCGGGGTGGCGGAGGAGCAGAGGAAGACCGCCGGGTGCGGGGTGGCGTAGGGGCGGAGGGAGAGGGTGGGGCGCAGCACCAGCTGGAGGCCGCGGGCGGCGCCGCAGGCGATGTCCCCGCCGACGTAGTTGGCGTTGCGGTCGGCGAGTTCGGGCGGCCCGGCCGTGGCGCGGGCCAGGACGCGGTCGCGGAAGCCTGGGGCGAAGCGCTCGATCTGACGCTCGATCGCCTCGGTGAGGTCGCCCCGCCAGCCGTTCGGCACATGGCCGTACGCCCAGAACACGTGCTTGCCCTCGGGGGCGCGGGACGGGTCGACGAGGCTGGGCTGGGCGGTGATGAGGAAGGGCGTGTCGGGGGCGGTGCCGGAGGAGGCCTGGCGCAGGGCGGTGTCGATGTCCCCGGCGGTGGGGCCGACCTGGACCGTCCCGGCGCGGCGGGCCTCCTCGGCGGTCCAGGGCACGGGCCCGTCCAGCGCGTAATCGATCTTGAAGGCGCTCGCGCCGTACCGGTAGTGGTCGTAGTGGCCGCCGAACCCGGCGATCCGGGCGAGGGCCGTGGGCGAGGTGTCGAAGACGTAGGCGCGGGCGGGCGGCAGGTCGTCGAGCCGCTTGACCTCGAAGTCGGTGTGGACGGCGCCGCCGAGGTCCTTGAGGTACGCGGTGAGCGCGTCGGAGATGGACTGGGAGCCGCCCCGGGGCACGGGCCAGCCGCCGGCGTGGGCGGCGAGCGCGAAGACGAGACCGACGGCACCCGTGGCGAAGCCGCCCAGCGGGGCGATGACATGGCCGACGAGCCCGGCGAAGAGCGCGCGGGCCTTCTCGTCCCGGAAGCGGCGCATCAGCCAGGTGGAGGGCGGCAGTCCGGCGAGGCCGAAGCGGGCGAGGGTGACGGGGTCGCTGGGCAGCGCGGTGAGCGGCAGCTGCATGAAGTCCCGTGCCAGGGTGTCCCACTTGCCGAGGAAGGGGGCGACGAGCCTGCGGTACGCCCCGGCGTCGCGCGGTCCGAAGGAGGAGGCGGTCTCGGCGACGGAGCGGGCGAGGACGGCCGCGGTGCCGTCGTCCCAGGGGTGGGCCATGGGCAGTTCGGGGTGGAGCCACTCCAGTCCGTACCGGTCCAGGGGCATCGTCCTGAAGACGGGCGACCCGGCCCCGAGGGGGTGCACGGCGGAGCAGGGGTCGTGACGGAAGCCGGGGAGGGTGAGCTCCTCGGTCCTGGCGCCGCCGCCGACCGTGGACCTGGCCTCGAAGACGGCCACGGAGAAGCCGCGGCGGGCCAGTTCGACGGCGGCGGTCAGCCCGTTGGGGCCCGCACCCACGACGACGACATCGAGCATCGACGCATCCTTCGACACCTTCGGACTCCTCACGTCAGCCGATGGCCAGGGTTCTCAGGATAGGCCGGTGGGGGTGGCCGCCCTCACTGCCCCCCGAGGAGGGCGCGGATCCGCTCGGCGGTCGCCGTGTCCCGGGCCGCGGTGAACGGCAGCGCGTTCCCCCCGGTGATCCGGAAGGGCTCCCCGGCCAGGGTCGTGTGCGCGCCGCCCGCCTCGGTGACCAGGAGCAGTCCGGCGGCGTGGTCCCAGGCGTACTCCCAGGAGAAGGCGGTGGCGTCGAGCGTGCCGCGCGCCACGGCGAGGTACTCGAGTCCGGCGGAGCCGCAGGGCCGGGGGGCGACGCCCTCGGTGACCAGGCCGAGCAGGGCGCTCTTCTGGTCCTGGGTGGTGTAGTCGGGGTGCGAGGTGGCGACGGAGAGGACCGCGCCGGGGGTGGGCGAACCGGCTTTCAGCGGCTGCCCGTTGAGGGTGGCGCCCCGGCCGCGCACGGCCACGGCGAACTCGTCGAGGGCGGGCGCGAAGGTCCAGGAGGCGAGCACCTCGCCGTGGAGGGCGAGGGCGACGAGGGTGCAGAAGCCGGGGTCGCCGTGGACGAACTGGCGAGTGCCGTCGACGGGGTCGACGATCCAGACGGGGGCGTCGCCGCGCAGCGCCTCGTAGACGGCGGGGTCGGCGTGGACGGCCTCCTCGCCGACGACCACCGAGCCGGGCAGCAGGGCCGTGAGGGAGGCGGTGAGGTGGGCCTCGGCCTCGCGGTCGGCGACGGTGACCAGGTCGTGCGGGCCGTTCTTCTCGACGATGTCGTCGGCGGCCAGCTGCCGGAAGCGCGGCATGATCTCGGCGGCGGCCGCCTTGCGGACCGCCTCCTCGACCTCGGTCGTACGGCCGTCGAGGACGTGCTCAAGGAACTGATCGGTCATGTGTCCAGCTAAGCACGGGGCGCTGACAACCGGACCGTCGCATTCGTCACCCTCCGTTTCCCCGGGGAGTACCCTTTGGCCCAGTTCACCCCTTACACGCAGGGAGGGTTCCGTGCACGGCGCGTACCACGGTGAGTACAAGGTCCCCGGCGGGAAACTGGTGGTCGTCGACCTCGACGCCGAGGACGGGGTCCTGCGGAACGTCCGGGTCGCGGGCGACTTCTTCCTGGAACCGGACGAGGCGATCCTGGCGATCGACCGGGCGCTGGAGGGCGCCCCGGTCGACACGGACGCCCCCGGGCTCGCGGCGCGGATCGACGCGGCGCTGCCGCCGGACACGCGGATGTTCGGGCTGACCTCGGAGGGCGTCGGCGTCGCGGTCCGGCGCGCCCTGGCCCACGCCACGGACTGGACCGACTACGACTGGCAGCTGATCCACGAGCCGCCCCAGTCGCCGGCCCTCCACATGGCGCTCGACGAGGTCCTGACGGCGGAGGTGGCCGCGGGCCGCCGCCCGCCGACCCTGCGGGTCTGGGAGTGGGGCGCCCCCGCGGTGGTCATCGGCAGTTTCCAGTCCCTGCGCAACGAGGTCGACCCGGAGGCGGCCGGGCGGCACGGCATCCAGGTGGTGCGGCGGATCAGCGGGGGCGGGGCCATGTTCATCGAGCCCGGCAACACGATCACGTACTCGCTCTCCGTGCCCGACGCCCTCGTCCAGGGCCTGTCCTTCACCGACAGCTACGCCTACCTCGACGACTGGGTCCTCGGCGCCCTCGGCGACATGGGCGTCCGGGCCTGGTACCAGCCGCTCAACGACATCGCCACGGACGCGGGCAAGATCGCGGGCGCGGCGCAGAAGCGGATCGTGACGGGCCGGGGAGCGGTCCTGCACCACGTGACGATGGCGTACGACATCGACGCGGACAAGATGACGGAGGTGCTCCGGATCGGCCGCGAGAAGCTCTCCGACAAGGGCACGAAGAGCGCGAAGAAGCGGGTGGACCCGCTGCGGCGCCAGACGGGCCTGCCGCGCGAGGCGGTGATCGAGCGGATGATCGCCTCCTTCCGCGGCCGGTACGGGCTGTCCGGGGGCCACGTCACGGAGGACGAGCTGACGCGGGCGAAGGAGCTGGCGGAGACGAAGTTCGGCACGGCGGAGTGGACGGCGCGGGTGCCGTAGCCCGGCCGGTACGACGGTCGGGCGACGCGGAGAGGACGGCGCGGGTACGACGGTCCGGCGACGCGGAGAGGACGGCGCGGGCGGCGCCGGTGCCGTGCTCCGGCCGCGCGGGCGTGCGTAGGGTGGCGCCATGCGTGTCGAGGGTCCGGTGAAGCCCGGTCTGCGGATGGAGAGCGCCGACGGGCGCCGGCTGGTGCTGCTCCAGGGCGCGGACCCCGTCCTCTTCGCCCGGCAGCGGGCCACCCACCGCGGTCTGCACTACGCGCGCACCGGACGGTACGCCTCTCCGCTGCCCCCGCCGCGGGCCGAACGGGCCCGTGCGGTGGCGGAGTTCGCGGCACCGGGTTCGGCGGAGTGGTCGGAGCGGTGGGCCGCGTTCGCGGAGGCGGAGCTCAGGACGGCGGCCGACGGGCCGCTCCACACGGGCGAGTGGCTGCTGGCCCCGGACGCCCACCGGTGGTTCGTGGACGCCAACTGGCCCAAGCTCCTGGCCCACGATCCGGACCGGGGCCATCTGACCTGGTTCGGATACGGCGACCCGGTGGAGGACGCGCGCGATCTGCTGCCGCTGCGGGCGCTGTCGCGTCCGGAGGCGCCGCGGGTGAAGGCGTACCGCCGTCAGTACCGCGAGGGCGTGCTGCCGCCGGTGTTCGCCTGGTGGATCAGCGGGCTCAACTCCCCGGTGGTCCTCGACGGTCACGACCGTCTGACGGCGGCGCTCGCGGAGGGCGGCCGGCCGGAGGTGCTCCTCCTGTCGCGGGCGGCCGACGCCGCGTGGGTGGCGCTCTGCGCCGAGCGCCAGGTGATCGCGTACGAGCAGCGGCTCGCGGCGCTCGACGGCCCGCTCGCCCCGCTGCGGATCGCGAACGAGAGCCGGCGGCTGGCCGCCGACCTCACGGCGATCGTCCACTCCCCCGACCTGACCCGCGCCTGGCCGTTCCCGGGCGGCGCCGCCGCCTGGGACGCGGCGGCGGCCGCGCACGTGCCCGGCTGGGCGCCGGACGCCGAGAGCTGATCAACGGCGCCCGGTCACCGGTCCGGCCCCCTCGTCAGGTGACCACATCCCGCCCGTCTCGTTGATGCCCACGCGGGCCGGTACGGACGTGCGGAAACGTCTCCGCACGCCGTCGGCCCCGGGAACACGGCGCCGACGGTACGGAGATCAGGTGGGACGGGCGAGGAAGCTCATGGCGACGGTCGCGGGCGCGGTGCTGGCGGTGTGCCCCCTCGGGATCGCGCCGCCCGCGCAGGCGGTCGTCGGCGGCCAAGAGGCACGGCCCCACCAGTACCCCTTCATGGCGGGTCTCGTGGACGTGGTGGAGCGCCGGGTGATGTGCGGCGGGGCGCTGATCGGCGGCCGGTACGTGCTCACCGCCGCCCACTGCCTGACGGGCTCGTACGCCGACCCCGCGCGGGTGGGGGTGCTGCTCGGCGACCACGACCTGACGACCGGCACCGACAGCCCGCACGCGGTCCAGCTGACACCCGCCCGCTTCGTCCCGCACCCCGACTACGACCCGGGCACCCAGCTGAACGACATCGCCCTCGTCGAACTCGCCGAGCCGGTCGCGCTCAACCGCGACGTGCGGCCGGTCGGTCTGCCCTCCTCGTCCACGCACGCCCGCCTGGACGGCACGCAGGTCGAGGTCCCCGGCTGGGGCACGACCTCGTTCGGCGGCCGCGCCTCGGACGTCCTGCGGACCGTGGCCCTCGGGACCCTGAGCAACACGGCCTGCGCGAGCCGGGGCATGGAGCAGGTCGCGCCCACCCAGATCTGCACGTACGCCCCCGGCCGGGACACCTGCCAGTACGACTCCGGCGGCCCCCTGGTCCGGGTGGTGGGGGGCCGGCCGTACGTCGTGGGTCTGGTGTCCTACGGCAGGGCGTGCGCCACCGACACCCCCGCCGTGAACACCCGTGTCCGCTCGTACCTCAGCTGGATCGAGCGGACGACCGGACGGCTCCCCCGCGTCTCATGAGGGCCGTGTAGAGGAGCAGCGAGGCGGCGAGGCCGACGGCCCAGCCGTAGTCGGCGAGCGGTTTCAGGAAGGGGACGAGACCGTCCTCGGGGAACGGCCCGGCGCCCGGGGCCGAGTGGGAGCCGCCGACGGCGAGGACGCCGCCGACCAGGAAGGCGAGCACGGCCGCCGGGTTCCAGCCGCCCCGGTACCAGTAGGGGCCGTCGGCGCGGTAGAGCCCTTCGAGGTCGAGGACGGTGCGGCGGACGAGCCAGTAGTCGGCGATCAGGATGCCGGCGACCGTTCCGAGGAGGCCGCCGACGAGACCGAGCCAGGTGAAGATGTACAGCTCGGGGGTGGCGGTCAGCTTCCACGGCATGATCAGCACGCCGACGACGCCGGTGATCAGCGCGCCCGTACGGAAGTCGATCCGCTTCGGGGCGAGGTTGGCGAGGTCGTAGGCCGGTGAGACCACGTTGGCCGCGATGTTCACCGAGAGGGTCGCCACGACCACGGTGACCAGGGCGAAGAGCAGTCCGAAGACGTTGTCGGTCTTGGCGGCGAGCGCCACCGGGTCCCAGACGGGCGCCCCGTACACGGCCTGGGAGCCGGAGGTGACGAGCACCGACAGCAGCGCGAACAGGGTCATGGTGGTGGGGAGGCCGAGGGTCTGGCCCCAGACCTGGGCGCGCTGGCCGGCGCCGAAGCGGGTGAAGTCGGGGATGTTGAGGCTGAGCGTGGCCCAGAAGGCGATCATGCCCATGAGGGAGGGGAAGAAGACGGGCCAGAAGTCGGCGCCCCAGCCGAGCTTCGACGGCTGGTCGAGCAGCGGCCCGAGGCCGCCCGCCTTGGCCGCCACCCACCAGAGGAGGACGAGCGCGCCGACGATGACGAACGGCGCGGCCCAGTTCTCGAAGCGGCGCAGGGCCTCCATCCCCCGGTAGATGATGGCGAGTTCGAGGGCCCAGAAGAGGACGAAGCAGAGCCAGAGCGTCCAGGGCTGGCCGCCGATCCTCGACGCCTCCGCCCAGCCGCCGAACATCTTGTCGAGCAGGATGAAGACGCCCTGGCCGCCGATCCAGGTCTGGATGCCGAACCAGGCGCAGGCGACGCCGGCCCTGATCAGGGCGGGCAGGTTCGCCCCGCGCAGACCGAAGGAGGCGCGGGCCAGGACGGGGAAGGGGATGCCGTACTTCGGTCCGGCGTGGCCGGTGAGCAGCATCGGGAGGAGGACGATCACATTGGCCAGGGCGATCGTGAGGACCGCCTGCTTCCAGTCCATGCCGAGGGCGACGAGACCGGAGGCGAGCAGCCAGGAGGGGATGTTGTGGGCCATGCCGACCCAGAGGGCGGCGAAATTGTAGGTGGTCCAGCGGCGCCGGGCGACGGGGACGGGGAGCAGGTCCTCGTTGACGAATCGGGGGTCGCCGGGGGCCGTGCCCGGCGGGAGTTCGACACGGCCGTCGGATATGACGGGTCTTCCGGCGGGTCTGGTGGTGGTCATGACGGCGGAACCCTTCGTTCGGGGACGGGAACGAGGCCGTGCGGGGCGTAGGGGGTTCGGCGGAGGCGGGGCGGCGCGGCGGTGCTAGCCCTGGAGCGCCGGGATGATCTCGGAGCCGTAGGTGTCGATCGTGGACTCCTTCGCGTCGTGCATCGCGTACACCGCGAACTGGTCCACGCCCATGTCCCGGAGGCGTCGCAGTTTCTCGACGTGGGCCTCGGCCGGGCCGAGGAGGCAGAAGCGGTCGACGATCTCGTCGGGGACGAAGTCGGTGGACGGGTTCCCGGAGCGGCCGTGGTGGCTGTAGTCGTAGCCGTGCCGGTCCTTGATGTACGCGGTGAGCTCCTCCGGCACCATCCCGGAGTGCTCGCCGTACTTCTCCACCAGGTCGGCCACGTGGTTGCCGACCATGCCGCCGAACCAGCGGCACTGGTCGCGGGCGTGCGCCAGGTCGTCGCCGACGTAGGCGGGCGCGGCGACGCAGATGGTGAGGGCGTCGGGGTCGCGGCCGGCGTCGGTGGCGGCCTGCCGGACGGCCTTGACCATCCATTCGGTGAGGAAGGGGTCGGCGAGCTGGAGGATGAACCCGTCGGCCTTCTGTCCGGCGAGGGCGAGCGCCTTGGGGCCGTAGGCGGCCATCCAGACGGGGAGCTTCCCGTTCTTGATCCAGGGGATGCGGACCGGGCTGCCGTCGACGAGGGCCTCGCGTCCCTCGGCCAGGTCGCGGATGACGTCGATGGCCTCGCCGAGCCGGGCGAGGGTGTTGGGCCTGCGGCCGGCGACGCGCATCGCGGAGTCGCCGCGGCCGATGCCGCAGACGGTCCGGTTGCCGAACATGTCGTTGAGGGTCGCGAAGGTGGAGGCGGTCACCTCCCATGTCCTCGTGCCCGGGTTCGTCACCATCGGGCCGACGTGGAGCCTGGTGGTGTGCTCCAGGATCTGGCTGTAGACGACGAAGGGCTCCTGCCACAGCACGGCGGAGTCGAAGGTCCAGCCGTAGCGGAAGCCGTTGCGCTCCGCCCGGCGCATCAGCCCGACGACCTGGGAGGCGGGCGGGTCGGTCTGCAGGACAAGTCCGAAGTCCACGCGGGACCTCCTGGTTCGTTCGGTACGGCTCGGTTCAGTTCAGGTACTGACAGGTGGCCCTGGGGGTGAAGGTGCCGTGCCCCGCGTGCCCGACGTACGTCCGCCGGTCGATGACGAGTTCGCCGCGCGAGAGGACCGTCTCGACCTGGCCCGTGACCGTCCGTCCCTCGTACGCGGAGTAGTCGACGTTCATGTGGTGGGTCTCGGCGGAGAGGGTCTGGCGGGCGTGCGGGTCGTAGATGACGACGTCGGCGTCCGAGCCCGGGGCGATGGTGCCCTTCTGCGGGTAGAGGCCGAACATCCGGGCCGGTGTCGCGCAGGCGATCTCGATCCAGCGGCGGCGGGAGATGTGGCCGTCGACGACGGCCTGGTGGAGGAGGTCCATGCGGTTCTCCACCCCGGGGAGCCCGTTGGGGATCTTGGAGAAGTCGTCGCGGCCGAGGTCCTTCTGCCCCGTGAAGCAGAAGGGGCAGTGGTCGGTGGAGACGACCTGGAGGTCGTTGGTGCGCAGGCCGCGCCAGAGCGCCGCCTGGTGCTGCTTGGGCCGCAGCGGGGTGCTGCACACGTACTTCGCGCCTTCGAAGCCCGGCTCCGCGAGGTTGTCGGTGGAGAGGAAGAGGTACTGCGGGCAGGTCTCGCCGAAGACGGGGAGGCCCTTGTCGCGGGCGGTGGCGATCTCGGCGACGGCCTCCTCCGCCGAGACGTGGACGACGTAGAGCGGCGCCCCGGCGACCCGGGCGAGCTGGATCGCCCGGTGCGTGGCCTCGGCCTCCAGGAGGGCCTTGCGGACCTCGCCGTGGTAGCGGGGGTCGGTCTCGCCGCGGGCCAGGGCCTGTTCGACGAGGACGTCGATGGCGATGCCGTTCTCGGCGTGCATCATGATCAGCCCGCCGTTCTCGGCGGAGCGCTGCATGGCGCGCAGGATCCGGCCGTCGTCGCTGTAGAAGACGCCGGGGTAGGCCATGAACAGCTTGAAGGAGGTGATGCCCTCCTGGACGAGCTTGTCCATCTCCTTGAGCGTGTGCTCGTTGACGTCGGAGAGGATCATGTGGAACGCGTAGTCGATCGAGCAGTTGCCGTCGGCCTTGGCGTACCAGGCGTCGAGCCCTTCGCGCAGGGCCTGGCCGACGCTCTGCACGGCGAAGTCGACGATGGTGGTGGTGCCGCCCCAGGCCGCGGCGCGGGTGCCGGTCTCGAAGGTGTCGGAGGCGAAGGTGCCGCCGAAGGGCAGCTCCATGTGGGTGTGGGCGTCGACGCCGCCGGGCAGCACGTAGCGGTCGGTGGCGTCGATGGTCCGCTCGGCGGTCCAGCCGGCCGCCACGTCCGAGCCGTGGGCCGCGAGCGCGACCACGCGGCCGTCCTCGATCAGCACGTCGGCATGGAGTTCGTCGGCGGCGGTGACGACGAGGCCGCCCCGGATGACGGTACGGGTGCTCACGGAACTCTCCTGCGTGAGGAAGCGGGAAATGCCGGGACTACAGGGCTCGGAGCGCCGCTTCGAGGAGGGCGGCGCCCTCTTCGGCCTCGGCGACGGTGAGCGAGAGCGGCGGGGCGATGCGCAGGGTGCTGGTGTTGTGGCCGCCGCCCTTGCCGATCAGCAGGCCGTTGTCCCGGGCGGCTTCCAGGACGGTGGCGGCCGCGTCCGGGGCGGCCCGGTCGGTGCCCGGCTCGGTGAGTTCGATGCCGATCATGAGGCCGCGTCCGCGGACCTCCCGGACGGCCGGGACTCCGGCGCAGGCGGCCCTGATCCGCTCGATGAGGAGGCCGCCGACGCGGCGCGCGTTGCCCTGGAGGTCGTGCTCCAGGAGGTACGACAGGTTGGCGAGCCCGGCGGCCATCGTGACGGGCGAACCGCCGAAGGTGGAGATGGAGTTGGCGTCGAGGGTGTTCATGATCTCGGCGCGGGCGACGACGCCGCCGACGGACATGCCGTTGCCGATGCCCTTGGCGAAGGTGAGGATGTCGGGCGGTCCGGCCTGCCCGTGGGCCTGCCAGCCCCAGAAGTTGTCGCCGGTGCGGCCCCAGCCGGTCTGTACCTCGTCGGAGATCCAGAGGATGCCGTGCCGGTCGAGGACGCGGCGGAAGGCGGCGTACAGGCCGTCGGGCGGGGAGGTGAAGCCGCCGACGCCCTGGACGGGTTCGGCGATGAGGGCGGCGACCTCCCGGGTGTGGCCGAGGAGGTCTTCGAGGTCGGCGACGCAGGCCTCGATGAAACGCTCGTCGGTGTACTGGGCGTACGGGCCCCGGGTGCGGACGCCGCCGTGCACGTACAGGGTCTGCAGCGGGGAGAGGCCGGTGGGCGACCAGGCGCGGTTGCCGGTGATGCCGACGGTGGAGAAGGAGCGGCCGTGGTAGCTGTTCCGCATGGCCAGGATCTGGTTCGAGCGGCGGTACGCGGTGGCCAGGAGGAGCGCCGTGTCGTTGGCCTCGGTGCCGGAGGTGGTGAAGAAGACCCGGGCGTCGGGGATGCCGGAGAGTCCGGCGATCCGCTCGGCGAGCTCCACCATCGGGCGGTTGAGGTAGAGCGTCGAGGAGTGGATGATCCGCCCGGCCTGGTCGGCGACGGCCTTGGTCACCTCGGGCAGGGCGTGGGCGGTCATGGTGGTGAGGATGCCGCCGAAGAAGTCGAGGTACCTGCGCCCCTCGGCGTCCCAGACGTGGCGGCCCTCGCCGTGGGTGATCTCGATCGGGTCCTTGTAGTACAGGGCGACCCAGTCGGGGATGACGGCCTTGTGCCGGTCGAAGAGACTGCTCACGGCTGCACCAGCCCGTCGTAGGCGTCGGGGCGGCGGTCGCGGTAGAACGCCCACTGCTGGCGGACCTGCTCGATGAGACCGAAGTCGAGGTCGCGGACGACGAGTTCCTCGGCCTTGTCGGAGGCGACGTCGCCGACGAACTGGCCGCGCGGGTCGACGAAGTAGCTGGTGCCGTAGAAGTCGTTGTCGCCGTACTCCTCCTCGCCGACCCGGTTGATGGCGGCGACGAAGTACTCGTTGGCGACGGCGGCCGCGGGCTGCTCCAGCTGCCAGAGGTAGGAGGAGAGGCCGCGCGAGGTGGCGGACGGGTTGTAGACCAACTGGGCTCCGTTGAGGCCGAGTTGGCGCCATCCCTCGGGGAAGTGCCGGTCGTAGCAGATGTAGACCCCGACCCGGCCGACGGCGGTGTCGAAGACCGGCCAGCCGGCGTTCCCCGGGCGGAAGTAGTACTTCTCCCAGAAGCCCTTGACCTGGGGGATGTGGTGCTTGCGGTACTTGCCGAGGTAGCTGCCGTCGGCGTCGATCACGGCGGCGGTGTTGTAGTAGAAGCCCTCGCCCTCGACCTCGAAGACGGGGACCACGATCACCATCCCGGTCTCCCGGGCGAGGTCCCGCATCCGGTTCACGGTCGGTCCGTCGGGGACGGGCTCGGCCCAGCGGTAGTGCTCGGGTTCCTGGACCTGGCAGAAGTAGGGGGCGTTGAACACCTCCTGGAAGCCGATCACCTTGGCACCCTGCCGGGCCGCCTCCCGGGCGTACTCCTCGTGTTTGGCGATCATGGATTCGGTGTCGCCCGTCCAGGTCGCCTGGACGAGCGCGGCGCGTACGACGTCGGTCATGAGCTGCTCCTTCGGCACGGCGTCAGAGAGCCTCTACGCACGTAGACGCGGTGCGTAGGAGGAGAACGTAAGCCCCGTCACACCCCGGAGCAAGACCGCCGCCGCTAAGCGGCCGGGTCGATCATGTTTCATACCCGAGTGGTCCACGTCGGACACGTACCGACACGTACCGGCAACGACCGACACGTGCGGAGGGGAGGGACGCGGGCCGCCGCCGCGCGGGGCGGACCGCCCTTCCCGTCGGGCCTTCCCGTCAGGCTCCGGCGACCCCCGCCACCCGGAGGGCGTGGACCAGGTCGCGCTCGCGGGACACGGACACGGCGCGGGCCGCTTCGAGGAGTTGGGGAACGAGCCCGCGCGGGTCCTCGGCCGCGAGGCGGGCCCCGTCCTCGGGAGCGCGGACGCGGACGAAGGCGGTGAGCAGGGCGTGGGCCTCACGATGATGCCCCTCGGCCCGCAGGGCGGCGCACGCCCCGGCCAGCTCCTCGACGGGGCGCGCCACGCCCTGGCGGAGGAGTTGCTCGCAGTCGGCGGACCGGCCCGCGTCGGCGAGCGTCCCGGCGACGGCGGCCAGCCGGGCGGGCGGCAGCGAGGCCGCCTCCCAGAGCAGGACGGACCAGTCGGCGCCGAGTCCCACCCGGTGCAGCTCCCCGGCGAGGGCGGGCAGCCGGCCCGGCGGTCCGTCGAGCGCCTCGCAGAGCAGGGCGTGGGCCTCGCCGCTACGGCCCTGGGCGCGGAGCCGCTGGAGGGCGTAGACCGCGTTGGCCGCGGCGCGGGCGGCCCGGACCGGGTCGACCTCGGGGGCGGCGGTGACACCGACCTCCTCGGGCGCGGCGGCGCCCCCGAACCGGGCGCCGCGGGGTGCCGCTCCCCCGGCCGGGAGCACCGGCACGGACACGGGAGCGGTCACCGGCCCGTCGCCCTCGGCGCCGCCCTCCAGCCAGGCGTACCGCGCGCCACGGGGGCGGCGCCTGTCCTTGGCGGGGCGGGCGCGGGGACTCGGGGCCGGGGCGGCGGGGGCCCACGAAGGGCCGGTGGGCGCCGAGGGCGGTGAGCCGGCACGCGTCGGTCCCGGGCCGTCCGCCGGGCCCTCCCCGAGCCGGGCGAGCCGGGCCGTCAGGTCCGCGACCCGCGCGAGCGCCCTCGCGTGGTCGTCGCGGGTCCAGGCGAGGTCGTGCTCCAGCCGGGCCGTCTCCTCCGGCCCCGGGGCCGGGGCCGTGCGGAGCCGGTCTCCGAGGTCAAGGGCGCGGGATTCGGCGTACCGGCGCTCGCGCTCCATCAGCTCCCGGCGTTCGGCGAGCGCCGCCGCTCCGCCGGGGCGGTGGTCATGGACCCCGACGGCCCCCGCGTACAGCCTCCTGCCCCGGACGGCGAGCGGGCCGTCGGGCGTCTCCCCGGCGTCCTGGAGCAGGGACTCGACGACGTCCCAGGGCAGGATCTCCACCCCGTCGAAGCAGGCCCGCAGCCCTTCGGGGTCGCGCTCGGCGAAGACCTCGTACCAGCCGCCTCCCGGCGGGATGCGACCCGCGAGCTCCCTCAGCCAGGAGGTGAACGTGGCGACTTCCGCCGGGAGTTGATACACCGTCATGCGATACGCACCTGCCCCGCAGTCGACTGGAGCCTTCCGGTCCGCGGGTATTGGACCGCAGTCGTGTTACGGGACGACTACGGACCGTTTTCCTTCAGGTGCCCCACCGTGCAATTCACCCGAATCGCACGACGATCCCGGTGTGGGGGCGCTTCCCGAGCCGTGCGATCGTGGCCGGCACGTCGACCAGCCAGAACCGCCAGGTGTACTTGCGCAGGAGGAGCCGCCGGATCCGGCGCAGCTCCTCCCCCTCCACGAGCCGGCCCTCGCCGGTGAAGCGCTCGGCGCCCTCGGCGATGTTCCCGCGCAGGTCACAGGCGGTCACCTCGATCCTGGGGTCGTTCCGCAGGCGCTTGACCTTCCAGGAGTCGGTACGGGTCCAGGCGTAGAGCGCGGAGTCGTCCACGGCGTACCAGACGGGTGTGGCGACTCCGGTGCCGTTCTTCCGGTAGGTGGTCAGGCTGACGTAGTGGCCGCGCCGCAGCTCTTCGGGGATCATGCCCGGGAGCCTATGCCGGACGCGGCCGACGGCGCGGCTCAGGGTGGCGCGCCTCAGACCGGCACGAGCGCGCACCGGACGACCAGTTCGTCCATGGAGAGGCCGAGGACCCCGGCGAGGGCCGCGACGGTGAAGAAGGCCGGGGTCGGGGCCCGGCCGGTCTCGATCTTGCGGAGGGTCTCGGCGGAGAGTCCGGCGGCGGAGGCGATCTCCACCATGGACCGTCCGCCGCGCGCGTCGCGCAGGAACTGTCCGAGCCGCTCGCCGCGCTCGCGCTCTTCGGGGGTCAGGGGTGTGCGCACCATGCCGCCATTCTAATACCGGTATAGTAATTGGCATGGTGGAGATCAAGACGAACGAGAACCTGGCCGCGATGCGTGAGGCGGGAAGGGTCGTGGCCCGCGCCCTGGCGGCCGTACGGGAGAAGGCGGCGCCCGGCGTCGCGCTGACCGAGCTGGACCGCGCCGCGAGGGAGGTGCTCGCCGAGGCCGGCGCCGGTTCGCCGTTCCTCGACTACCACCCGGAGTGGGCGCCCGTACCGTTCCCCGCGGTCGTGTGCGTCTCCGTGAACGACGCCATCGTCCACGGCATCCCGGACGGCACCCGGCTCGCCCCCGGCGACCTCGTCTCCGCGGACTGCGGGGCGCTGCTCGGCGGCTGGGCGGGCGACGCGGCCGTCAGCTTCACGGTGGGACCGGCCCGGCCGGAGGACACCCGGCTGATCGGCGCGGCGGAGGAGGCCCTGGAGGCGGGCATCGCGGCGGCCGTCGTCGGCAACCGCGTCGGGGACATCGCGCACGCGATCGGCCGGGTCTGCCGCGCCGCCGGGTACGGCGTGCCGGACGGCTTCGGCGGCCACGGGATCGGCCGCACCATGCACGAGGACCCGGGCGTCCCCAACGAGGGACGCCCGGGCCGGGGCATGAAGCTGCGCCACGGGATGGTGCTGGCGATCGAGCCGATGCTCATCGGGGGCGGCACGGACGACCACTACACGGCGGGCGACGGCTGGACGATCCGCACGCTCGACGGCTCGCGCGCCTCGCACGCGGAGCACACGGTGGCGATCACCGACGAGGGCCCGCGCATCCTGACGGCGCTGTAGGACGAGGCGCCGCCGGACCGACCCGGCCACGGGCGGCCCGGCGGATCAGGTCCGCCGGGCGGCTACCTCCCCGCGGGCCGGACCACCATCGCCGACCCGCCGCCCCTGCGGACCGTCTCGGCGGCGGCGACCCAGCGGCCGTCCGGCAGGCGCTGGACGCCCGTGGCGGCGCCGATCTCCGGGTTCTGCCGGAACCCGTGCCCGATCGCCTCCAGTTCGGCCCTGACCGGGCTGTTCCACAGGCCGGGTTCGAGTTCGGTGGTGGTCTGGTTGCGCTGGCTGGCGCGCGGCGCGGCGATCGCGTCGACGAGCGGCAGGCCCCGGTCGACGACCCCGGTGAGGGTCTGCAGGACCGTCGTGATGATGGTCGCTCCGCCCGGGGAACCGAGGGCGAGCACGGGCCGGTCGTGCCGGTCGAGGACGATCGTCGGGGAGATCGAGGAGCGCGGCCGCTTGCCGGGGCCGGGCAGGTTCGGGTCGTGCACGGCGGGGTTGGCCGGGGCGAAGGAGAAGTCGGTCAGCTCGTTGTTGAGCAGGAAGCCGCGGCCCGGGACGGTGATGCCGCTGCCTCCGGTGGACTCGATGGTGAGCGTGTACGCGACGACGTTGCCCCACTTGTCGGCCGCCGTGAGGTGGGTGGTGTTCTCCCCCTCGAAGGTGGTGGGGGCCGCCGTGCCGCCGCTCGCGCACGGCACCGGGTTCGCGGGGTCGCCGGGTGCGAGGGGGCTGGTGAGGACGGCGTCGTCGCGGATGAGGCAGGCGCGCGAGTCGGCGTACCGCTGGGACAGCAGACCGCGGGTCGGCACGGACTCGAAGGCCGGGTCGCCGACCCAGCGGCCCCGGTCGGCGAAGGCGATGCGGCTGGCCTCGATGAAGCGGTGGAGGTAGCGGGCCTGGGAGGCGCGCGCGAGGTCGGTGCCTTCGAGGATGTTGAGCGCCTCGCCGACGCTCGTGCCGCCGGAGGAGGAGGGTGCCATGCCGTAGACGTCGAGCCCCCGGTAGGAGACCTTCGTCGGCCTACGGGACTCGGTGCGGTACGCGGCGAGGTCGCGCTCCGTCAGGTCGCCGGGGCGGACCTTCCGGGTGGCTCCCTCGCGGACCTGCGGCTCGCGGACGGTGTTGACGATGTCGCGGGCGAGCGGGCCGCGGTAGAGGGCGCCGACGCCCTCGCGGCCGAGCTTCTCGTACGTGCGGGCCAGGTCGGGGTTCTTGAAGACCGAGCCGACCACCGGCAGCCGGCCGTCCGGCAGGAAGAGTGCGGAGGTGGCCGGGAAGTCGCGGAACCGGGCCTCGTTGGCGGCTGTCTGCGCGCGGAAGGTGGCGTCGACGGTGAAGCCGTCGCGGGCCAGCCGCTCGGCGGGTTCGAGCAGGGTCCCCAGCCGTTTGCTGCCCCAGGCGTCGAGGGCGGTCCGCCAGGTCGCGGGGGTGCCGGGGGTGCCGACACCGAGGCCGCTGGTCATGCCCTCCTCGAAGGGGATCGGCGCGCCGTTCTCCACGAAGAGGTCGGCGTCGGCGGAGCGGGGGGCGGTCTCGCGCCCGTCGACGGTGTGCACGGTGCGGCTCTTCGCGTCGTAGTACACGAAGTAGCCTCCGCCGCCGATACCCGCCGAGTACGGCTCGGTGACCCCGAGGGCGGCCGCGACCGCGACGGCGGCGTCCACCGCGTTGCCGCCCTTGCGGAGCACCTCGATCCCGGCGGCCGAGGCGTCGGCGTCGACACTGGCGACGGCGCCGCCGTACCCGACGGCGACGGGCACCTTGGCCGGCGGTGGCGGGGCGGTCACCGGGGCCGGGGGCGGAGCGGCGGCGCCCATCGAGAGCACCGTCGCCGCGACGGCGAGAACGGAGACCTTCCCAGCGGTGGAGCGACGCATTCCCTACCTCCAGTCAATGACCGTCCGCGCAGCGTAACTTCCCCCGGTCCCTCACGTCAGGACCGCCTCGAACAGAGTGCCGTTTCCCCGCTAGCATGCGCGCCCATGAACGAAGACCTGCGCAACATCGTGCTCGGGGTGCTCGCGACGGGGGTCAGCGCGTCGTTCGGCTGGCTGGGCCGCACGTACTTCTGGCGGCGCAAGCTCCGCCGCAAGCAGGAGTTCTTCGGCCTCCCGGGGAACTCCGAGTGCCTGCTCGTGGTCAACAAGGAGGCCGGCGGCAACGGCGCGGTGCACCGCTTCGACGTCTTCGCGCTCCTCGAACTCTCCACGCTCATCAAGGAGTGCGGGGCGCACGCCCGCATCCTGCCGCACGACCAGACGCACCAGGGCTTCGGCGACCGCACGGAGTTCTGCGTCGGCGGTCCGGGGTCGAACCGCCGCACGGCCGCCCACCTCGCCACCCTCCTGCCCGGGCTCACGGTGAACGTGGAGGTCGAACGGGGCCCCGACCAGGGTGCGTTCCTGATCGGCTCGGAGCAGTACCGCATGGACGCCGGCGTGGAGGAGTACGTCGTGCTGGCCCGGCTCATGGCGGGTGAGGACCGCCGGCCCGTCTTCCTCTTCTGCGGCCAGCGGGCCATCACCAACCAGGCCGCCACCCGCTATCTCGCGCGCCACTTCGAGGCGTTGGCGCGCCGCCACCGCCACCGCTCCTTCGTACTCCTCCTGAAGGTGGTCAACTCCCAGGCGTACGGCCCCGATGTGGTGGAGCTGGTGGCCGATGTCACCGTCGCGGCGCGGACGGCTCCCGCAGCCGAACCGGCAGCGACTTGAGGCCGTTGATGAAGTTCGAGACCAGGCGCCGGGGTTGCCCGGCGAGCTCCAGGCCGCCGCAGGCCCGGCGCACCTCCTCGTGGAGGACCCGGAGCTGAAGCCGGGCGAAGTGGGCGCCCAGACAGACGTGCGGGCCGTCGCCGAAGGAGACGTGCGGGTTCGGACTCCGGCCGAGGTCCAGGCGGTGCGGGTCTCGGAAGACGCGCTCGTCGTGGTTGGCGGAGGCGTGGAAGACGACGACCTTGTCGCCGCGCCGGATCGCCTGCCCGGCCAGTCCCGTGTCGGTGGCGGCCGTGCGCCGGAAGGAGAGCACGGGCGGGTGCACACGCAGGAGTTCGTCCACCGCCGTGTCGGCGCCGACCGTGCCGTCCCACCACCTCCGCTGCTCGTCCGGGTGTTCGGCGAGGGCGAGCAGACCGCCGGGGGCGGCGCTGCGGACCGTGTCGTTCCCGGCGACGGTCAGCAGGAAGAAGAACATCTCCAGCTCGGCGTCGGCGAGTTCGGAGACGGCGAGGACGCTCATCACGTCGTCGGCGGGGTGCGCGCGTTTGTACGCGGCGAGCTCCTGGGCGTAGCCGAACATCTCGGCGAGCATGGCGGGCGAGCGCGGGTTGACCGGTCGCCCCCCGGCGTCGAGGACGGGCGGTTCGTCGGGGTCCTGGTAGGCGATGACCCGCTCGGTCCAGGTGTGCAGCAGCCCCTGGTCGCTCGCGGGCACACCGAGCAGGTCGGTCAGGTTGAGGAGTGCGTAGTCGTCGGTGACGGCCCGGACGAGGTCCGTCCCGCCTCCGTCCGCGACCGCCTCCGCGAGCAGGCTCCGGGCCCGCTCGCGCGCGGTGACGGCGAAGCGCTCGATCCGCCCCGGCGTGAAGGCCCGGCTGACCAGCCGCCTCAACCTGCCGTGTCCTGGCGGGTCCTGATTGAGCATCATGCGCCGGATGAACGGCAGGTCGGCGGGGTCGGGATCGCGGATCTGGGTGGCGCCGAGACACGAGGAGTACGTGCCCGGGTCCTTGAGCACCCCGACGACGTCGGCGTGCCGGGTGACGGCCCAGAACCCGGGGCCGGCGGGCCAGCCCAGGATCTCCGGTTCCTCCTGCCACGCGACGGGGGCGTGGTCGCGCAGGGCGCGGAAGCGGTCGTGCGGGATCCCGGCGGCGTGGACCCGCGGGTCGAAGACGTCCGGTACACCGCTCGACTCCCGCACCGCGCCTCCCGTCAGGGGTGAAGACGTTTCCATCATGACAGGTCAGAGGCGGTTTTCGTAGGACCGATCGCACAGTTCGAGAACCTTGTCCGGCCTGTCCCGCGACTCCCAGAATCACCGTCATGAACACTTCGGGGAAGATCGATCACGACGCGGTGCTGCGGGCACGGACGATGCTGCTCGGATCCGGCGGGCTGGGCCTGTCGCAGGAGGTGTGGGCGTACCGGGTGCTGGTGACGGTGGGTCCGGAGACGTATCTGCCGAAGCTGGCACGGGCGTTGGTCTCGTACGGGTACCAAGCCGGGGACCGGGAGTTGGAGGGGCGCCTCGCACTGCACGCCGAGGCCGCGGAGGCCGCCCGGCGCGTCGACGCCGGCGAGCCGGGGAGGACCGAAGTGCTCTGCGCGGCGCTGGACGCGTACCAGCACACGCTCCTCCTGGCGGGGCGGCGGGCCGAGGCGCTCGCCGTGTGCGAGGAGATGGCCGAGGCAGGGCGGCTCGGCTCCGAGCGGGGCGTGTTGACGGGTTTCGTGGGTGGGCAGGGCCGTCTTTCGGCCGTGCTCGCCGAGGAGGGGCGCCACGCGGAGGCCGCGGACCTCCTCGGCCGGAGGGCCTCGTCCCGCGGGCACCGGGCCGACTTCTGGGACACCGTCGAGCGGGCGGCGGAGCTGGAGGCGGCCGGGCGGCACGGCGAGGCCCTCGCGGCCTTCACCGTACTGGTGGACGAGACCCGGCGGGAGGCGCCGGCGGAGGGGGACCCGACGGCCACCCTGGTCTGGGAACTCGTGCACCGCTCACGGATGTTCGACGCCGCCGGCCATCGCGAGGAGGCGGGGGCGGATCGGCTGGAGGCTCTCCGGGCGCTCGCCCGGCTGGCGGAGTCCGTCGAGCCCGGGAGCCGGGGCAACCCCCTCGGCTGGTGGGTCACCCTGTTCGCCCTCTCGGGCCGGGCGACGGAGCCCGTCGGCACCCGGGAGGCGCCGGTGCCTCCCTTCGGGGCGGACCGCCACCACTGGTCGCCCGACACGAGGACGCCCTACCTCGCCGGGATCCCGGCCCTGGAGGCGGCGGTCACGGAGCTGGCCGGGGCCGGGCGACCGGCCGAGGCGTGGGCGGCGCACCGGCGGCTGGCCCGGCGGGTCGTCGTACGCCAGGACGGGCACCACTGGCGGTTCGAGGAGGAGCTCCGCCCCCTCTTCGACGCGGGGGTGGCGCTCGCCGGGCGCCTCTCCGGCCCGCCGGGAACGCCCGCCGGTGACGACGCCGGCGCACCGGAGGCACCGTCCGGCACCCTCACGGTTGGCGCCCGGCCCTCCGGCTCGCCGGAGGCGCTGGCCGACGCCCTCACCGATCGCGCCATGTTCCTCGTCGCCGCCCAGCGGTACCGGGACGCCCACGCGGACTTCTCCGAGGCCGTCGGCCTCCTGGACGGCGCGGCCCGGAGGGACGGCGTCGCCCGGACGGACAGCTCGGCCCGGACGGACAGCTCGGCCCGGACGGACGGCTCGGCCCGGACGGACAGTGCCGCCCGGACGGACGGCGCCGTCAGGACGTCAATCGTTACCCGCACGTAACTTACCGACCGGTTACCACGGGTAAGGCGCGGCCGTTACCGTCGGGTCACTTTCACTGCCCCCCATCACCGCCCCCGCAGTGTCCCCAGTGAGGAGTGACCCGTGCGCACATCCCTGACCCTCGCCGTCTCGGCCGCTCTCGTGGCCGGGACGGCCTTCGGGCTCGCCCCCGCCGCCCAGGCCGAAGAGGCCGGAACGACCGGAGCGAGCACCGCCGCCGGCATCCGCTTCGTCGACATCGCCGGAGAGGGCGGCACCGTCCTCAAGGCGAACGTCGTCACCCCCGCCGGAGCGGTCGCCGGCGCCCGTCACCCCCTGATCGTGCTGCCCACCAGCTGGGCCATGCCCCAGATCGAGTACCTCGCCCAGGCCAAACAGCTCGCCGACTCCGGTTACGTCGTGGTGAGTTACAACTCGCGCGGCTTCTGGCAGTCCGGCGGGGAGATCGAGACGGCGGGCCCGAAGGACATCGCCGACGCCTCCAAGGTGATCGACTGGGCCCTCGCGAACACCCCCGCCGACCCCGCCCACATCGGCATGGCGGGCGTCTCCTACGGTGCCGGGATCAGCCTCCTCGCCGCCGCGCACGACCCGAGGATCAAGGCCGTCGCCGCGCTCAGCGGCTGGGCCGACCTCATCGAGTCCATCTACAGCGGACGGACCCAGCACCTCCAGGCCGCCGCCCTGCTCGGCGGCGCCGGCTACCTCACAGGCCGCCCCGGCCCCGAACTCAAGCAGATCCTGGGCGACTTCCTCTCCTCCAACCTGGCCAAGGAGGGAGAGATGATCGCCTGGGGCAGCAAGCGCTCCCCCGCGACCCACCTGGACCGGATCAACGCCAACGGCGCCGCGATCATGCTCGGCAACGCGTGGGGCGACACCATCTTCCCGCCCAACCAGTACGCCGACTTCTACGAGAGGCTCAGCGGCCCCAAGCGCCTGGAGTTCCGGCCCGGCGACCACGCCACCGCCGAGGCGACCGGCCTCTTCGGGCTGCCCAACGACACGTGGACCAGCGCCCACCGCTGGTTCGACCGCTACCTCAAGGGCGCCGACAACGGCATCGACCGCGAGCAGCCCGTCCAGCTCAAGTCCCGTTCCACCGGCGGCTACGAGGGCTACCCCGACTGGAAGTCCGTCCACGCGAACCAGCGCAAGTTCGACCTCGGCGGTACGCAGCGGGTCTGGGCGAACGTGGACTCCGGCGCCAACGGCGGCATCACCCTGCTCAGCAACGCCCTGGACCAGTTCCTCCGCATCCCGCCCGTCGTCTCCGTCCCGCTGATCCCCCGCGCCTTCGCCGGTGTCTGGCAGTCCGAGCGGTACGACACCCCGCAGCGGGTGCGCGGCACGGTGAAGGTGCACACCACGGTCACCTCCACCAAGGAGAGCGGCACCCTCGTGGCGTACCTCTACGACGTGGGCCCGCTCGGTGTCGGCAAGCTGGTCACCAACGCCCCGTACACCTTCCACGACCGGACCCCGGGCAAGGCGTTCGGCGTCGATCTGGAGCTGTTCTCCACGGCGTACGACGTCCCGGCCGGGCACCGGCTCGCGCTGGTCGTCGACACCGTCGATCCGCTCTACATCGAGCACAACCCGACCGGCGCGCAGCTGACCTTCTCCTCCCCTTCGGCCGACCCGTCGTACGTGTCGGTACCTCTGCGGAAGGAGTGATCACCGGCTGCTGCCGGGCGGGTGCGGCTCCTCGCTCGCTACTGCGGTCCCGGCAGCAGCGTCTGTGGTCCGGCCGGGGCGACGTCCACGGCCTTCGTCTTCGGGTTGCGGCGCTCCCTGCGGGCCACCCAGGTGGCGAACCAGGAGAGCAGCATGCACATCCCGATGTAGATCGGCGAGATGACCATGACGACCGGGATGAACGGCAGGTCGTAGTCGAGGTTCGAGGCGATCAGCTTGCCCGCGTGCAGGAACTCCTCGTAGGTGATGAGGAAGCCGAGCGAGGTGTCCTTGAGGGCCACCACCAGCTGGCTGATGATCGCGGGCAGCATCGCGCGCAGGGCCTGCGGCACCAGGACGTAGGTCATGACCTGGGTCTTGCGCATGCCGAGCGCGTACGCGGCCTCGCCCTGGCCGCGTGCGACGGCGTGGATGCCGGTGCGGAAGACCTCGGCGAGCACGGAGCCGTTGTAGAGGGTCAGTCCGGCGACGAGCGCGGGCAGCGGCTGCACCTTGAGCGCCACGAAGATGAAGAAGATCATCACGAGGACCGGCATCGCGCGGAAGAACTCGACGAACAGGGTCGAGAGCCAGCGGAACACCCGGTGCACGGAGAGGCGCCCGGCGGCCAGGACCCCGCCGAGGGCGAGCGAGAGCACCGAGGCGTAGGCGAAGGCCTTGAGGGTGTTGCCGAGCCCTTCGAGCAGCAGCTCCTGGATGCCCTTGTAGAGGAAGGGCGACCACTTGGTCGAGGTGAACTGGTCGTTGTCGAAGAGGAGGTAGAGGATCCAGCCGGCCAGCGCGAGGATCACCACGGTGGAGGCGACGCCGTAGAGCAGGTGGCGTCGCCGGGCGTGCGGCCCGGGGATGTCGTAGAGGGCGGTGGAATCGGTCATCGGGCGACTCCCCAGCGCTTCTCCATGACGTGGAAGAGAGCGCTGATACTGAGGGTGATGATGAGGTATCCGACGGCGATCCAGACGAAGGTCCAGACGATGTTGTAGCCGAGTTCGCTCAAGGTCTTGTAGGTGCCGAGGAGTTCCGTGACGCTGAACGCGCCGGCGATCGCCGAGTTCTTGGCGAGGGCGATCAGGGTGGAGCCGATCGGGGAGATGACCGTGCGGAAGGCCTGGGGCAGGACGACGGTGCCGAGGGTCTGGGTGAAGCTCATGCCCAGGCTGCGGGCGGCCTCGCCCTGGCCGCGCGGCACGGTGTTGATGCCGGAGCGCAGCACCTCGCAGACGAAGGCGGAGGTGTAGCAGCCGAGCGCGAGGACGGCGAACAGCTCGAAGGGCAGCACGAGTCCGAACCGGGGCAGGCCCAGCATGACCGCGAAGAAGAGCAGGGTCAGCGGGGTGTTGCGCAGGATGGTGACCCAGACCGTGCCGAAGACCCGGAAGGAGCCCACGGGCGCGACCCGGAACGAGGCCATGAGGAAGCCCAGGACGAGGGCGAGCGCCGAGGCGTACACGGTGAGTTCGACGGTGCCGAGGAATCCCTCGCCGTAGAGGGAGAAGTTGTCGGTCAGGACGTCCATGTCGGGAGGCTCCTCCGGTCAGCTCGCCGGGTAGCGGTCGATGGGCGGCGGCGTCGGGGCGGGGACGCCGGAGAGGCCGAGGGTGGCGTCGTAGGCCTTCTTCCAGTTGCCGTTCCTCTCGTTGGCGGCGAGGGCGTCGTCGAGGGCGAAGCGCAGGGCGTTGTCGCCGCGCGGGACGCCGATGCCGTACGGCTCCTCGGAGAACGGCGTGCCGACGACCTTGAGCTCCTCGGGGACCTTGGCGGCGTACCCCAGAAGGATCGTGTCGTCGGTGGTGACCGCGTCGACCTGGTAGGTCAGCAGGTTGTCCACGCAGGCGGAGTAGGTGTCGTAGGCGACGAGTTCGGCCTTCGGGTAGTCCTTCTCGATCCGCTGGTACGGGGTGGACCCGGCGGCCGAGCAGACCCGCTTGCCCGCGAGGTCCTGGGGGCCCTTGATGTCGCTCTCGTCGGCGCGGACGAGGAGGGACTGGCCGGCCAGGTAGTAGGGCCCGGCGAACCCGACGAGCTTCTTGCGGTTGTCGTTGATGGTGTACGTGCCGACGTAGTAGTCGATCTGGCCGTTCTGCAGGGCGGTTTCGCGGTTGGCCGAGGCGATCGTACGGAAGGAGGTGCCGGCCGGGTCGAAACCGAGGGAGGCCGCCATCATCTTGGCGATCTCGATGTCGAAGCCGGAGTAGCGGCCGGTGGCCGGGTCCCGCTCCCCCATGTAGGGCTGGTCCTCCTTGGCGCCGACGACGAGGTGACCGCGCCTCTTGGCCCGCTCCCAGGTGGGCGAGTCGGGCAGGGTGAATGCCGAATCGACCCGGTAGACGGGGAGTTGGTCGGGCTGCGGGCCCTTCACGGGCGGGCTGCCCTCCCGCCCGCAGCCGCCGAGCGCCGTCGTCGCGGCGAGCAGCAGGGCGAGCGCGGCCAGGGTCCGGTGCGTGCGCTGCATGGTTCCCACCCCGCTCAGTGCTTGAGGATCTTGGAGAGGAAGTCCTTGGCGCGCTCGCTGCGCGGGGCGGTGAAGAAGTCCTCCGGCGCGCGGTCCTCGACGATCTTCCCGTCGGCCATGAAGACGACCCGGTTGGCGGCGGAGCGGGCGAAGCCCATCTCGTGGGTCACGACCACCATCGTCATTCCCTCGTGGGCGAGTTGCTGCATGACCTCCAGCACCTCGTTGATCATCTCGGGGTCGAGGGCCGAGGTCGGCTCGTCGAAGAGGAGCGCCTTGGGGTCCATGGCGAGGGCGCGGGCGATGGCCACGCGCTGCTGCTGTCCGCCGGAGAGCTGGGCCGGGTACTTGTCGGCGTGGGCGGCGAGTCCGACCCGGTCGAGGAGTTCGCGGGAGCGGCGGTCCGCCTCGTCCTTCCTGCGCTTGCGGACCTTGATCTGCGCGAGGGAGACGTTCGCGAGGACGGTCTTGTGCGCGAAGAGGTTGAAGGACTGGAAGACCATCCCGACCTCGGCGCGCAGCCGTGCGAGCGCCTTGCCCTCCTCGGGGAGGGGCTGTCCGTCGATGACGATCTCGCCCGACTCGACGTTCTCCAGTCGGTTCATCGCCCGGCAGAGGGTGGATTTTCCGGATCCGGACGGGCCGATGACGACGACCACCTCTCCCCGGCCGACGGTGAGATCGATGGACTGGAGGACGTGCAACGTACCGAAGTGCTTGTTGACGCCACGCAGTTCGATCAGCGGATCGACGACGGCCATACGCTGCCCTGCCCCAATTTCTCAGCGGTCGAGTCAGCGCAAACTATCCACCAGAAAAAGGGACTTCACGCCCGACACGCATGAAACCGGAATAAGCCGTATTTACTGCAGAAGGGTGGCGCGGGCAGGGCCGGGTGGGGCAGTGGAGTCAGTACTCGGCGGCTTCCGCGTACACCTGGGAGAGCTCCGGCGAGCCCGTCATCGCCCAGTCGAGACCGGCCTCGACGACCTGGATCTCCCGCCCCGAGGCGAGCCGTACGAACGGTCCGCCGCCCGGCCACACCTGCCAGCGGGCACCCGGCACGTTCCTCACGATCACGGTGCCGAGGTAGAGCCCCGCGTCGTTCCCGATCCAGGGCAGCTCCTCCGGGTCGTCACGCCAGCGGGGCGGCAGCTGGTCGAGCTCCTGGAGGGAGCGCTGGGTGTCGTCGAGCGTCACCCCCGACTCCGCGACACGGGCACGCAGCAGCTCGCACTCGGCGAGCAGGTCCGCCACGCCCTCGGGGTCGCGGTCGAAGGCCGCGGCCAGCGGGGACTCGGCCGACTCGGGTTCGTGTCGCTTGCGCCAGTTGTCCAGAAACGGGATGTTCATCCGAACAGCCTTGCACCGTCACCTCCCGGTCGACCACCCGGCGCGCGGAGATCGTTTCCGCCGCCGGGGTCGTGACGTGCTCCGGAGGGCCGGGCCGGGGGGGTGCGACGGAGGCCCGGGCAAGGGGGTGTGACGTGCGCCGGAGCCCCCGGCCCGCTTCCGGGCCGGGGCGGGACGCACGCCCGGAGCCCGGGGGCTACACGTCCAGGTCGACGACCACGGGCGCGTGGTCCGAGGCGCCCTTGCCCTTGCGCTCCTCGCGGTCCACGTAGCTGTCCGTGACCGCCTCGGCGAACGGCTTGTTGCCGTAGACCAGGTCGATGCGCATGCCCCGGTTCTTCGGGAAGCAGAGCTGGCGGTAGTCCCAGTACGTGAAGGGGTGGTCGTACTTGAGGGGGCGCGGGACCACGTCGGACAGACCGGACTCCCGGAGCCCGGCGAGCGCGGCCCGCTCGGGCTCCGTCACGTGCGTCAGCCCCTCGAAGGCGGACCTGTCCCAGACGTCGTCGTCGGTGGGCGCGATGTTGTAGTCGCCGAGGACGGCGAAGGGCCGGTCCCCCGCCGCGTCCTCGGCGACGGCCGCCTTGAGCGCCTCCAGCCAGCGCAGCTTGTACGCGTAGTGCTCGTGGACGACCTCCCGGCCGTTCGGCACGTACACCGACCAGACGCGGACCGGGCCGCAGGTCGCGGAGATCGCCCGGGGCTCCTCGGCCCCGTCGTACTCCGGGCCGCCGGGCAGGCCCGTGACCACGTCCGCGAGGCCGACGCGGGAGACCAGGGCCACGCCGTTCCACCGGCCCGTGGCGTTGACCACGGACTCGTATCCGAGGGCGCGCAGCTCCTCGGTGGGGAACTGCTCGGCGGTGCACTTGGTCTCCTGGACGCACAGCACGTCCGTGCCGCTGCTCTCCAGCCAGGCCAGGAGCCGGGGCAGCCGGGCGGTGATCGAATTGACGTTCCAGGTGGCGATGCGCATGTGCGCAAGCCTACGTGCGGGGTCCGACAATCGAGGCCTCGCCGGGCTCAGAGCCGGGTGGAGGCCCCGGGGGCGAGACGGTGGTGGTCGGTGCCGCCCAGCGCGCCGATCTGCCGGTCGTAGATCGGGCGGGCGAGATCCGTGAGCAGGGCGTCGTGGATGTCGTAGGCCCGGCGCGGCTTGACCTCGCGCACGTACTCGATGACCTCGGAGATCTTGTTCCACGGGGCCATGACGGGCAGCAGCAGCGTGTCCACGGGGTGGTCGGGCACGGTGAGCGCGTCGCCGGGGTGGAAGACGGAGCCGTCGACGAGGAACCCGACGTTGGTGATCCGCGGGATGTCCGGGTGGATCACGGCGTGCAGCTCGCCGTGCACCTGCACGTCGAAGCCGGCCGCCGTGAAGGTGTCGCCGTGCCCGACGGTGTGCACCCGGCCGGGGAAGGCCGCCGAGAGCTGGTCGGCGACGCTCCGCAGCGTCCAGATCTCGGCGGCCGGGTTGGCCTCCAGCGCCGCGCGCAGCCGGCCCTCGTCGAAGTGGTCGGCGTGCTCGTGCGTGACGAGCAGCGCGTCGGCTCCGAGGACCGCGTCCTCCTCGGTGAACCCGCCCGGGTCCAGGACCAGCGTCCGCCCGTCCTTTTCGAGGCGCACGCACGCGTGGGACTTCTTCGTCAGCTTCACGGGGCCAGGCTACGCCGGGGGCGTCGTCTCCTCCTCGACGACGCGGGCCACCACACCGAGCGCGGTCTCGGCGGCGGGGAAGCCGCAGTACACGCCCGCGTGGAGCACGATCTCGCGCAGTTCCTCGGCCGACAGGCCGTTGCGGAGGGCGGCACGGGTGTGGTCGGCGAGGGCCTCCCGGTGGCCTCCGGCGATCAGGGCCGTGAGGGTGACGACGCTGCGGGTGCGCCGGTCGAGGCCCTCCCGGGTCCAGACCTCGCCCCAGGCGTAGCGGGTGACCAGGTCCTGGAAGGCGCCGTCGGGGTCGCCGGCGAGGGCCTGGTCCACATGGGCGTCGCCGAGGACCTCGCGGCGCAGCCCGAGCCCCTTCTCGTACGGGTCGGGCCGGCCGGACCCGGTGGGCTCGGCGGCCGGGGCGGGCTCGGCCACGGGCACCGGGGCGGCGGGCAGGGGCGGCACCGTCAGGGGGCCGCTGGTGTCCGGGGCCGTACCGGCGAAGTGCGCGACGAGCAGGTCGGTGACGGCGGCGGGCTGCTCGACGGGGGCGAGGTGGGAGGCGGCGGGGACGACTGCGAGCCGGGCGTCGGCGATGCCCGCGACCAGGGTGCGGGCCTCGGCGGGGCCGGTGACCTGGTCCTCGGAGCCGACGAGGACGAGGGCGGGGACGCCGATCCGGTCGAGGGCCTCGCGGACGTCGAAGACGGCGAGGGCCTCGCAGGCGGCGATGTAGCAGGCGGGGTCGGTCGTCCGGACCATCTGGACGGCCCAGTCCACGATGGCGGGCTGTGCACCGGCGAACACGGAGGTGAACCACTGCTCGGGGGCGGTCCGGGCCATCGGCTCCAGACCGTTGGCGCGGACGATGACACCGCGCTGACGGAACTCGTCGGCACTGCCGAACCGGGGCGAGGTGGCGACCAGGGCGAGGGAGGCGACCCGGTGGGGCGCGCGCAGGGCCAGGTCGAGGCCGACGGCGCCGCCCAGGGAGCAGCCCGCGTAACCGAACCGCTGGACGCCGATCGCGTCGAGGGTGGCGAGCAGCCGGTCACCGAGCTCGGCGACGGAGGTGAAGGGCTGCGCGGGCGCGCCCCCGTGCCCGGGCAGGTCGAAACGCACGACCCGCCAGTCCCGGGTGAGCTCGGGTATCTGCCGGTCCCACATGTGCCAGGTCGTCCCCAGAGAGGGCCCGATGACCAGGACCGGAGCGTCTTCCCGCCCGTCGAGGCGGTACTGCAGCGTGTTCGTCGGTGTGTTCGTCGGTGTCTCGCTCACCCGCTAGACCCTCTCATCCCCCGCCGGTGCCCCTGCGGCGGGGGTCGGGCCGGGACGGGTCACGTCGCGGCCTTGACGGCCGTCGGTCCCGAACGGGGCGAGGAGGACGTCGCGTTGATCGACTTCGCCCCGCCATGGCAAGGTGTTCGCTCTTGCGTTCTGCGAACAGATTTTCGTACGGGGGATTCTCATGGCTGTCACGGTGCCGGACTGGGCCGACACATTGCTGGATCTGGTGGGGGTGAACTGGCCCAACGTCGACGAGGACGCCTACCGGGAGATGGCGGACGCGCTGCGGGAGTTCGCGGACGACCTCGCCGACGACGGCCAGCTCGCCAACAACCACGTGGAGCGCCTGCTGTCGTCGGGTCACGGCGAGGCCATGGACGCGCTCAACGAGCACTGGGGCAAGGTCAAGGGCAAGCACCTCAAGGACATGGTGTCCGCCGCCCGCACGATCGCGGGCGCGCTCGACATGGCGGCGGACGCGATCGCGGCCATGAAGTGGAAGGCCGTCGCCGAGCTCGGGATCCTCGCCGGGCAGACCGGGCTCGCCATGGCACTGATCCCGGTGACCGGCGGCCTGTCCGCCCTGCTCGGCGCCGGAGCGATCGCGTTCACGAAGAAGCAGCTGCTCAAGCTGATCACGGGCGCGATGGAGGAGGCCGTCGGCCACATCGTCGGAGTGATGACCGAGCCCGCCGTGGCGGCGCTGGAGAACATGGCGGCGGACCTGGTGGTCCAGGTGAGCATGGACGCCCTGGGCGTCCAGAACGGTGTGGACCTCGACCAGACCGAGCAGGCCGGAAAGGACGGCTTCGGCGAGGGTGTGCAGGGCGCCAAGGAGGGCCTGAACCTCGCCTCCGCCGGAGGCGGCAGCGATGGCGGTGGCGGCGCGGCCCCCGGGGGCAAGGGCTTCCACATCGAACACGAGGAGCACGACAACGCCGGCACGAAGCTCAACGGCGTCAGCGTCGGCATCCACGGCAAGACCGCCGGCAAGCTGACCAGGGCGAAGACGGCGCAGGGCCGCAACAAGGGCCGCGACGACATCGCCGACGCCCTCGATCCCGTCATCGAGAAGGCCATGGGCGCCCTCGTGAAGTCCGCCAGGACCATGGGCGACCACATCGGTGAGACCCTGCCCAAGGCCGTGAAGCAGATATCCAGGGACCACAGGAGCAACGACGACGACACCCGCGCACGCCTCGCCCGCGAGCGCAAGGACGACGACGATCGCGGGAGCAAGGACGGCGCGGGCAACGGGTCGAACGGCAAGGGGTCCCGCGCCGACGGGCGCTCCGGGCCGGACCCCCTGAAGAACAGCGCGTCCGACCCTCGGGGCAGGAGCGTCGAGATGGGTGACCGCACCTGCGAGGGCGACCCCGTCGACATCGCGTCGGGCGAGATGACGCTGGAGCAGGTCGATCTCTCCCTGGCCGGCGCCCTGCCGATGGTCCTGCGGCGCACCCACCTGTCGACCTACCGCTACGGCCACTGGTTCGGCCCCGGCTGGGCCTCCACCCTCGACGAGCGGCTGGAGCTCGACGCCTCGGACAGGGGCGCGTTCTGGGCCCGCGAGGACGGATCGGTCCTCTGGTTCCCCGCGCTCCCCGAGCCGGGCTCCACGGACACGGTCCTTCCGGTGGAGGGTCCCCGGCTGACGCTCCGCCACGGCGGCCAGGAGGACGCGGAGCACACGTACGTCGTCACGGATCCGCGCAGCGGTGTGACCCGCACCTTCACGGGAAGCCCCTACTACGCGTCCCCCGCGTACTGGCTGACCGCGATCGAGGACCGCACCCGCAACCGGATCACCATCAGCCGGCGGGGCGACGGCACCCCCACCGCCGTGTCCCACTCAGGCGGCTACCTGGCCACGCTCATGTCCGGGGACGGCAGGCTGCGCGAGCTCGCCCTCCGCACGCCCGACGGTCCTCGGACCGTGATGCGCTACGGCTACGACGAGCTGGGCCGCCTCACCGAGGTCGTCAACTCCTCCGACCTGCCGATGCGGTTCACCTACGACCCGGACGGTCGCGTCACCTCGTGGACCGACCGCAAGGGCTCCACCTTCCGGTACGTGTACGACGCCCAGGGCAGGGTGGACCGCACCATCGGCCCGGACGGCTACCTGTCGTCGACGTTCGCGTACGACGTCCATCCCACGACCGGCGACCGGATCACCCGCTTCACGGACTCCACCGGCGCGTCGAAGCTCTACGTCCTCAACAGCCGCCTCCAGGTCCTGTCCGTGACGGACCCGCTGGGCGGCACGGTCAGCCAGACGTGGGACCGCCACGACCGGCTGCGGTCGCGCACCGACCCGGCCGGGCGCACCACCACGTACGCCTACGACGACCGCGGCAACCTCACCGGCGTCGTGCACCCGGACGGCGGCTCGGGCGTCATCCGGTACAACGACCTGAACCAGATCACGGTCGTCACCGGCCCGGACGGTTCGGTGTCCCGGCAGGAGTACGACGAGGACGGCAACCCGGTCCTCTTCACCCGCCCCGACGGCACCACGACCCGGCTCACCCATGACGCCCGGGGCCGCCTCACCGGGGTCGACGACTCACTCGGCGCCGTGGACCGGGTGGAGAACGACGCGGCGGGGCTCCCGCTCGCGGTGCGCGGCCAGCACGGCGGCGTCACCCGTTTCGTCCGCGACGCCTTCGGCCGGCCCGTGCGGATCACCGATGCCGACGGCGGCAGCACGGAACTGGAGTGGACCGTCGAGGGCCGGCTCGCCCGACGGACCGACCCCGACGGCTCCACCCGGTCCTGGGCGTACGACGGCGAGGGCAACTGCGTCCTGCACACCGACGCCATGGGCGGCGAGACCCGCTTCGAGTACACCCACTTCGACCTGGTCACCGCCCGGACGACACCGGACGGGGCACGCCACGAGTTCGCGCACGACACCGAGCTCCGGGTCACCCGCGTCACGAACCCGCAGGGGCTCACCTGGTCCTACAGCTACGACCGGACCGGGCTGCTCACCGCCGAGACGGACTTCGACGGACGCACCCTCACGTACACGCACGACGCCCTGGGACGGCTCGCCTCGCGGACCAACGGGACGGGACAGACGGTCCGTTACGAGCGGGACGCCGACGGACGGCTCCTCCTGAAGGACTCCGACGGGGCGGTGACGCGCTTCTCCTACGACGCCCGGGGCCACCTGGCCGGTGCGAGCGGCCCCGACACCGAGCTGACGTACGTGCGTGACCTCGCGGGCCGGGTGCTCCAGGAGGCGGTCGACGGCCGGACGCTGACCCGCGCGTACGACGGGGCGGGCCGCCGCGTCCTTCGCACCACGCCGTCCGGGGCCGTCAGCTCCTGGACGTACACGGGCGACTCCTCCGCCCGCCTCGACGCCTCGGGACACCCGATCGACTTCGAGTTCGGCGCGTCCGGCCGGGAGATCACCCGCCGCGTCGGAGCCGCTCTCACCATCGACCACGCCTACGACGCCATGGGCCGCGTCACCGGCCAGCACGTTCGCGCCGCCGGGGACCGGACCGTCCAGCAGCGCGCGTACACCTACCGCCCGGACGGTCACCTCACCGCCGTCGACGACCGTCTGGCCGGCCCGCGGCGGTTCGAGCTGACCGGAGAGGGACGGGTCACCGGCGTCACGGCCGAGCGGTGGACCGAGAGGTACGCCTACGACGAGGCCGGCAACCAGACGCACGCCTCCTGGCCCGGCGCCGGCACGGCCGTGGGCGCCCGCGAGTACGCGGGCACCCGCATCGGCCGTGCCGGGGCGATCCGCTACACGCACGACGCGCAGGGCCGGGTCGTGCTGCGGCAGAAGACCCGCCTCTCCCGCAAGCCGGACACCTGGCGCTACGACTGGGACGCCGAGGACCGGCTGGTGGCCGTCACCACCCCCGACGGCGTCCGCTGGCGGTACCGGTACGACGCGCTGGGCCGCCGCGTGGCCAAGCGGCGCCTCGCGGACGACGGGGTCACCGTCGTCGAGGAGACGCTGTTCACCTGGGACGGCGACGTGCTCTGCGAACAGTCGACCCGCACACCGGGCACGGCGGACCGGGTCGTCCTCACCTGGGACCACGACGGCCTCACGCCCGTCTCCCAGCTGGAGCGCAGGTTGCTCGGCGACGAGGAGGTCGACCGCCGCTTCTTCGCGATCGTCACGGACCTGGTCGGTACCCCCAGCGAACTCGTCGACGAGTCGGGCGCCGTCGCCTGGCGCGGCCGCTCCGCTCTCTGGGGCACCACCTCCTGGAACCGGGACGCGACGGCGTTCACCCCGCTGCGCTTCCCCGGCCAGTACTTCGACGCCGAGTCCCAGCTCCACTACAACCGCTATCGCCACTACGACCCCGCCTCGGGTCGCTACATCTCCCCGGACCCCCTGGGCCTCGCGCCGGCGCCGAACTCGGTGGCGTACGTGGAGAACCCGACGCGCTGGATCGACCCGATGGGGCTGGCGAGGGAGGAGGTGGAGACGGGGTGCCCGCACCGCAGGAAGGGCGAGCACCCGCACAGTGTGGTGCTGGGAATCGAGGACCACAGCGAAGCCCTCGTCGACCACCTGCGCGGCCGCAAGGACAACCCGGACCCCGGGGCCCACACCTACAACGGACCCCCGTACGGAGACGTCGTGGACGGAGTGCCGGTGTGGATGTCCAACGTCATGAACTCCGTCGCGGACAAGAACACCACGCTGTCGGTCACCCTCGACGGAATGCTGAACAGCAAGGGAGAGCGCGGCAACTGGAGCACGCCGGCCGACATCGTCGACGCCTTCCGGACAGCGGTCCAGCAGGGTTCCCCGTTCACGACCGCCGACGGGAACCGGCCCGTGTACGGAAACGGGACCGCCTGGGAGATGAGCGTGGTCGCGCGGAACGTGGTCGTATACGAGGGAGAGCTCAACATCTACAACGAGCCGGACCCGGACGGGCGGTCGTGGGACGACATCCACTGGTACACCCGCGACGAGGAGACGGACGGCGCGTACAAGCGGGTCGACGTCCCGAAGCCCGACATCCCCGAGATCGACCCGCACGTAGCCGTGAAGAAGAACAAGTGATGGTGGAGCAGATGAACAGCGAACCCCCGCGTGAGGCGTCGGAGACCGTGGCCGCGGAGTGGCGGAAAGTCCTGGCCATGAGCGAGAGGCGCATCGACCCCGCGATGCCGCGCGCGGCCCACGCGCACCCCGCACTGCGGGAGTTGTTCCCCATGGTCAGCCACGGAGCCCTGTACTTCAGCCGGTGCACCCAGTACCCGTGGACCCATGACGTCCCCACCCTCTTTCCCCGTCCCGGCGGGTTCCACGTGTTCCGGCACTCCGACCAGAGCGTGATCGGCGAACCGGACACCGTGGAGGAGGCCGTGGAACTCGTCGTGGCCAACCTGCCCGCCGGCTGCGGACCCGCCGTCGACGGCACCCCGGACGACCTGTGACGGACCCCGGGAACGCCCGCGCCGCTCCCTCGCCCTGAGGGACGGGGCCGGCGGACGGCCTGACCGCCGCGCCCCGCCGGTTCCGCGGGGCGCGGCGGTCAGGGGCGCTCGGGCCCGGCTCTCAGACGACCGGCGGAGCGCCGAGCATCGCCGAGGCGTGCTGGAGCGGGTCGACGGCGCGGGCGGGGGCGGCGGCCTGGGGAGGAAGGCTCCGGCAGGTGAAGCCGAGCTTGGCCATCGCACGGACGACTTCACCGGCGCTGAAGTCGCGGCGGTCCTGGCGCGTGATGATCTGGCCGACCTGCATGACGGGGTAGGTGCGGCGGCCGATGATCACGGACTCGCCGACGACCTCCTCGGGCTTGACGCCCTGCATGGCCTCCAGGACACCACTCTTGGTGAGGTCGAACGGGAAGCGGGCGATGACACAGCGCATGATGCCTCACAGGGAGAGAAGGGAAGGGTTCTGCCGCCGTGGGGCGGTTCAGCGGGCGGGACCGGCGAACGGTGGGAACGGCCCCGGGTCACCGAGGATGTCGCGCAGCCGGAGCCGGTCCGTGTAGGCGGATCCGGCGCGGACGGCGGTGAGCCGGGCCAGCGTGACCAGCCCGGTGCACAGGCCGTCGATGTCGCGGACGAGCAGCTGCCCGGTCCGGGCTCCGGCCATGACGGACAGGGCCACCTCGACGGTCATGTCGTCGCAGACCTGCGGTCCGGCCGGGTCCACGGCGTCGGCCACCGTCCCGTGCACGGGGATGGCCTGCGGGGAGCGGGGCTGTGTCTGGACCGGGGTCACGTCGTGCCTCCTGCGGAGATGGGTCGGCTTCCTGATCTCGTACGGCTCGGGCCGCCGCCGGTCCCGTACGGCTCGGGCCGTACGGGACCGCGTACCGATCAGGCCGCCGCGTCGGTGGCCGGGCGGCGTCCGCCCGCGCGCCGGGCGGCCGAAGCGGTGCCGCGCCGGCCGCGCGAGGTCGTGCCGCGCTGGCGCCGCTCGGCGGCGGGTGCGGTGATCGTCACCGGAATGCCGGAGGGGGTCCGCGCGCCGGTGATCCGGGCGAGCGCCTCCTCGCCGGAGCGGACCTGGGTGGTCCGGGGCACGATGCCGGCGGCCGCCATGAGGCGGGTCATGTCGCGGCGCTGGTTGGCGGTGACCAGCGTGACGACGCTGCCGGACTCGCCGGCCCGCGCGGTACGGCCGCCGCGGTGGAGGTAGTCCTTGTGGTCGGTCGGCGGGTCCACGTTGACGACGAGGTCGAGGTTGTCGACGTGGATGCCGCGGGCGGCGACGTTCGTCGCGACCAGGACGGTGACGTGCCCGGTCTTGAACCGGGCGAGGGTGCGGGTGCGCTGCGGCTGCGACTTCCCGCCGTGCAGGGCGGCGGCCCGGACACCGCAGTTGAGGAGGTCCTCGGTGAGACGGTCCACCGCGTGCTTGGTGTCCAGGAACATGATCACGCGGCCGTCGCGCGCCGCGATCTCCGTCGTCAGCCGCTGCTTGTCGGCACCGTGCACGTGCAGGACGTGGTGCTCCATGGTGGTGACCGCGCCCTGCGAGGGGTCCACGGAGTGGACGACGGGGTCGGTGAGGTAGCGGCGGACCAGGAGGTCGACGTTGCGGTCCAGGGTCGCGGAGAACAGCATGCGCTGACCCTCGGGGCGGACCTGGTTCAGGAGCGCGGTGACCTGGGGCATGAAGCCCATGTCGGCCATCTGGTCGGCCTCGTCCAGGACGGTGATGCCGACCTGGTTCAGCCGGCAGTCGCCGCGGTCGATGAGGTCCTTGAGACGGCCGGGGGTGGCCACGACGACCTCGACGCCGCTCCGCAGCGCGTTCGCCTGCCGGCCGATCGGCATCCCGCCGACGACGGTGGCCAGGCGCAGCTTCACGGCGCGGGCGTACGGCGTGAGCGCGTCGGTGACCTGCTGGGCGAGTTCCCGGGTGGGGACCAGGACCAGCGCCAGCGGCTGACGGGGCTCGGCGAGCTGTCCTGCGGTGCGGGCCAGCAGGGCCAGGCCGAAGGCGAGGGTCTTGCCGGAGCCGGTGCGGCCGCGGCCCAGGACGTCGCGGCCCGCCAGGGAGTTCGGCAGCGTCGCGCCCTGGATGGGGAAGGGGACCGACACGCCCTGCGCGGTGAGCGCGGCCAGGAGTTCCCTGGACATGTCGAGGTCGGCGAACGCCTCGACGGCGGGCAGCGCCGGAGTGATCGTCTTCGGCAGGGCGAACTCGCCCTGTACGGCGGCGGGTCGCCGGCCGGAGCCGCCCGACCGGCTCGGACCTCCCGAGCGACTCGGCGCGGACGAACCGGAGCGGCCGCTCCGGGCCGAACCCGCGGCGGAGTCGTACGTGTGGCCGCCGGTGCGGCGACGGGAGCGGGAAGAACGGCCGTTCGTGCGTGTGGGGTTCATTCAGAACCTTCCTCGATACGGCACGCATCGAGGAATTCCCGCAGCGGAAGAGCAGCGCAGGGAATCACCGGAACGGGCCGAATGGAATGCGAAATGGAAACTGACCTGCGGTCGACTCTGTGCGAGTGCAGGCGATGAAAGGGATGCCGGTGATTCCCCGTGGATGAACCGGTCGGGAGAATACCTGCAGCTGGGGCCCGCACCCCGAGGGATGCGGGCCCCAGCTACGAAATACGCGTCGGTGTCGGACGGGAACGATGCTCTCGGCCGTCGGGCTCTTCTGGAAACCGAATACCGTGGCAATGGTCCGACGGGAATGACCGTCGGAGCTGAAAGAACGTTTCCAGTGGCTGACATCGCCGACAAAGGCGCTTGAAGTATGGGAGCCACGACTACTACTGAGGTCGACAGTAGCACGCCGCTTCGACCCGTGTGCGTTCCATAACTCCGCGCTGCTCCCCGGGGGGAGAACCCTCGCGCTCCGGGGCGGGAAGCCTCCCCGCGCCGCGTGGTGAATCCTCTGTTCGCCGTCGTAGATACCGGCCCGCCGGGAACGCGGGATGCGGGAGTACGGCCCGCCGGCGGCGCGGGGGTCGCGGGAGTACGGCCCGCGGGTCCGGACGCGGATCGGGGCCGCGCGGCTGTTGCCGCGCGACCCCGGTCACGTACACCTCGGATCCCGCCCGCGCCTCCGCGGAGCCCGCGGTTCGGCGGGCGGGGTCGGGAGAGGATCAGGCGGGGGTGATGTTCTCCGCCTGGGGGCCCTTCTGACCCTGGGTGACGTCGAACGTCACGGTCTGGCCCTCCTGGAGCTCACGGAAGCCGGTCGAGTTGATCGCCGAGTAGTGGGCGAAGACGTCCGGGCCGCCACCGTCCTGGGCGATGAAGCCGAAGCCCTTTTCCGCGTTGAACCACTTCACAGTTCCCGTAGCCATGTCTCATGCCTTCCAGTCGATGAACGCCTTCCACACCATGCGGAAGACGGAGGTGATCGCCCTGGTCCCTGCGGCACAGCACAGCAAAACGCCCACACCGAAGGCGTGAGCAAGGGGAACTTCCGAACCACGACAGCTGACCCAGACGCTACACGTCCGCACACGCTGTCACCAGAGGAAACGACCTTACGCGCCACACGTCCGAGTTGTGCGCGCCCGATCTGCCGGTATCCGGCGGGCGTGCACCTTCTCAGTCCCCGGTCTGCGGGCCGGCCGTGTCGGCGGCGCGGCGGTACTCGGCGTTGATGCGCTGGGCCTCTTCGAGCTGGTCCTCCAGGACGATGATGCGACAGGCGGCCTCGATCGGCGTGCCCTGGTCGACGAGTTCGCGGGCGCGGGCGGCGATGCGCAACTGGTAGCGGGAGTAGCGGCGGTGACCGCCCTCCGAGCGCAGCGGGGTGATCAGGCGGGCCTCGCCGATGGCCCGGAGGAAGCCCTGGGTGGTGCCGAGCATGTCGGCCGCCCGGCCCATCGTGTACGCGGGGTAGTCGTCGTCGTCGAGACGGCCGTACGGGTCGTCCGCTGTCATTTGCACCTCTTCTGTGAAACGCGGAGAGGGGTCCTGGTGCCGGTACGGCACCAGGACCCCGAAAAACTGCTCCACCCTCCGCCGGTGTCGAACCGGCCGAAGGCGCGGACCGCTCGCTGCGTCAGCGGCGGTACCCCTCATGGCGGCCCCTGATCACCGCGGGCCACCCGGTCCGGCCGTCAGTCCCGTCGCCGTCCTGCGAGATCCCTGGCTTCGACACTCCACCGCCGCACCGCACTGCGCGTACTCCCGGCCGGCGGTTCGTCCCCGCCGGACCTTGTTACTTCTCTGGGCTACGAGAAAAACCATAGTGACGCCGCCGACGAATGTCTACGACGGTCATGACAGGTTTTCGCGTGTCGAAGGGTGAGGTAACGGCCGTCGGCTACCCCTCGTCGGCGGCCGTCGACTCCCGCAGGCCGTCGGCGAGGGGGCGGACACCGGCGTCGGCGTCGGCCGCGTCGGCGAGGGCCTCCGCGGCGGCTTCCGCGGCCTGCGCCGCGTCGTCGGCGGCCTGGGCGGCCGCCCGGTCCTCCGAGGACGTCTCACGGGTGGCCGGCGACTGGGGCAGGACCTCGCCGAAGGCGCGCGACACGCCTTCGAGGGCGGAGGTGACCTCGCTGGGGATCACCCAGAAGGTGCTGCCCGCGCCCTGGGCGAGCTGCGGCAGCATCTGCATGTACTGGTAGGCGAGGAGCTTGGGGTCGGGGTCGTTGCGGTGCACGGCCTGGAACACCTCGTCGATGGCCCGGGACTGGCCCTCGGCCTTGAGGATCTCGGCGGTGCGGTTGCCCTCCGCCCGCAGGACGGCGGACTGCTTGTCGCCCTCGGCGGTGAGGATCTGCGACTGCCGCTGTCCTTCGGCCCCCAGGATCGCCGCCCGCTTGTCGCGCTCGGCGCGCATCTGCTTCTCCATCGCGTCCTTGATGGACTGCGGAGGGTCGATGGCCTTGATCTCCACGCGGTTGACCCTCAGCCCCCACTTGCCGGTGGCCTCGTCCAGTACGCCCCGGAGCTGGTTGTTGATGGTGTCGCGCGAGGTGAGGGTCTTCTCCAGGTCCATGGAGCCCACGACGTTGCGCAGGGTGGTGACGGTGAGCTGTTCGACGCCCTGGAGGAAGTCGGCGATCTCGTAGGCGGCCGCCCGTGGGTCCGTGACCTGGAAGTACAGGACGGTGTCGATCTCGACGACCAGGTTGTCCTCGGTGATGACCGGTTGCGGCTTGAACGACACGACCTGTTCGCGCAGGTCGATCACCGGATAGACCCGGTCGACGTACGGGATGACGAGGTTGAGACCCGGCCTCAGGGTGCGGCGGTAGCGGCCGAGGCGCTCGACGTTGCGGGCGCGCGCCTGGGGCACGATGCGTACCGCCCGCATCACGGTGAAGACGGCGATGAGCGCGACGATCAGGCCGGCGATGAGCAGCGCCGAGAATTCCATGGCTCACTCCCGGGGGTAGACGAGGGCGGTGGCGCCGCTGATCTCCATGACCTCGACCGTCGTTCCCGGAGGGATCACCAGCGTCTCGTCATAGGCGCGGGCCGTCCATTCCTCGCCGCCGATGCGGACCCTGCCGCCCAGGCCCGAGACCTCCGAGACGACGTACGCGGCCCTGCCGACCAGCGCGTCCACGCCGAACCGCTCGGCCTGGGGCTTGAGCAGGTGGCGCACCGCGAGGGGGCGTACGAAGACCACGCTGACCACGGCGACGACGGTGAACACCAGGAACTGTAGGGGCGTCGGAAGGCCGGCCGCGGCGAACCCCGCGGTGACCAGCGCGGCCGCGCTCAGCATGCCCAGCGCGGCGGTGAGGGTGAGCAGTTCGGCTATCGCCAGTAGCCCTGCGACGCTCAACCAGATCAGCCATGGATCCATTGCGTCCTCCTGGCCGGTTCGGCGGCGGAGGTGGTTCGGGCGACGAATTCGCCCCATATCGTAATTCTAGGGCTTCTCCGGAATTACGGTCTTGAGGGTGGGCGGCCGGCCGCCCACCCGGGAGACGGACCCGGGCGATCGGGCGGGGCCCGATCGCCACGGCGCCTCCTAGGCCACCGGAGCCTTCTCGGGCACCACCGCGACGGCGGGCCCGGGGGTGGCCGGTGCCGGTGCCGGGGCCGTACGGGGTGCCTGCGCGCCCCGGAGACCGAGCCCCGCTATGGCCGCGACCAGGGCGAAGGCCGTGGCCCCGATCCAGAAGGTGAGGGTGAAGCCGGATTCGGCGGGGAGCGGCGGGGCTCCGGCGGGAAGGTGGTCGAGGGTCCGAGAGGCCAGGATCGTGGTGACGACCGCGCTGCCGATCGCGCTGCCGGTGGAGCGGGAGATGGAGTTGATGCCGTTGGCGATGCCGCTCTGGTGGTGCGGGACGCTCGCCATGATGACGGCCGGCATGGCCGCGTATCCGAAGCTGACAGCCGCTCCGACCACGACTCCGGCGCCGATCACCGAGGCGGTGTGGCCGTGGTCGAGGCCGAGCCAGGCGAAGCCGACGGCACCGAGGCCGGCGGCGAGGGCGAGGGCTGTACGGGGGCCGCGGTGCCGGACCAGCTGGCCGCCGATCGGGGAGGCGAGGAGGGAGACGATCGCGCCGGGCAGCAGGAACTGGACGGAGGCGCGCAGGATCGACGCGTCGAAGCCGTAGCCGGTGAGGGCCTCGGGCATCTGGACGAGGTAGGAGACGCCCAGGAAGTTCGCGAACATGCCGAAGCCGACGAGGACGCCGGCCAGGTTGGCCATGAGCACGGGGCGGTGGACGAACATCCTCATGTCGACGAGGGGTTCGCGGACCTTGCGTTCGACGAGGACCCAGACGACGGTCATGACGGCCGCGCCGGCGAAGGCGCCGAGCGTGCGGGCGGAGGTCCAGCCCCATTCGTGGCCCTGCGAGATGGGCAGCAGGAGCAGCAGCAGCGCGAGGCCGAGGGTGAGCGCGCCGAGGAGGTCGGTGCGGCCGCCGGTCTTGTGGCGGGTCGCGGGGACGAGGAGGACGACGGCGAGCAGGGCGAGCGCGGCGAAGCCGGTCGCCATCCAGAAGGCGCTGCGGTAGTCGGCGTCGGAGCCGGAGGTGAGCAGGCCGGTGGCGACGAGCGCGAGGCCGCTGCCGAAGGCGAGGGTGCCGCTGACCAGGGACATCGCGCCGGGCAGCTTCTGCGGACGGACCTCTTCGCGTAGGACGGACAGGGCCAGCGGGAAGATCGCGGTGGCGGCGCCCTGGAGGACGCGGCCCAGGATCAGCAGGGGCAGCGAGGTCGCGAGGGCGGCGACGACGGAACCGGCGACCATGACGCCGAGCACGGCGACGAGCGTGGGCTTCTTGCCGTGCTGGTCGCCGAAGCGGCCGAGGAGCGGGGTGAAGACGGCGGCGGAGAGCAGCGTCGCGGTGGTCACCCAGCTGACGTCGGCGGTCGAGGTGCCGAGGTCGGCGCGGATGAGGCCGAGGATCGGGACCGGCAGGGTCTGCATCATCGAGACGACCATGGCCGCGAGGCTCAGGGCGAAGACGATGCGCGTCTCGCGCCGGGGGTCGGCGGTGGGCGGCGCGGGGGTGTGACTCATGGCAGGGGAGGCCTTTTCCGTGCCTGAGGCGTCGGGGCTTCCCGGGGAACGCCGGAGCGCCAGAGCTTCAGGCCGTCGATGTTTGATGTCATCAAGTACTTCGACGAAGGTAGGCCTCGATAGTTGAGAGGGTCAAGTAATGCCAAGTAAACAATTGATAATGTCAAGTGTTCTCAGTAGGCTCGAACCATGAGCGCGACGACCCCCGAGACCCCCACCAAGCTCCAGCTCCTGGAGCTCCTCGCCGCCATCGGCACGGCCCAGTGGCGCGACTTCGCGGCCGCCGCCGCCCACCACGGTCTGACCTCCACCCAGGCCAAGGTCCTCGCCCAGCTCGACGGTCCGCTGCCCATGCGCGCCCTCGCCACCCTGCTGGTGTGCGACGCGTCCAACGTCACCGGCATCGTCGACCGCCTCGAAGCCCGCTCCCTGGTCCGCCGCGAGCCCTCCCCCGCCGACCGGCGCGTCAAGAACGTCGCGGCCACCGACGAGGGCCGCGAGGTCATCCGCCGCGTCCGCGAGGAGATGCAGGCCACCAGCGGAGCGCTCGACACGCTCGACGCGGACGAGAGCGCGGCTCTCTACGGCCTGCTCGCCCGGCTGCGCCCGGGCATGGAGAAGAACGCCTGACCGGCGACCCGCCGGCCGTCGGTGTCAGGGGCTCGTCGTCGAGACCGCGTACACCCGGGGGAAGGCGGGGTCGGTGAGGTCGACGGTGAGGTCCGTCGTCGGGCGCGGCGCCTCGCGCCTCACCGTGGTGCCCACCCAGTTCATGCCCTCCACGAAGGTCCAGCCGGCGATCTCGGCGTCGCGTTCGCCGACGGTGACCCGGCCCGGCGCGAGGGCGGCCCGGCCGGTGCCGGACTCGGCGAGGAAGGTGTCGAGGCCGGTGGCGGTCGTCGTGAACTGCACGTACAGCCGGCTCGTCTTCCAGTTGCTGGTCTCGTAGTAGGCCACGTCCCAGGCCCCGCCCGGGACCGGGACCTCGAAGACCCGGCGCTTCATCAGCGACGGCCAGTTGTCCTGGAGACCGGCCGCCGAGGACTCGCGCTCCTTGTCGCGCCCGCTGTCACGGCTCTGCCCCGCGGAGATGACGAGGTACCCGGCCGGGATGCCCACGAGCAGCACGATGATGACGGCCGTCAGCCAGCGGCGGCGGATCATGTGCCGCCGGTCCTCGGGCAGCTTGTCCTGCGGGGTGCGCGGAGGGGTGGTCTGGTGGGGCACGGTCATGAAGGAGGGTCCTCGGGGGTACGGGGGGCCCGGCCCGAGGTCCCGCTGCGCAGGGCCTGGGCGTAGCGCTCGTACCGTTCGTACCGCTCCACCCGGCGCCGGTTGGCGCGGCGGAAGCGGCGGGCGACGAGCCGGGCGAGGTCGGCGGCGCCGACCATCCCGGCCTCGGGGCCGAGCTGGGCGCGGGTGATGCGGGCCTCGGGGCGGTAGCCGCGGCCGGTGAGATGGCGGCGGAAGGCGTCCCGCGCGGGGCCGATGAGGAGGTCGTCGGCGGCCGAGACGCCGCCGCCGATGACGAAGCAGGAGGGGTCGAGGGCGGCGGCGAGATTGGCGATGCCGACGCCGAGCCACTGGCCGATGTCCTGGAGCAGCTCGACGCACATGGCGTCGCCCTCACGGGCGAGCTCGGTGATGAGCGGTCCGGTGATCTCGGGGACGTTGCCCTTGACCCGCTCGATGATGTTGTACGCCACCGGGGAGTCGGCGGCGGCCAGCTCGCGGGCCTCGCGGACCAGGGCGTTGCCCGAGCTGTACTGCTCCCAGCAGCCGCGGTTGCCGCAGGGGCAGCGGTGTCCGCCGGGGACGACCTGCATGTGGCCGAACTCGCCGGCCACCCCGTACTTGCCGCGCTTGACCTGGCCGCCCTCCAGGATGGCGCCGCCGATGCCCGTACCGAGGGTGATCATGACGAGGTGGTCCTCGCCGCGACCGGCGCCGAAGCGCCACTCGGCCCAGGCGGCGGTGTTCGCGTCGTTGTCGACCATGACGGGGACGGCGAGGCGGCCCTGGAGGGCGTCGCGGAGGGGCTCGTTGCGCCAGGCGAGGTGCGGGGCGAAGAGCACCGTGGCGCGCTCGGCGTCGACCCAGCCGGCCGCGCCGATGCCGACGGCGTGCACGTCGTGCCGGTCGGAGAGGTCCAGGACCAGTTCGACGATGGTGTCCTCGACGACCTTGGGGCTCTTGGACTTGTCCGGGGTCTCCGTGCGGAGCTTCTCCAGGATGTTGCCGTCGGCGTCGACGACACCGGCCATCACCTTCGTACCGCCGATGTCGATGCCGACGGTCGGCACGCGGGGCGCCGTCAGGTGGGAGCGCCGCTCCCGGGTGCCGACGGTCCGCAGCACGGTGCCTCGGGCGGAGCCCCGGTGCGCGAGATCACGGTAGGTACTCATCGGCTCCGATTCTGCCAGGTGGGGTGTGAAGGGGCCGTCACATCGGGGAGGGCGCGGTCACGTCGCGGAGGGCCGCTCCAGTTCGTGGCGGAGGTCCTCCAGCTCCGTGCCGCCGGCCATCTGCCGGGTCAACTCGTCGAGCGTGATGGAGCCCTTGGTGTGGCTGCCGGCCATCACGCCGCGCTTGAGGAGGACGAACCGGTCGCCGACGAGGTAGGCGTGGTGCGGGTTGTGGGTGATGAGGACCACGCCGAGGCCCTGGTCGCGGGCGGCGGCCACGTACTTCAGGACGACGCCGGACTGCTTGACGCCGAGCGCGGCGGTCGGCTCGTCGAGGACGAGGACCTTGGCGCCGAAGTGGACGGCGCGGGCGATGGCCACGCACTGCCGCTCGCCGCCGGAGAGGGTGCCGATCGGCTGGTCGACGTCGCGCAGGTCGATCCCCATGCGGAGCAGCGCCTCGCGGGTGGTCGACCGCATCAGGCCGACGTCGAGCCGCTTGAAGGGGCCGGAGCCCCTGGTCGGCTCGGAGCCCAGGAAGAAGTTCCGCCAGACCGGCATGAGCGGGACCACGGCGAGGTCCTGGTAGACGGTGGCGATGCCCCGGTCGAGGGCGTCGCGCGGGTTGGCGAGGGTGACCTCCTCGCCCTCGATGCGGAAGGTGCCGGCGTCGTGCTGGTGCAGACCGGCGACGATCTTGATGAGGGTGGACTTGCCGGCGCCGTTGTCGCCGAGGACGCAGGAGATCTCGCCGGAGCGGACCTCCAGGGAGACCCCTTCGAGGGCGCGGATGTTGCCGTAGTACTTGCTGACGTCGTCGAGCTCGACCAGCGGCGTGGTCCCGTTCGTCACTTGGTGGCCTCCACGCGCTTGCGGATCCAGGCGTTCAGCAGGGTCGCCAGGAGGAGCATCGCTCCCAGGAAGAACTTGAACCAGTCCGGGTTCCACTCGGCGTACACGATGCCCTTGCTGGTCATGCCGAAGATGAGGGCGCCGACGGCCGAGCCGATGGCGGAGCCGTATCCGCCGGTGATCAGACAGCCGCCGATGACGGCCGCGATGATGTAGATGAGCTCGTTGCCGACGCCTTCGCCCGACTGGACGACGTCGAAGGAGAAGAGCAGGTGCTGGCCGGAGATCCAGGCGCAGAACGCCACGCCCATGTAGAGGCCGATCTTCGTCCGGTAGACGGGGACGCCGACCGCGCGGGCCGCGTCGGAGCCGCCGCCGACCGCGAAGATCCAGTTGCCGAAGCGGGTCCGGAGCAGGATCCAGGTGGCGAGCGCGACGAGGCCGAACCACCACAGGATGGTGACCTTGAACTCGACGCCGCCGATGGTCAGCTGCGAGGCGAAGAGCTTGCGGGCGGAGGAGAAGCCCTCCATGTCGGCGATGGTCTTGGTGGAGACGGTGCCGCTGATCAACTTGGTGAGGCCCAGGTTCAGGCCGGTCAGCATGAGGAAGGTGCCGAGCGTGATGATGAAGCTGGGCAGTTTGGTGCGGGTCAGCATGAAGCCGTTGAAGACGCCGATCGCCAGGGTGACCAGCAGCGAGACGCCGACGCCTACCCAGACGTTGGCCGTCATCTGGTAGCTGAACATCGACGAGATCAGGGCCGAGCTGGTGACCATGACACCGGCGGACAGGTCGAACTCGCCGCCGATCATCAGGAGCGCGACGGGGACCGCCATGATGCCGATGGTGGAGGCCGCGTAGAGCACGGTCCCGAGGCTGGAGGCCTTCAGGAAGCTGTCGGCGACCACCGCGAAGAAGACGAAGACGGCGATCGCGCCGACGACCGAGCCGAGCTCGGGGCGGGCGAGGAGCTTCTTCAGCGGGGTGGTGCGCAGCAGCCGCTCGTCGACGTGGTCGATGCCGGACGGCCCGGACGCCGGCGCGGTGGAACTCATCGGGTGCCACGCTCCGCGTACTCGACGAGCTTCGCGGCGTCGTCCTTGGTGATGATCTGGGGGCCGGTGAGGACGGGCCTGCCGCCGCCGAGGACGTTGGCGTTGTAGCGGTAGAGCCAGATCAGGTCGACGGCCTCGTACCCCTGGAGGTAGGGCTGCTGGTCGACGGCGAAGCCGAGGGTGCCGGCCTGGAGGGCGGTCGCGACCTTGGCGTTGAGGTCGAAGGTGTCGATCTCGGCCTTGCTCCCGGCGCTCTTCGCGGCCTGGACGGCGGCGTCGGCGAAGGGGGCGCCGAGGGTGACGACGGCGTCCACGTCCTTGTCGGACTGGAGCTTGGCCTCGATGGACGCCTTCACGTCGGGCATGTTGGTGCCGTCGACGTAGAGGTTGACCAGCTCGCCGCCGAAGGTCTTCCTGGTGCCCGCGCAGCGCTGCTCGTGGCCGATGTTGCCCTGCTCGTGCAGGACGCAGAGCGCCTTCTTCTTGCCCCGCTTGTCGAGCTCCTCGCCGACGGCCTCGCCGGCGACGGTCTCGTCCTGGCCGATGTGGGTGAGCGCCCCGTACGCCTTGGACTGGGCGGCGCCCGAGTTCACGGTGATCACCGGGATGCCCGCCTTGACGGCCTTCTCGACGGCGGCCTTCATGGCGTCGGGCTTCGCGAGCGTGACGATCAGACCGTCGACGCCCTTGGCGACGTACGAGTCGATCAGCTGCGCCTGCTGCTGGGCCTCGTCGCTGTGGGCGTAGAGGAAGTTGATGTTGTCCTTGGCGGCGGCCTGCTTGGCGCCCTTCTGGACGATGTCCCAGAAGGTGTCGCCGTCACCCGAGTGGGTCACCATCGCGACGGTCCAGCGGGGGGTGTCGACGGCCGCCCTGCCCTGGGCCTCGGCGGCCTTGCGGGCGTCCTCCGCCCGCTTCCCGCCGGTGCTGCTGCACCCGGCGAGCGCCGCGGTGAGCGCGAGCGCGAGCACGGCGCCGACAGCGGCGCGTACCCCTCCTGTCCGAAGCCTGGTCACGAGGCCGTGCCCTCCTTTGTGTCCTTTGCGTGCATTGCAGTCGTGCATTGCAGTATCGGTCATGCGGGTCGTGGCGCTCGCCGGGGGGCCGGTGTCCGGCCGCTCCGCCGGTGTGCCCCGGTTACGGACGGACCATCAGCTGGAACTCGAAGGAGTAGCGGGTGGCCCGGTAGAGGTGGGAGCCGTACTCGACGGCGCGGCCGGTGTCGTCGAGGGTGACGCGCTCCATCGTCAGGAGCGGGGCGCCCTCCGGTTCGTCGAGCAGGGCGGCCTCCTCGGCGGTGGCGGCGCGGGCGCCGACGGCCTGGCGGGCGCTGTGCAGGGTGAGCGCGGCGGTGCGGAGCAGCCGGTAGAGGCCGGTGGTCTCCAGGGCCGCGGTGTCCGGGTCGACGAGTCCGGCGGGCAGGTGGTTGCGCAGGTACGCCATGGGCTCGCCGTGCGCGGTGCGGAGCCGTTCGAGGTAGTGGACCTCGCTGCCCTCGGGTACGCGCAGGGCGGCCGCGACCGGGCCGGTGGCGGGTTCGGTCCGGTTGACCAGGACGCGGGTGGCGGGGAGTTGTCCGGCGGCGTCCAGGTCGTCGTAGAGGCTGCTGAGCTCCAGCGGGCGGCGGACGGTGCTGTGCACGACCTGGGTGCCGACGCCCCGGCGGCGGACCAGGAGGCCCTTGTCGACGAGGGTCTGGATGGCCTGGCGGACGGTGGGGCGGGAGAGACCGAGCCGGGTGGCGAGGTCGATCTCGTTGCCGAGGAGGGTGCCCGGGGTCAGCGTCCCGTTCTCCACGGCGCTCTCCAGCTGCTGGGCCAGCTGGAAGTAGAGCGGGACCGGGCTGGTGCGGTCCACGGAGAGCGGGGGCAGGGGGGAGCCGGACTGCTTGGACACGGGGGGAGCGTAGCCCGGTGCGTGGATGACGGGAAGTCGTGACGTCCGGTTGTCCTGACAAATCCTTGACACCGGGGACGGGGGCCTCCACGGTGGGGCCATGCGCATCGGACTCATCGGTACGGGACGGATCGGGAGCTTCCACGCGGGGGTGCTGGCCCGCCACCCGGAGGTCGGGGCGCTGGTCGTGGCGGACGCGGACGCCGGCCGGGCGGCCGGGGTCGCGGGGGCGCTCGGGGCGGAGGCCGCGCCGGACGTGGCGGCGCTGTTCGACCACGCCCTGGACGCGGTGGTGATCGCCTCGGCGACGGCCGCGCACGCCGAGCTGATCGCCCGCGCGGCGGGCGCCGGTCTTCCGGCCTTCTGCGAGAAGCCGATCGCCCTGGACCTGCCGGGCACGACCGCCGCGCTCGCGGCGGTGACGGAGGCGGGGACCGAACTGCAGCTCGGCTTCATGCGGCGCTTCGACCCGGGGTACGGGGCGGCGCGCGAGGCGGTGCGGTCGGGGCGGCTCGGCCGGCTGCACACCGTACGGGCGGCGACCTCCGATCCGGAGCCGCCGCCGGCCGCGTACCTGCCGCTCTCCGGCGGTCTCTTCCGGGACTGTCTGGTGCACGACTTCGACATCGTGCGGTGGGTGACCGGGCGGGAGGTCGTGGAGGTGTACGCGACGGGCTCGGACGCGGGCCCCGCGATGTTCCGGGAGGCCGGGGACGTGTCCACGGCCGCCGCGCTCCTCACCCTGGACGACGGCACGCTCGTCACGGCGACCGCGACCCGCTGCAACGGCGCCGGGTACGACGTCCGCATGGAGCTGGCGGGCGACCTGGACCAGATCGCGGTGGGCCTCGACGACCGCACCCCGCTCGCCTCGGTGGAACCGCAGGGCCCGCCCGCGCCGGGAAAGCCCTGGTCCGGGTTCCTGGAGCGGTTCGGCCCCGCGTACGAGGCGGAGCTCGACGCCTTCGTCCGCCTGGTGCGCGGTGAGGCCGCGAACCCCTGCGACGGCCGCGAGGCCCTCGCGGCGCTCCGGATCGCCGACGCGTGCGAGCGCTCGCGCCGGGAGCGGCGTCCGGTGCGGGTGGCGGACGGCGTTCTCTGACAGAGCTGCCGGGGACGGAGCCCTCGGGTCACCACCGCACCGGGAGGTGCCGGACTCCGCGCAGGAGAAGGCCCGGGATCCACTCCCAGGGGGGCTCGTCGGGGTCGAGTTCCAGGCGGGGGAAGCGGTCGAGGAGCGTCCGGAGCGCGATCCGGGCCTCCAGGCGGGCGAGCGGGGCGCCCAGGCAGTAGTGGATGCCGTGGCCGAAGGCGAGATGGCCCCGGGTGTCCCGGCGGATGTCGAAGCGGTCGGGGTCGGGGAAGCGGGCCGGGTCGCGGTCGAGCGCCCCGATGCCGACGAGCACGTGGCTCCCGGCCGGGATCTCGGTGCCGCCGAGGGCGACGGCCTCCCGGCTGAAGCGGAAGGTGCTGGTCTCGACCGGTCCGTCGTACCTCAGCGACTCCTCGATCGTCCCGTCGAGGAGGCCCGGGTCGGCGCGCAGGGCGGCGAGCTGCCCGGGATGGGCGAGGAGGTTCCGTACGGTGTTGGCGATCAGGTTGACGGTGGTCTCGTGGCCCGCGATGAGCAGCAGGTAGGCCATGGCGCGGAGTTCGGGTCCGGACAGCCGGTCCCCGTCCTCGGCGCGGGCCGCGATCAGGCCGGAGAGCAGGTCCTCGGCGGGTCCCGCGGCCCGCTTGTCCTCGACGAGTGCGTCGAGGTAGTCGGCGAAGTCCCGCATGGCCCGCGCCATGCTCTCCTCGCCGGTGGGCGTGACGAGCTCGTTCGACCAGCCGCGGAAGGTGTCCCGGTCCGCGGCGGGTACTCCGAGGAGCTCGCAGATGACGATGATCGGCAGCGGGTACGCGAAGGCGTCGACGAGGTCGGCCCGGCCGGCCGGTTCCATCGCGTCGGCGAGCTCCGCCGTGAGCCGCTCGACGCGCGGGCGCAGGCTCTCCACCCGGCGGCCGGTGAACTCTCCCGTGACGAGCCGGCGCAGCCTGGTGTGGTCGGGGGCGTCCGCCGAGAGGAGGTGGACGCCGATGACGTCCTCCTCCGGCGGCCGTACGCCGATGACGGAGGGGGACTTCGCGAGCCGGGGGTCGGCGAGTGCCGCGCGCCCCTCCTCGTGGCCGACGACCAGCCAGAACCGGAAGCCGTCGGGCATCCGCACCTCGTGGACGGAACCGTTCTCACGGAGCTTCGCGTAGAAGGGGTACGGGTTCGCGGTGAAGTCCGCGCCGTACTCCCCCAGTTCGATGACGGACATCGGGTCAGGCTATCCGACCGGCCCGGCCGGGCCCTGGTGGTGACGGTCGTCCTGGGCGGGTCCCCCGGGCCCGGTCAGCTCGGGTCGTCCTCGCCCAGGAGGCCCGCGTCGTGGACGAGGAGGGCGATCTGGACCCGGTTGTTGAGACCGAGCTTGGCGAGCACGCGGGAGACGTGGGTCTTGACCGTCGGCACGCTCATGTACAGCTCGGCCGCGATCTCGGCGTTGGAGAGACCGCGGCCGACGGCGACGGCCACCTCCCGCTCGCGGTCGGCGAGTCCGGCGAGCCGGCCGGCCGCCGCCGCGCGCGGCGGCTGCTCCGGCTGCCCGGCGACATGGGTCATGAGCTGGCGGGTGACGGCCGGGGAGAGCACCGGGTCGCCCGCGGCGACCCGGCGGACGGCGGCGACGATCTCGGCGGGCGCGGTGTCCTTGAGGACGAACCCCGCCGCGCCGGCCCGCAGGGCGCGCAGCACCTGCTCGTCGGCGTGGAAGGTCGTGAGGACGACGACCTCCGGGGCGCCGGGGCGGGCGCGGAGGAGTTCGGTGGCGGTGAGCCCGTCCACGTGGGGCATCCGGATGTCCATGAGGACGACGTCGGGGGCGTACCGGGCGACGAGTTCGGGGACCTCGCGGCCGTCGGCGCCCTCGCCGACGATCTCCAGGTCCTCGGCTCCGCCGAGCATGAGGGTGAGGCCCGCGCGGACCAGGGGGTCGTCGTCGACGATGAGCAGCCGAATGGTCATGAGGGCCACGGTAGCCAGGCGTGGAGGGAGAATCCGCCGCCGGGGGCCGGGCCGTGTTCCAGACGGCCACCGGCGAGGGCGGCGCGTTCGGTCAGTCCGATGAGGCCCTGGCCGGAGCCGGGGACGTGCGGGACGGGTCCGTCGGGCGCCGGGTTGTGGATGTCGACGGTGAGGCCTTCGCCGGGGCGGCCGCGCACCGTGACGGTGACCCGGGTGCCGGGGGCGTGCTTGCGGGCGTTGGTGAGGCCTTCCTGGGCGATGCGGTAGACCGTGCGGCCGGTGGCGGCGGGCGCGGCGGCCGGGTCGTCGACGGTGGTGTCGAGGACGACCTCGGCACCGGCCTCGCGGGATTCGGCGATCAGCGCGCCGAGGGTGGCGAGGGTGGGCTGGGGGCGGTCCCCGTCGCCGTTCTCGCCGGGTGCGCGCAGGACGCCGATGATCTCGCGGAGGTCCTGGAGGGCTTCGTGGGCGCTGTCGCGGATGACGCCGGCGGCCCGGGCGATCTGCTCGGGCGGGGCATCGGGGCGGAACTCCAGGGCTCCGGCGTGCACGCTGAGCAGGGTGAGCCGGTGGGCGAGGACGTCGTGCATCTCGCGGGCGATGGCCTCGCGGGCGAGCCGCTGGGCCTGTGCGGCACGCAGTTCGGCCTCGGCCTCGGCGCGGCGGGCGCGCTCCCTGAGGGCTTCGACGAGCTGGCGGCGGGCGCGGACGAGCATGCCCCAGGCGGTGACGAGCAGGATGAGGACGAAGCCGATCCCGATGGAGAGCCCGGTGTTCGTGGTGGGGTCGGGCCGGACGAAGACCTGGACCGTGGAGGTGACGACCGCGAGCGCCCCGATCCAGGCGACCTCGCGGAAGGGACGGCGTACGGCGACGCTGAACAGGCTCACGAGGAGGGCGCCCGAGGCGACGGGGGCGATCACGTTCGCCAGGGAGAGGGCGACCGCGAGTCCGACGGGCCGGCGGCGGCGCAGCCAGAGGGCGCAGCAGGCGGCGGCGCCGGCGAGCTGGTCGAAGAGGACGACCGGTTCGCTGTTGTACTGCGCGCTGACATCCGCGACGAGGAGGCCGAAGAGGGCGGCGAGCAGGAAGAGCAGGGTGTCCACGATCCAGTCGCGGACGGTACGGCGGGGCCGGGCCGCCCCGCTCCCGCCCGGTTCGACCAGGTCGGAGGGGAGCAGCCAGCGCTGCCGGTCCGTGCGAGTCATGCCCGCAATGTACGCAGGCGGGGGCGGCGTGCGGGGCATCGGCGGCCGGGACGCTACCGAAGTCGCGGAGGTCGATACTTCGGTAGCGGGAGCGTGGACGGGAGGCGGACGCGGCCCCTCCCCCGGCCGCGCCATGATCACTTCATGAAGAAGTTTCTGGAGGTCGCCGGTTTCCTGCTCGCCCTCTTCGGCGTGGCGGGGGTGGTGCGCGAGCTGACGGGCGACTGGTTCCGGCTCTTCGGGGTGACCCGGTTCCTCACCGAGAACGTGGGGTTCCTTGAGGGCCGGGAGCTGTTCGTCAACATCGTGATCGCGGTCCTCGGCCTGGTCGTCATGATCGCGTCGGACCGGGTGCCGAAGTCCTGAGGGTCACTTCGGGGTGCCGGGGGTCCGCAGCGGCGCGGCCCGGGACGCCGAGGTCCGGCCCGGGGTGCGAGGTCCCGCCCGGGGCGCCGAGGTCCCTCGGCGGGCGCGCGCCCGGGGGTGGTCAGGCGCTCGCGGAGTCGATACGGGTGACCTCGGCGAGGTGCTCGGACATGCGGTGGGCGACCGAGCCGCTGGTGTAGAGGACGGCGCCGATCACGGCGAGCGGGACGGACGCGCCGATGACGCCGACCAGTTCGGGCCAGTCACGGGACTCCTCGCAGGCCCTGTCGTGGACGTACTCGCTGGTGAGGAGGGCGGGGCAGGTGTTGCTGCTGTCGTTCGGCTCGTACGGCGTGAGGAGCAGGACGCCGAACCAGACCCAGAGCAGCGCGGCGAGGGTGAGCAGGCCGAGGCCCCAGCCCTGGGTGCGCCGGGCACGGGCGCGGAACTCGTTGTCGTAGGCAAGTGAACGCATGAGCGAAGAACCTACCCGGCGTCCCTGTCGACGGCCCGACGGCCCCAACTGGTGCCCGCCAGAACGAGGATCGCGCCCACGAGGCCGAGCGCGCCGGGACGGTCACCGGCGAGGGCGATGCCCGCGGCGGCGGCCCAGAGCGGCTCCGTACCGAGCAGGAGGCTGACCCGGGACGGGGAGGTGCGGCGGACCGCCCACATCTGCACGAAGAAGGCGAAGAGCGTGCAGAAGACGGAGAGGAAGAGCAGTCCGGCCCACTCGCGCGGGCCGAAGTCCAGGGCCACCGTCCAGGGCGAGGCACCCGTGCCGGGGAAGGCCGCGATGACGGCGAAGACCGCGACGGCGGAGCCGAGCTGCACGGTGGTCAGGGAGAGCGAGTCGGCCGACCGGACCGCCTTGATCCGGGACATGGCCAGGACGTGGACGGTACGGGCGAGGGCGGCGAGCAGCATGAGCAGGTCGCCGAGGGAGGGGGCGGTGAACCCGCCGCCCTGGGTGAGCAGGACGACACCGGTGACGGAGAGCGCTCCGGCGGCGAGGAAGGCACGGGGCGGAACGACCCGGGTGACGGCGGCCTCGGCGAGCGGGGTGAAGATCATGGTGAGGCTGATGATCAGGCCCGCGTTGGTGGCGGAGGTGTGGACGACGCCGTAGGTCTCCAGGAGGAAGATCCCGCCGAGGATCAGTCCCAGGGTCGCGGCGCCGCGCCACTGGGCCGCGTTCAGCGCCCGGAGCCTGGTCCAGCCGGCGACGACGAGGACGGGCAGCACGACCGCGAACCGCAGCACGAGGACCGCGATGACGGTGTGGGTGGTGGTGATGCCCTTGGCGGCGAGGTAGCTGGTGCCCCAGACGACGGCGACGAGCAGGACGGGCAGATCGGTGAGCCAGGCCCGACGGGGGCCGGCGACCGGCACGGGGGCGGCGATCGAGGACATTGCGGCCGTTGCTCCAACTCTCTCAATGGGGTGGAGACTTCGACGGCTCGCACATGGAGCGATCACGGTACCGGGAGAGGCCTGTGGTGGCTACACCTTTCGGGCCGCGACGATCGGGGGCCTCGGGGATCGGGGGTTTCGCGGATCGGAGGGCTCGCGGATCGGAGGGCTCGTGGGTCGGGGACTCTCCCCTCAGGGGCCTCGTCGGTCAGGGGGTCTCCAGGGCCTTGACGACCTGGTCCACCTCGTCCGGCATGACGGCGATCAGGACGGTTCCGCCGGACGACGCGTACTCCACGATCCGGGATCCCGGATTGATGGAGATCCCCTCGCGCACGGAGGGCGGGCGCGTCCCCGTCCGCCGCAGATCGGCCGGCAGCGCGGCCTCCCGCCTGCCCCAGGAGGCCCTCCAGACCGGAGGGCCCGCACCGATCAGCAGACGGCCGGCCCGCCAGCGGGAGCCCTGCGCCGCCCACTTGAGCATGCAGGGCACCCCGGCCGCCTCCCCCGCGGCCAGGGCGGCCGACCGCTGCCGCCGCTTCCGGATCATCAGCCGCCCCACGAGGGCGGCGGCCACGGCGGCGACGGCGAGAGACACTGGTTCGATCACGCCCGCATTCAAGCAGGCGGGGAGCCCCGGGGGCACCGTCGCCCCACGGCGGGCTCCGCGGGGCGACGGGCGGCGCCTCAGTAGCTGCCGTACTCCGGGCGGCCGGCCAGCTCGTACGTCTGGATGGCGACGCCCGAGCCGGTGGTGCGGGCGTCGGTCTGCCGGAAGGCGGTGGGCCGCACGCCGTCGGAGAAGAGCCGGCGGCCGGTGCCGAGGATCACGGGGAAGACGAGCAGGTGGAGGGTGTCGACCAGGTCGTGGTCGATGAGGGTCCGGGCGAGACCGCCGCTGCCGTGCGTCTGGATCTCGCCGTCGGTGCGCTCCTTGAGGGCGGTGACCTCCTCGACGGCGTCCCCGCGGAGCAGGGTGGTCCCGGCCCAGTCCACGGAGTCGAGGGTGGTCGAGGCGACGTACTTGGGGAGGGCGTTCAGCTTGGAGGCGATGGGGTCGGCGGGGTCCGTCTGCTTCGGCCAGTGGCCGGCGAAGATCTCGTACGTACGACGGCCGAGGAGGAACGCGGTCGGCCGGGTGAAGACCTCGGTCATGAACCGCCCGAAGTCCTCGTCGCCGTACGGGACGGACCAGCCGCCGTGCTCGAAGCCGCCGCTGGGGTCCTCGTCCGGGCCGCCGGGGGCCTGGTGGACGCCGTCGAGGGTCAGGAACTGGGTGAGGCTGAGCGTGGCCATGGTGGTGCCTTTCGTCTCCGGTCCATCGTGTCTCACCAGTGACGACCGCGCGGCCCGGCGAAAGTCATCGGTGACGCCCGGAGCGCGGTGACCCGTGCCCGGTGCCGACGCCGGCGATCCGTGCGCGGGACCGGTGACCGGGTCGCGGTCCGATTCCCGCCAGCCTCCGCGCGCGCTTCCGACTTTCATTGAACCCGCAACCACTTATCGCTTCTCACGGAGGTTTCGGGATGTCCACGATGAACGGCACGGCGGTTCTGGTGACGGGCGGCAGCCGGGGGATCGGCGCGGCCACGGCCGTGCGCCTCGCCCGGGAGGGCGCGGACGTCGCCTTCACCTACGTCCGGGACGAGGCGATGGCCGAGAAGGTCGCCGCCCGGATCGAGGCGACCGGTCGCCGGGCGCTGCCCCTGCGGGCCGACGCGGCCGACGCCGGGGACGCGGCGGGCGCCGTGGAGTGGGCGACGGACGCCCTGGGGCGGCTCGACGTCCTGGTGAACAACGTGGGGGTCGGTGTCCTCGGCCCCCTGGAGTCCCTCACCCTCGCGGAGGTGGACCGGGTCCTCGCGGTGAACGTCCGGGCCGCCTTCCTGGCCTCGCAGGCGGCGGCCCCGCGGCTGCCGGAGGGCGGGCGGATCGTCACGATCGGCACCTGCATGACCCAGCGGGTGCCGGGACCCGGCGGCACGCTCTACGCGACGAGCAAGTCGGCGCTGACCGGTCTGACGAAGGCGCTCGCCCGGGAGCTGGGCGGGCGGGGCATCACGGCCAACATCGTCCACCCGGGCCCCGTCGACACCGACATGAACCCGGCGGACGGGCCCCACGCGGAGGGCCAGGCGGCCGTGACGGCGCTGGGCCGCTTCGGCACCCCGGAGGAGGTGGCGGCGATGGTCGCGTTCCTGGCGGGGCCGGAGGGGCGGTACGTGACGGGCGCGGAGTTCTCGGTGGACGGCGGGTACGCGGCGTGAGCGCGGGCCCTGCGGGGCGGCGCCCGGGGCGCTGGTGAGCCCGGCTCCGGGCGCCCGGGGCCCCGGAAGAGGGTGAGGGCGCACCGATGCTGTCGGTCGGTGCGCCCTCGTGGGCCGGGCGGGGTGTCGTACCCGCTCGGCCCATGGGGTGGGCCGGGACTCGGGGCGGGCGGTGTCGGCCGCTCGGAGCCCCGGGACCGTCTTCCGGCCGAAGGCCCGCCAGAACATGGTCCGGCCCGCCTCGGCCCACGGTCCGCTGATCGGCGATCCCTTGCCCACC
>NZ_JBEOXR010000040.1:0-77539 GCF_040296665.1 Streptomyces sp. NPDC002057
GATCCCCCCCCCCCGCCCCCGGGCCGCGGGGCCGCGGGGCACAACCCACCCCCCCCCGGCCCCGAGGCGTTCACGGGCACGAGATGCCGGGCCGGGCGGGCGCGCGCAGACTGGGCTCATGACGGACCTGAAGTTCGAGCAGAAGCGCTCCCTGTCCCGCGCCGAGGCGGCGGACCAGCTCACGGCGCTCGCCGCCGCCCTGCGTCAGGGCGGGGAGGCCGAGCTGGAGCTGGGCTCGGGGACCCTGAGCCTGCGGATCCCGGACGAACTCCGCTGCGAGGTGGAGTTCGAGGTGGACGACGGCGAGATCGAGCTGGAGATCGAGTTCAAGTGGCCGACGGGCCGGTCCGGGAAGAGGGCGCCCGCGCCCGCCGCGTCGGCGAAGCCGGCCGCCGCGGCCGCGCCGGCCGCGAAGTCCGCGCGCTCCGGCTCCACGCCCGCCAAGTCCGCGAAGGCCCCGGCCGGTGGCAGGAGGACGAAGCGGGCGGCGGCGAAGTCCTCCTGAGGCCCGCCCGCGCGGCCGTCGGCTCAGAACTTGATGGAGGCGACCGTCTGCGTTATCGAGTCCAGGAAGCGCTGGATGTCGTCCGCCATGCCGGTCGAGGCGAGGAAGAAGCCGAAGAGGACCGCGACCACGGCCGGGCCGCCCTTGAGGTTCCCCCCTCGGATCAGCACCACCAGGATGATTGCCAACAGCAACACCACAGACAGTGAAATGGCCACAACTGATCACACCCTCGGTCGGTCCCGCCTTGCCCGCCGGGGAGCGCACGCCTGACACCCCCCGGCTCCATGGTGCCACCAACCCCCCTGCCCCCGCTGCACGGTGACGAATCGTCGATGAGAGGATCACGTCACACGGCGGGCGGGCCGGTCAGACCGGGCGGGAGATCAGGAGCAGGGCACGGTCGTCGTTGACGTCCTTGGCGACGGCCTCGATCAGGTGCCAGGCCACGCCGTCGAAGCCCTCGGCGACGCAGCGGTCGGCCTCGCCGGTGAGGCGGTCGATCCCCTCGGCGATGTCCCGGTCGGCGGCTTCGACCAGCCCGTCGGTGAAGAGCATGAGGACGTCGCCGGGGCGCAGCGAGCCCTTGACCGGGTGGAACTCGGCGCCGTCGTAGACGCCGAGCAGGGGTCCCTCGCCGGCCATCTCCTCCCAGCGGCCGCTGCCCGCGTGGAGCTGCAGGGCGGGGAGGTGGCCGGCGGAGAACAGTTCGTAGTCCCCGGACTCCAGGTCGAGGACGAGGTGGATGGAGGTGGCGAAGCCCTCGTCCCAGTTCTGCCGGAGCAGGTAGCCGTTGGCGGCGGGCAGGAAGCCGTCCGGCGGGAGCGAGCCGAGGAGTCCGCCGAAGGCACCGGAGAGCAGCAGGGAGCGGGAGGCCGCGTCCATGCCCTTGCCGGAGACGTCGGTGAGGACGACCTCCAGGGTGCGTCCGCCGTGGGTGCGGGCGGCGACGACGAAGTCTCCGGAGAAGGACTGGCCGCCGGCCGGGCGCAGTGCCATCTCGCGGTGCCAGCCCTGCGGGAGCCGGGGCAGGGCGCTCTGGACGCGGATGCGTTCGCGCAGGTCGAAGAGCATGGTGCCGCCGCGCCGCCAGGGGACGCCGACGCGGGCCCGGAACTGGGCGATGAGCAGGCCGAAGAGGCCGCAGGCGGCGACGACCAGGACGGTGCCGGGGGTGACCCGGGCGGGGCCCTGGGTGTAGGGGCCGAGGACGACGGACTCGACGATGAGGGCGCCCGCCGCGGCCGCGTAGAGACCGAGGAGGCTGGCGGGGCGGAGCAGCAGTCCGCCGGCGACGATGGGCAGGACGAGGGCGGCGGGTGCGCACCAGACGGGGTTGAGGACGGTTCCGCAGGCGATGGCCGGAATCATCAGGAGGAGTCCGGCGAAGGCGAGCCAGTCGGAGCCGTCCCCGCGGAAGTAGTCGACGCCGGACTTGCGCAGCGCGATGCGGGCCCGGCGGGCGCGTCTGCGCGTCCGGGCCGCGTACGTGTTCACTCCGGCGCGGTGTCCCATTGGCCTGGACCCTATCCATCCCGTCCGACATCGCGCAGGGGTACCCCTGTGACAATGTGCGTGAAATCGGGTCGCCCCGGGCGCGCGCCGCTGATATCGATGGCATATGACGACTGAACTGCGGGTTCTCGACCCGAGCGAATGGGATCGCTGGTACGGAGTCCTCGAACTCGCCTTCGGGGGTGTGCCCGAGGCGCCGGAGGAGCGGCAGCTGTGGCGCGACCTGACCGAGTTCGACCGTTCCCTGGGGGTCTGGGACGGTGACCTGTGCGTGGGGACGTCGGGGGCGTTCACGTTCCGGCTCACGGTGCCGGGCGGGGCCTCGGTCCCGGCGGGCGGCGTGACGATGGTGAGCGTGGCCGGCACGCACCGGCGGCGCGGGATCCTGACCTCGATGATGCGGCGGCAGCTGGACGACCTGCGGGCCGCGGGCGAGTCGCTCGCGGTGCTCACGGCCTCGGAGCCGGAGATCTACGGGCGGTTCGGGTACGGGGTCGCGGCGTACGCGACGCGGGCGACGATCGACACGACGCGGGTGCGGCTCTCGGTGCCGGAGGGTACGGACGGGGTGGCGCTGCGGCAGGCCGATCTCGTGGAGTCCTCGGCGGCGTGCGAGGCCGTGTACGCGCGTCTCGTGCCGACGCGGCCGGGGCTGCTCGCGCCGATGCCCGGCTGGGAGCGGCTGGCGCTGCTCGACCCGCCGGACAGCCGGGAGGGCGCGTCGCCGCGGCTGTGCGTGCTCGCCGAGCGGGACGGTGAGGTCGTGGGGTTCACCCACTACTCGATCAAGCCGGACTGGACGTTCGCGGGGGCGACGGGGGCGGTGAACGTGCACCGGCTGTTCGGGCTCGACCCGGTGGCGGAGGCGGCGCTGTGGCGGTTCCTCTGCTCGGTGGACCTGACCTCGGAGGTACGGATCCAGAGCCGGCCGGTGGACGACGGCTGGCAGCATCTGGTGAGCGACGTCCGGCGCTGTTCGCCGACGCTGCGGGACTCGCTGCACGTGCGGCTCGTGGAGGTGGGCGCGGCCCTTGAGGCGCGGACCTATCAGGCGCCGGTGGACGTGGTGTTCGAGGTGGAGGACGCGTTCTGCCCGTGGAACGAGGGGCGTTGGCGGCTGGCCGGGGACGCGAAGGGCGCGAGCTGTGTGCGGACCTCGGATCCGGCGGATCTGACGCTGTCGGTACGGGAGTTGGGCTCGGCGTACCTGGGCGGGACCTCGCTGGTGTCGCTGGCCGCGGCCGGACGGGTGCGGGAGCTGCGCGAGGGGTCGCTGGTGGAGGCCTCGGTGGCGTTCGGCTCACCGGCGGCGCCGTGGCTGCCGCACGGGTTCTAGGGAACGCGGCCGCGTGGCGGGCCCGGTCTCCCCGGCCGGCGCGGCCGCTAGGACTGCTGGCAGCCCGGGCACCAGAAGAGATTGCGGGCCGCCAGCTCCGCCGTGCGGATCTCCGTCCCGCAGAGGTGGCAGGGCAGGTGGGCGCGGCGGTAGACGTAGACCTCGCCGCCGTGGTCGTCCACGCGCGGCGGGCGGCCCATCGCCTCGGGGGTGTGCTCGGGGCGGACCGTGTCGATGCGGTTGAGGCGGACGCCCTCGCGCATCAGTCCCACGAGGTCGGTCCAGATCGCGTCCCACGCGCGGCGGGTCAGGTCCCTGCCCGCGCGGTACGGGTCGATGCCGTGCCGGAAGAGGACCTCGGCGCGGTAGACGTTGCCGACGCCCGCGATGACCTTCTGGTCCATGAGCAGGGCGGCGACGGTCGTGCGGGACTTCGAGATCCGGGCCCAGGCCTTGGCGGGGTCGTCGCCGGCGCGGAGCGGGTCCGGGCCCAGGCGGTCGTGTATCGCCCGCTTCTCGGCGTCCGTGATCAGGGCGCAGGTGGTGGGCCCGCGCAGGTCGACGTGCGCGTCGGCGTCGGCGATCCGCAGCCGGACGGTGTCGGTGGGCGGCGGGGCGGGTGTGGTGCCGAAGTTCACCTTGCCGAAGAGGCCCAGGTGGATGTGGACCCAGCCCATGCCGGCGAAGCCGAGGAAGAGGTGCTTGCCGTGGGCCTCGGTGGTCTCCAGGACGGTGCCGTCGAGCAGCGCCGCCGAGTCCGCGAACTTGCCCTGCGGGCTGGTCACCCGCACGGACCGGCCGCCGAACCGTTCCCGGTGGTCGGCGGCCAGTCGGTGGATCGTGTGCCCTTCGGGCATCAGGCGGTCGGCTCCTGCGGGTGGTGGGCCGGGATCGGGGGGAGCTCGCCGGTGTTCTCGTACGCGGTGAGCATGTCGATCCGGCGGGTGTGACGCTCGTCACCGGAGTACGGGGTGTTGAGGAAGATCTCGACGAACTTCGTCGCCTCTTCCCGGGTGTGCATCCGGCCGCCGACGGAGATCACGTTGGCGTTGTTGTGCTCGCGGCCGAGGGCGGCGGTCTGCTCGCTCCAGGCGAGGGCGGCGCGCACCCCCTTCACCTTGTTCGCGGCGATCTGCTCCCCGTTGCCGGAGCCGCCGATGACGATGCCCAGGCCGTCCGGGTCCGCGGCCGTCTTCTCGGCGGCGCGCAGGCAGAACGGGGGGTAGTCGTCGAGGGCGTCGTAGATGTGGGGACCGCAGTCGACGGGCTCGTGGCCGTGTGCCGTGAGCCACTCGACGAGGTGGTTCTTGAGTTCGTATCCGGCGTGGTCGGAACCGATGTAGACGCGCATGGTGCCGAGTGTGGCATGTCAGGGGCCGGGTAGCAGGCATCGGGGTCGGGACCTTCATCCGGTCTGGTACGGACCTTCGACTCTCGCGAGGCCGTCCGTACAACGATCCGGAATGAGGTCTTCCGATCACCCCCGTTCGCAGGGTTCAATGCTCGGGCTCGTGACCCGAGTGCCCCCCACACACAAGGAAGCGTTCATGAACACGCAACCGACCCTGACGAAGGACGGCGAGGAGACCGGCACCACCGGTACGTCGCCTTCCTCCGACGGTCTCAAGGCCGGACTCAAGAACCGCCACCTGTCGATGATCGCCATCGGTGGCGTCATCGGCGCCGGCCTCTTCGTCGGCTCCGGCTCCGGCATCGCCGCCGCGGGCCCCGCGATCCTGCTGTCCTACGCGCTCGTCGGCACCATGGTCGTCTTCGTGATGCGCATGCTCGGCGAGATGGCCGCCGCCCGGCCGTCCTCCGGCTCCTTCTCCGCCTACGCCGACCAGGCGCTCGGCCGCTGGGCCGGATTCAGCATCGGCTGGCTGTACTGGTTCTTCTGGGTCGTCGTCCTCGCCGTCGAGGCGACCGCCGGCGCGGTGATCCTGGAGAGCTGGATCCCGGCCGTCCCGCAGTGGGCCTGGGCGCTCATCGTCATGGTGGTGCTCACCGCCACCAACCTCGGCTCGGTCGCCTCCTACGGCGAGTTCGAGTTCTGGTTCGCCGGGATCAAGGTCGTCGCCATCGGCGCCTTCGTCGTCATCGGCCTGCTCGCGGTCTTCGGGGTGCTCCCCGGCTCGGACAACCCGGGCGCCGGATTCGCGCACCTCACCGATGCCGGGGGCTTCTTCCCGATGGGCGCGGGAGCGATCCTCACCGGTGTCCTGATGGTCGTGTTCTCCTTCATGGGCAGCGAGATCGTCACCCTCGCCGCCGGCGAGTCCGAGGACCCGCAGAAGGCGGTCACCAAGGCCACCAACAGCGTGATCTGGCGGATCGGCGTCTTCTACCTGGGCTCGATCTTCGTGGTCCTGACCCTGCTTCCGTGGGACGACAAGTCGATCGTCGAGAAGGGCTCGTACGTCGCCGCCCTCGACTCCATCGGCATCCCGCACGCCGGCCAGGTCATGAACGTGATCGTCCTCACGGCCGTGCTCTCCTGCCTGAACTCCGGTCTCTACACCGCCTCCCGCATGGCCTTCTCGCTCGGCCGCCGCGGTGACGCCCCCAAGGCCTTCGCCAAGGTCAACAAGCGGGGTGTGCCGGTGCCCGCGATCCTCGGCTCGGTCGTCTTCGGCTTCGTCGCGGTCTTCTTCAACTACAAGTGGCCGGACACCGTCTTCGCGTTCCTGCTGAACTCCTCCGGCGCGGTGGCGCTCTTCGTCTGGCTGGTCATCTGCGTGACCCAGCTGCGGATGCGCGGCATCATCCTGCGCGAGTCGCCGGAGAAGCTCGTCGTGAGGATGTGGCTCTTCCCGTACCTGACGTGGGCGACGATCGCCATGATCGTGTTCGTCCTCGGTTACATGCTCTACGACGGCGGCAGCGCCCGTGAGCAGGTCGTGCTCTCGCTCCTGGTGGCCGCGCTGGTCATCGTGATCGCCCTGGTCAAGGAGCGGTTCACGAAGTCCTCCGGACCCTCGGAGCTCTCCGAGCGCGTGTAGCGCCGAAGACAGCCGTACGCGAGAGGGCCCGCCGTTCCCCGGGGAACGGCGGGCCCTCTCGCGTACGCGGACGGGCGGGGCTCAGCCCTTGCGGCCGAGGAGCTTCCAGGCCGTCGGCAGGACGCCCATGGCGAGGGCCGCCTTGAGGGCGTCGCCGATGAGGAACGGGGTGAGGCCGGCCGCGACGGCCTGGCCGAGGCTCATGCCGGTGGCGAGGGCCAGGTAGGGGACGCCGACCGCGTAGATGATCGCCGAGCCGAGCACCATCGCTCCGGCGGTGCGCAGGACCGAGCGGTCGGCGCCGCGGCGGGCGAGGGCGCCGACGACCGTGGAGGCGAGGAGCATGCCGAGGATGTAGCCGAAGGACGGCATGCCGTAGCCGGAGGTGGCCTGCGCGAACCACGGCACGCCCGCCATGCCCACGACCGCGTACAGGGCCAGGGCGAGGAAGCCGCGGCGGGCGCCGAGCGCGGTGCCGACGAGCAGGGCGGCGAAGGTCTGGCCCGAGACCGGGACCGGGGAGCCGGGGACCGGGACCGAGAGCTGCGCGGCGAGGCCGGTGAGGGCGGCGCCACCGACGACCAGGGCGATGTCGCGGGTGCGGCTCGCGGGGAGCAGGTCGGCGAGGACGGTGCCCGCACGGAGGGAACGGACGGGGGCGGCGGCGGTGCTCATCGGTACTCCGCGGGGGTGAGGGTGGGTGGGACAGGTTGACGGTATGCCAGGAGTGAACGCTCGATCACCGTCAGCCGCCGACAAAGCGCAAGCCAGCCGCTTCATCGGGTTCTGACAAAGGGTGGTTTTCATGCCCGGCGCTACGTGACCCTCGTCACTGGCAACTCGCTGGGAGACGCCCCTTTTGCGTCAAGGGGAGGTCAACAGAGAGACTGTGGAGTCTCCATAAAGTGTCAACTCCCCGAGAGCGCGAGTCCCCCACCATGCGCGACGCCCCGCCGTCCCCTCTGGTCACCGAACCGGAGCCCCTCTCCCACGGTCTGAAGCAGCGTCACCTGACGATGCTGGGGCTCGGCGGTGTGATCGGCGCCGGGCTCTTCGTCGGTTCGGGCGCGGGCATCGCCGTCGCCGGACCCGGCATCGTGGTCTCGTATCTGATCGCCGGCGCCCTCGCGATGCTGGTCATGCGGATGCTGGGCGAGATGGCGGCGGCGATGCCCGCGTCGGGAGCCTTCTCGGTGCACGCGGAGCGGGCGCTCGGCCGCTGGGCCGGCTTCTCGGTGGGCTGGCTGTACTGGTTCCTGCTCGTCGTCGTCCTCGCCGTGGAGGCCACGGGCGCGGCGCGGATCGCGAACGGCTGGGTGCCGGGGGTCCCGCAGTGGGGCTGGGTGCTGGTCTTCATGGTCGTGTTCACCCTCGCCAACCTCGCGGCGGTGAAGAACTTCGGCGAGTTCGAGTTCTGGTTCGCCGCCCTCAAGGTCGGCGCGATCGTCCTCTTCCTCGTGCTCGGGACGCTGGCGATCGTGGGCTGGCTGCCCGACACGGACCCGCTGGGGCTCGCGAACCTGACCGGGCAGGGCGGTTTCCTGCCGAACGGCTGGGCGGGAGTGGTCTCCGGGGTCCTCGCGGTCGTCTTCGCCTTCGGCGGCCTGGAGGTCGTGACGATCGCGGCGGCCGAGTCGGACGACCCGGCCAGGAACGTGGCGCGGGCGGTGCGCAGCGCGGTGTGGCGGATCCTCCTCTTCTACGTGGGCTCGATGCTGGTCATCGTGACGCTGCTGCCGTGGACGTCGATGGAGCCGGGCGAGTCGCCGTACGTGGCGGTCCTGGACTCGATCGGGGTGCCGGCGGCGGGCCAGATCATGAACGTGGTGGTGTTCGTGGCGCTGCTCTCGGCGCTCAACGCCAATCTGTACGGCTCCTCGCGGATGGTGTTCTCGCTCGCGGAGCGCGGGGAGGCCCCGAAGGGGCTGCTGCGGGTCTCGGGCGGCGGGGTGCCGCGCCGGGCGGTGCTCGCCTCGGTGGCCTTCGGGTTCGTCTCCGTCCTCCTCAATCTGAAGTGGCCGGACTCCGTCTTCCTCTACATGCTCAACGCGGTCGGCGCGGTGCTCCTCTTCGTCTGGGCGCTGATCGCGGTCTCGCAGCTGCGGCTGCGGCGCCGGATCGAGCGGGAGGCGCCGGAGACGCTGACGCTGAGGATGTGGGGCTTCCCCTGGCTGACCTGGGTGGCGCTCGCCGCGATGGGCGCGGTGCTCGTCCTGATGCTGACGGACGACGCGGCCAGGCCGCAGGTGCTGTGGTCGGGGGCGGCGACCGGTGCGGTGCTCCTGGTCGCCTGGGTGCGGGAGCTGCGTACGAACCGGAGCTGATTCTTCACCTTGTGTGAAGGTCGTGCCCGTATAGCGGACATGCGTTCCCTGTGAGCGGTGACGCCCCACAGACTGTGGGCTCCCTCCCCGTCTCAGCTAGTGAACAGGGCTCGCCCATGTCTCGGACCACCGCGCCCGCGCCGGCCGACCGCAAGGACGGCGCGACCGCACCTGCCGAGGGCCTCTCGCACGGCCTCAAGCAGCGCCATCTCTCGATGATCGCCCTCGGCGGCGTCATCGGGGCCGGACTCTTCGTCGGCTCCGGCGCCGGCATCGCCGCCGCCGGGCCCTCGATCGTCATCGCCTACGCGATCTCGGGCGTGCTCGTCATGCTCGTGATGCGGATGCTCGGCGAGATGTCCGCGGCGAACCCGGCCTCCGGCTCCTTCTCCGTCCACGCCGAGCGGGCGCTGGGCCCCTGGGCGGGCTTCACCGCGGGCTGGGCCTTCTGGTTCCTGCTCTGCGTCGCCGTCGGTCTCGAGGGCATCGGCGCCGCGAAGATCATGACGGGCTGGTTCCCGGGCAGCCCCGAGTGGGCCTGGGTCGCGCTCTTCATGCTGGTCTTCTGCGCCACCAACCTGGCGGCCGTGAAGAACTTCGGCGAGTTCGAGTTCTGGTTCGCCGCCCTCAAGGTCGGCGCGATCGTCCTCTTCCTCGGCATCGGCGTGCTCGCCATCGTCGGCGTCCTGCCCGGCACGGACGCCCCCGGCACCGCGAACCTCACCGGCGACGGAGGCTTCTTCCCGCACGGCTCCGAGGGCCTGATCATCGGTCTGCTCGCCTCCGTCTTCGCGTACGGCGGTCTGGAGACGGTCACCATCGCGGCGGCCGAGTCGGAGCACCCGGTGCAGGGCGTCGCCAAGGCCGTGCGCACGGCGATGTGGCGGATCGCGCTCTTCTACATCGGCTCGATGGCGGTCATCGTCACCCTCGTCCCGTGGGGCGACAAGGCGGTCGTCGAGAAGGGCCCGTACGTCGCGACCCTCGACCACCTGGGCATCCCGGCGGCCGGTCAGATCATGAACGTGGTCGTGCTCGTCGCCCTGCTGTCGGCGATGAACGCCAACATCTACGGCGCCTCCCGCATGGCCGGTTCGCTCGTCTCGCGCCGCCAGGGCCCGAAGGCGCTCGGCCGCACCTTCGGCGGCGTCCCCCGTCCGGCGGTGCTCGTCTCCTCCGTCTTCGGCTTCGCCTGTGTGCTGCTGAGCTACTGGCGCCCGGATGACATCTTCGTCTGGCTGCTCAACACGATCGGCGCGATCATCCTGGTCGTCTGGTTCTTCATCGCCGCCTCCCAGCTGGTGCTGCGCCGCCGCACCGAGCGCGAGGCGCCCGAGAAGCTGGTCGTGCGGATGTGGGCCTTCCCGGTCCTCACCTGGGTGGCGCTCGCCGGCATGGCGGCGATCTTCGTCCTGATGGCCCGCGAGGAGGGCACCCGGGTGCAGCTGTACTGGACGGGCGGCCTGACGCTGCTGCTCGCCGCCGTCGGCTTCGCCCGGCAGAAGCTGCGCGGACCGGTGGCCGAGGAGGCCTGACCCCTCCCCACCCGTTCCGGCGCCGCGCCCCGTCGAGCTCACGCTCGGCGGGGCGCGCTGCCGTCTCCGGGGCCTCGACGAGGCGGCCCCAGCGCCGGTTGGTCCGTTCGGCGGAGCGCGCGGAAGCAGTACGAAGGAACCAGAGGACCAGGACCGGCTTAGGACCAAGGACTGATCAACATCGCGCGCACCTACTGTTAGCCTGCACTTGCATATAGGTTGCAATAAGAGGTCAGTCGAAGGGCTCGGTAATGGCGATCTACACACTTCCGGAGCTGCCGTACGACTACGCGGCGCTGGAGCCGGTGATCAATCCGCAGATCATCGAGCTGCACCACGACAAGCACCACGCCGCGTACGTCAAGGGAGCGAACGACACCCTGGAGCAGCTGGAGGAGGCGCGCGACAAGGACCAGTGGGGCTCGATCAACGGCCTGGAGAAGAACCTGGCCTTCCACCTCTCGGGCCACATCCTCCACTCCATCTACTGGAACAACATGAACAGCCCGAAGGAGGGCGGCGGCGGCGAGCCGCTGGCCGCCGACGGCATCGGTGACCTCGCGGACGCGATCACCGAGTCCTTCGGCTCCTTCGCCAAGTTCAAGGCCCAGCTCACCAAGGCCTCCGCGACCACCCAGGGCTCCGGCTGGGGCGTTCTCGCGTACGAGCCGATCAGCGGCCGCCTCATCGTCGAGCAGGTCTACGACCACCAGGGCAACGTCGGACAGGGCTCCGTCCCGATCCTGGTCTTCGACGCCTGGGAGCACGCGTTCTACCTGCAGTACAAGAACCAGAAGGTCGACTTCATCGACGCCATGTGGCAGGTCGTCAACTGGCAGGACGTGAGCAAGCGCTACCACGCCGCCAAGGCCTCGGTACCCCTGATCTCCTTCTGAGGACCGGAGCCCGCACAGGGCTCCCCCCGTCGTCCCACTCGTGATCGTCTTCTCAACCTTCACGTGCGGACGGAATGACGAAGAACCCCCGTGATGACATGAATCACGGGGGTTCTTCCATGCCGCCGGGCCGCTCGGCTCCGGCCCGGCCCGGCCGGAGCGGACTAGTGGAAGCTGGGCGCCTCGGTCCGGGTGCGCTTGATCTCGTAGAAGCCCGGCGTCGACGCCACGAGCAGCGTGCCGTCCCAGAGCCGGGCCGCCGCGTCACCGCGCGGGGTCGGGGTGACGACGGGGCCGAAGAAGGCGACCTCGTCGCCGTCCGGGCCCGGCACCGCGATGACCGGGGTGCCGACGTCCTGGCCGACCTTGTCGATGCCCTCCGTGTGGGAGGCGCGCAGCTCGGTGTCGTACGTGTCCTTGTCGGCGTACTCGACCAGGTCCTCCGGCAGACCGGCGTCCTTCAGGGCGCCGACGATCGCCTCGCGGGTCGGTCCCTCGCCGTTGTTGTGGAAGCGGGTGCCGAGCGCCGTGTAGAGCTTGCCGACGACCTCGTCGCCGTGCAGCTGCTGGGCGGCGACGACCACCCGGACCGGGCCCCAGGCCTTGGTCTCGATCAGTTCCCGGTACTCGGCCGGGACCTCGTCGAGCCGGTTCTCGTTGAGCACGGCCAGGCTCATGACCTTCCAGCGCACGTCGACCGGGCGGACCCGCTCCACCTCCAGCATCCAGCGGGAGGTCATCCAGGCCCAGGGGCAGAGCGGGTCGAAGTAGAAGTCTGCGGTGGTCCTGCTCTCGGACATGTCACTCCTCGGTACGGCCGTGATGAAGGCGGTGTGCCAAAGGGAACGAACGCCGAAGGCGCGTGGCGGCATTCCCGTGTGCCGGGTGACAGCCGCACATGGGAGGATCGGTGCTGTTTCGAACGCGCCACGAAGGAGTGACCGTGCCCGGTGAGAATCTGTCCCGCGACGAGGCCCACGAGCGGGCAGCGCTGCTGTCCGTCGACGGGTACGAGGTCGTCCTCGACCTGCGGTCGGCGGTCGGCGACTCCGACGAGGCGGTGCGCACCTTCCGCTCGGAGACGACGATCCGCTTCCGCCGCACCGGCGGGGGCACGAGCACGTTCGTCGACCTGATCGCCCCGTCCGTGGACGCGGTCACCCTCAACGGGCGCTCCCTGGACCCGGCCGTCGTCTTCGACGGCGCGCGGATCGCGCTCGACGGCCTCGCCGACGAGAACACGCTGGTGGTCGACGCCCGGTGCGCCTACAGCCGGACCGGCGAGGGCATGCACCGCTTCGTCGACCCGGAGGACGGCGAGGTCTACCTCTACACGCAGTACGAGCCGGCCGACGCCCGCCGCGTGTACGCCACCTTCGAGCAGCCCGACCTGAAGGCCCCGCACCTCTTCTCCGTGACCGCGCCCGAGGGCTGGACGGTCTGGTCGAACGGCGCCGGGGAGCAGGACGCCGAGGGCGTGTGGCGGTTCGCGGAGACGGCGCCGATCTCCACGTACATCACCTGCGTCGTGGCCGGCCCGTACCACTACGTCACGGACTCGTACACGCGCGCGCTGCCCGACGGGACCGAGCTGGAGATCCCGCTCGGCGCGATGTGCCGCAAGGGGCTCGCGAAGCACTTCGACGCGGACGACGTCTTCCTGATCACCAAGCAGGGCCTCGACTTCTTCCACGACAACTTCGACTACCCGTACCCCTTCGGGAAGTACGACCAGGCCTTCGTCCCCGAGTACAACCTCGGCGCGATGGAGAACCCGGGCCTGGTGACCTTCCGCGAGGAGTACATCTACCGGGGCAAGGTCACCCAGGCCGCGTACGAGAGCCGGGCCAACGTCATCCTCCACGAGATGGCGCACATGTGGTTCGGCGACCTCGTCACCATGGTGTGGTGGGACGACCTCTGGCTGAAGGAGTCCTTCGCGGACTTCATGGGCTCGTTCGCGAACGCCGAGGCCACCCGCTTCACCAACAGCTGGGTGACCTTCGCCAACAACCGCAAGGCCTGGGCGTACCGCGCCGACCAGCTGCCGTCCACCCACCCGATCACGGCCGACATCCGTGACCTGGAGGACGCCAAGCTCAACTTCGACGGCATCACCTACGCCAAGGGCGCGTCGGTCCTCAAGCAGCTCGTCGCGTACGCGGGCCGGGACGCGTTCCTGGAGGGCGCGCGCCGCTACTTCAAGCGCCACGCCTACGGGAACACCCGGCTCGCCGACCTCCTCACCATCCTGGAGGAGACCTCGGGCCGCGACATGAGGTCCTGGGCGAAGTCCTGGCTCCAGACCTCCGGCGTCAACACCCTGACGCCGGCCGTCACCTACGACGCGGCGGGCCGGATCACCGAGCTGGCCGTCGTCCAGGAGGGCGGCGAGCTCCGTCCGCACCGGGCCGCCGTGGGCCTCTACCGGCTGACGCCGGACGGTGCGCTGACCCGGTACGCGCGGGCCGAGGCCGACCTCACCGGAGCCCGGACCGTCGTCGCCGACCTGGCGGGCGAGGAGAGGCCCGACCTGGTCCTCGTCAACGACGACGACCTCACCTACTGCAAGATCCGCTTCGACGAGGGCTCGCTCGCCACGCTGCGCGCGCACCTCGGCGACATCACCGACCCCCTCGCCCGCGCCCTGTGCTGGTCCGCGCTGTGGAACCTGACCCGTGACGGGCTGATGCCCGCCCGGGACTTCGTCTCCGTGGCGCTCGCCTTCGCGGGCCGCGAGACCGACATCGGCGTCCTCCAGATGGTGCACGCCTGGACGAAGTCGGCCGTCACCCTCTACGCGGCCCCCGAGTGGCGCGAGGAGGGCGGGCGACTGCTCGCCGAAGCGGGCCTGCGCGAGCTGCGGGTGGCCGAGCCGGGCAGCGAGCACCAGCTGACCTGGGCGCGGTTCCTCGCCGCGACCTCCTCCACCGACGCCGACCTCCAGCTCCTCGCGGGGCTGCTCGACGGTACGGCGAAGATCGACGGCCTCGACGTCGACCAGGAGCTGCGCTGGGCGCTGCTCTCCCCGCTGGCCGTGCACGGCCGCGCGGACGAGGCCCGGATCGGCGAGGAGCTGGCCCGGGACGACACGGCGACGGGCAAGCGCCACCAGGTCCGCCTGCTCGCCTCGCGCCCCTCGGCCGCGGTCAAGGCGCAGTCCTGGGCGCAGGTCGTCGAGGCGGACACCCTGTCGAACGCGCTGGTCGAGGCGACCATCGCGGGCTTCGTCCAGCCCTCGCAGCGCGCACTGATCGCCCCGTACGCGGAGAAGTACTTCGCGGCGATCGAGCGGCTGTGGGACGAGCGGTCGATCCAGATCGGCATCGACGTGGTCAAGGGTCTCTTCCCGGGGCTCCAGGACGACGAGGCGACGCTGACCGCGACGGACGCCTGGCTCTCGGCGCACGAGGCGGCGGCGCCGGCGCTGCGCCGCCTGGTCCTGGAGGCACGGGACGACCTGGCGCGGGCCCTGCGCGCGCAGGCGTGCGACCGCCTGGCGGCGTGACGCCGCACCCGACGGAGAAGGGGGTCGCGGGCTTCGGCCCGCGGCCCCCTTCGGGCGTTCCGGCCCCGGTGGACGCGCCCCTCATCGGCAGTCGAACGCGCGTACTTTAGGGCGAGCTTGTCCCCAAATGTCGACGAGCGTGTAACAGGGGTTAGGGGAGCCTTCGGGAGCGGAAGACCCCCGGCATGAACCACAACACCCCCATCACCCCCCGCCCCCTCCCCCTCGCCTCCCGCACCGGTGGCACGGAACGCCTCGCGTCCGCGGACCAGTTGAGGGCCCGGGGCATCCCGGCCGGCGAGGTCGCCGCGCGCTGCCGGCCCGGCGGCTGGCAGCAGCTGCTGCCCGGCGTCTTCCTGCTCCAGCCGGGGCCGCCCACCAGCGAGGACCGGCTGCACGCCGCGCTGCTCTACGCCCGCAGGACCGCGGCCCTCCCCACCCAGGGGCCCGACGCGATGATCACCGGGCTCGCCGCGCTGAACCTGCACCGCTTCGCCTCCGCTCCCCCGCTCACCTCCCTGGAGCGGATCGACGTCCTGGTCCCGCGCACCCGGCGGCTGCGCTCGACCGGCTGGGTGCGGGTGGTGCGCGCCCCCGAGTCCCCCGAGCCCGTCGCGCTGACGGGTGTGCCGGTCGCCCCGGTCGCCCGCGCCGTCGCCGACGCGGTGTCCGGGCTCTCGGACGCGGAGACCGTACGCCGGCTGCTCACCGAGGCGGTGCGCGGCGGGCACTGCGAACCGGGTGCGGTGGTGCGGGAGTTGAGCCGCGCACGGCTGCTCACCCGGCCGCACGTGGTGGACGCGGTGGACACGCTGCTCGCCGAGGGGCGGTCGCTCTCCGAGGAGCGGCTGTACGAGATGGTGCGGGCGTTCGGCCTGCCGGACCCGCTGTGGAACGTGGACCTGCGGCTGCCGGGCGGCCCGCACCTGGGCGGGGTGGACGCCTACTGGCCGGACCAGGCGGTCGCCGTCGAGCTGGACACCCGGGCTCCCCGGCAGGAGGACGACGCGGTGTGGTCCGAGTACACCCGCAAGCGCGAGCACCTGGAGCGGCTCGGCATCACGGTCGTCCACCTGACCCCGCGCAAGCTGCGCGAGGCGATGGACCAGCAGGCCACCGTGGTGCGTACGGCCCTGATGGCCGCGCCCGACCGGCAGCCCGCCGCGTACGTCGCCGTCCTGCCCCGGTGACCCGCCGGGGTGCCGGTCGAGCGGTTCTCAGCCGTTCGACGGATCGGCGAGCCGGGAGCGGCCCACCGGGGGCCGTTCGCGCCAGAGGTCGAGGCCGATGTCGACGAGTTCGACGCGGGCCAGGCCGGGGACGGCGTCGAGCGGATGCCAGGCGGCGAGGTCCGTGGAGCCCCCGGTCTCGTTGCGGAGCGCACCGCCGGTGACCTGGACCTCGTAGATGATCCGCAGCCCCTGGAAGTCTCCGGGACCCGCGAGGCGGCGCAGCCGGGCGCGGCGGATGGAGTCGATTCCGAGGAGGGCGGTGGGTTCGGTGAGGTAGCCCGTCTCCTCCTCCACCTCGCGGACCACGGTCTGTACGGGTTCCTCCCCGTGTTCCATGCCGCCGCCCGGCAGGGTCCACCGCCTGGTGCCGTCGCCCGCCACCCAGCGGGCGAGGAGCACCTCCCCGTCCCGTACGCACACGGCGTAGGCCGCCACCCTCAACTCCTGCTTCATGAGCCGAGGTTAGAGCCAGTACGCGGGGCGGTGGTCACGGGGTGTCGGCGGGCGGGTTGGACGGGGAGTACTCCGGGGGCGACCAGCGCAGGGGGCTCCCCGCCGGGGTCTCGACGACGCGCTCGACGCGGAAGCGGGTGACGCGCCCGTCGGGGCCGTACTCGGTGTGGGCGAGGCCGCTCAGCTGGAGCGTCGTCCCGGTCTCCCAGTCCAGGAACAGCAGGCCCGCGCGGCCGTCCGCCTCCAGGTTCCCCAGGGTCAGGAACATGGCGTTGCCGGGGTAGTCGCGCCAGCTGAGCTCCCGGGGCGTGTCGACCCGGACGAAGCCGGGGTTGCCGCCGCGATGGCTGGTGTCGACGCCGTCGGGGGCGGCGGTGGCCACGAAGAAGGTGTCGGCGGCACGGACGCGGCGCACCTGGTCGGGGGCGAGCGCCTCGCCGTGCCGCACGGCACCGGTCTCGGGGCGGGCGGCGTCGGAGCCGTACCACTCCCGCTTCTGGAGGTACTTCGGGCAGTTCGAGAAGACCTGTTCGGCCTCGATCGTGAACCCGCGCGCGCTGGGCCGGGCGATGCCGTTGAGGCGCATGCGGCGGCGGGTGCGGGGGTCGAGGGCGAGGGTGCCGACGGGTGTGCCGGCGGGGGTGATCGCGTCGGCGAGCGGGTCGTGGGCCGGGATGCCGCCGGCGACGGAGACGGTGTGCGGGCCGGTGGCGCGGGTGAAGCCGGGCGGGCCCGTGAGGAGGCCGGCCCAGACGCCGCCGGCGCGGTCCGCCGCGCCGATCATCAGCATCGGCTGGGCCTCCAGGAAGGCGGCGGCGACGGGGCGGATGCCGGGGGTGATGGAGCGGCCGACGTGGGCGGCGAGCTCCTGGACGCCGAGGTGCGCCTGCACGGCGAGGGAGCCGTCGTGGTAGGCGGGGACGGTGGTCATCGGGTCCTCCTTAGAAGAAACCGCAGGTCGGAGCCGAGCCCGAGGGGGCTTCCGCGCCCTCCGCGCCCTTCGGGACCGAGATCTCCAGGCGGGTGCCGTCCGGGTCGTGGAAGAAGATGCCGCCGGAGGCCGCGCCCTCGTGGTGGGCCACCACGCCCTCGTGGGCGAAGGTGGCGCCGCGCGCGGTGAGCGCGGCCTCGGCGGCGCGGACGTGGTCGAGGGACTCCGCCTCGAAGGCGAGGTGGTGGAGGCCGGCGCGGCCGGGGGCGTACGCGGTGTCGGCCTGTTGCCAGAGGGTGAGGACCAGGCGGCCGTCCCGGCCGAGGAAGGCGAAGCGGCTCTCCCCCTCGGCGCCCCGGCCGAGGGTCTCGAAGCCGAGGACGTCCCCGTAGAAGGTGAGCGAGCGGTCGAGGTCGGTGACGTTCAGGCCGACGTGGTGGGTGGTGAGCGTGCCGATGGCGGTCATGGCGGTCCTCCTGGCGTGGCCGGCCCCCTCGGGCTAACCTCTTAATACGACTTTAGAGGTTAGACGCGAGGAGCGTCAACCGCTCACGTACCCTTGAGGGGTTAGTTCATCGAGGAGGGCTCCCGCCATGACCGCCATCGACCCACGACCGCTCACCGGCGAGCCCGTCTCCCTGGACCTCCTCAACACCCGCTGGAACGAGGAGGGCGTCCGCCGGGACCTGCTCTCCGGGGTCGAGGGCCTCGCGGTCTGGCTCGCCGCCAACGGCCTGGACGACCGGTTCACCGCCGACGCCGCCACCCTGCGCCACACGCTCACCGCCCGGGACGCGCTGGCCGCGCTCGTCGACCACCCCGGCGACCCCGCCGCCACCGCGCGGGTCGACGCCGTCCTCGACCACGGCCGCATCCGGGCCACGCTCACCGCCGAAGGCCCCGGCGAACGGCCCGAGTTCGACGACCCCGCCCGGGGCCCGGGCTGGACCGCCGCCCGCGACTACCTCGACCTGCTGCGCGGCGCCCCCGACCGCATCCGGGCCTGCGCCCACGAGGCGTGCGTCCTGCACTTCTTCGACACCTCGCGGAACGGCACCCGCCGCTGGTGCTCGATGGCGGTCTGCGGCAACCGCGCCAAGGCCTCGCGCCACTACGCCCGCACGAAGGAGGGCTGAGGGGCGGAGCCGGGCGGCGGAGCCGGGGAAGAGCCCCGCACCCGTCCCGACCCTTGGACAATGGATTGGACAAGGCGACCCGGGACATACGCATCATGGACCGGCAGCAACCTGCACATACGTACGGAGGAGTCCCCGTGAAGGTCGGAATCGTCGGAGCCACCGGTCAGGTCGGCACAGTCATGCGGAAGATCCTGGCCGAGCGGAACTTCCCGGTCGACGAGCTGCGGCTCTTCGCCTCCGCCCGCTCCGCCGGCACCGTCGTGGACGGGGTCACGGTCGAGGACGCCTCCACCGCCGACTACACCGGCCTGGACATCGTGCTCTTCTCCGCCGGTGGCGCCACCTCCAAGGCCCTCGCCGAGAAGGTCGCCGCCCAGGGCGCCGTCGTGATCGACAACTCCTCCGCCTGGCGCCGCGACCCCGAGGTCCCGCTGATCGTCTCCGAGGTCAACGCGCACGCGATCAAGGACCGCCCCAAGGGCATCATCGCCAACCCGAACTGCACCACGATGGCCGCCATGCCGGTCCTCAAGCCCCTCCACCAGGAGGCCGGCCTCACCGCGCTGATCGCCACCACCTACCAGGCCGTCTCCGGCTCGGGCGTGGCCGGCGTCGCCGAGCTGCGCACCCAGGCGTGCGCCGTGGCCGAGACCGCCGACCAGCTGGCGTTCGACGGCGAGGCCGTCGCGTTCCCCGAGCCCACCGTCTACCAGCGCCCGATCGCGTTCAACGTGGTCCCGCTGGCCGGCTCGATCGTCGACGACGGCTCCTTCGAGACCGACGAGGAGCAGAAGCTCCGCAACGAGTCCCGCAAGATCCTGGAGATCCCGGAGCTCAAGGTCTCCGGAACCTGCGTGCGCGTCCCGGTCTTCTCCGGCCACTCCCTCCAGGTCAACGTCCGCTTCGAGCGCCCGATCAGCGTCGAGCGCGCCTACGAGCTCCTGAAGGACGCCGAGGGCGTCGTGCTCTCCGAGATCCCGACCCCGCTCCAGGCGGCCGGCAAGGACGCCTCGTACGTCGGCCGCATCCGCGTGGACGAGACGGTCGACAACGGTCTGGCGCTCTTCCTCTCCAACGACAACCTGCGCAAGGGCGCGGCGCTCAACGCCGTGCAGATCGCGGAGCTGGTCGCGGCCGAGCTCAAGGGCTGATCCGCACCGTACGCGCGAGGGGCGGCCACCCACCGGGGTGGCCGCCCCTCACGCGTGCCGCGACCCGGTCCGCCGCCGTGGAAATGTCCGGTGCGCCGCCGAGGCGCCCCGTGGAAGGATGGGCCAAACGTCACGAAACCGAGGAGTTGACCGGGTGCCTGGCACGAACCTGACCCGTGAAGAGGCTCAGCAGCGGGCGGCGCTGCTGACCGTGGACGCGTACGAGGTCGAACTCGACCTCTCCGGTGCGCAGGAGGGCGGCACCTACCGGTCCGTCACCACCGTCCGCTTCGATTCCGCCGAGGCCGGTGCCTCGACCTTCATCGACCTCGTCGCGCCCGCCGTCCACGAGGTCGTCCTCAACGGCCACGCCCTGGAGATCGGCGCCGTCTTCCGGGACTCCCGGATCGCCCTGCGCCATCTGCAGGAGGGCCGCAACGAGCTCAAGGTCGTCGCCGACTGCGCGTACACCAACACCGGTGAGGGTCTGCACCGCTTCGTCGACCCGGTCGACGACCAGGCCTATCTGTACACCCAGTTCGAGGTGCCGGACGCGCGGCGGGTCTTCGCCTCGTTCGAGCAGCCCGACCTGAAGGCGACCTTCCAGTTCACCGTGAAGGCCCCGGCCGGCTGGAAGGTCATCTCGAACTCGCCGACCCCGGAGCCCAAGGACGACCTCTGGGTCTTCGAGCCGACCCCGCGGATCTCCACGTACATCACCGCGCTGATCGTCGGCCCGTACCACGCGGTGCACTCGACGTACGAGAAGGACGGGCAGACGGTGCCGCTGGGCATCTACTGCCGTCCGTCGCTCGCCGAGTTCCTCGACGCGGACCACATCTTCGACGTGACCCGCCAGGGCTTCGACTGGTTCCAGGAGAAGTTCGCGTACGACTACCCGTTCGCCAAGTACGACCAGCTCTTCGTGCCCGAGTTCAACGCGGGCGCGATGGAGAACGCGGGCGCGGTCACCATCCGCGACCAGTACGTCTTCCGCTCGAAGGTGACGGACGCGGCGTACGAGCGGCGCGCCGAGACGATCCTGCACGAGCTCGCCCACATGTGGTTCGGCGACCTCGTGACCATGGAGTGGTGGAACGACCTGTGGCTGAACGAGTCGTTCGCCACCTACACCTCCGTCGCCTGCCAGGCCTCGGTGGCGGGCACCCGCTGGCCCAACGCCTGGACGACCTTCGCCAACGCGGAGAAGACCTGGGCCTACCGCCAGGACCAGCTGCCGTCCACGCACCCGATCATGGCCGAGATCAACGACCTGGAGGACGTGCTCGTCAACTTCGACGGGATCACGTACGCCAAGGGCGCGAGCGTCCTCAAGCAGCTCGTCGCCTACGTCGGCCAGGACGAGTTCTTCAAGGGCGTCCAGGCCTACTTCCAGGCGCACGCCTTCGGCAACACCCGCCTCTCCGACCTCCTCGGCGCCCTGGAGGAGACCTCCGGGCGCGACCTCAAGACCTGGTCGAAGGCGTGGCTGGAGACGGCCGGCATCAACATCCTCCGCCCGGAGATCGAGACCGACGAGAACGGCGCCATCACCGCCTTCGCGGTCAGGCAGGAGGCCCCGGCGCTGCCCGCCGGCGCCAAGGGCGAGGCCGTCCTGCGCCCGCACCGGATCGCCATCGGCTTCTACGACCTCGACGAGGCCGGCAAGCTGGTCCGCACCGAGCGCCTCGAACTCGACATCGCCGCCGAGGGGCTGACCGCCGTACCGCAGCTCGTCGGCAAGGCCCGCCCGGCCGTGGTCCTCCTCAACGACGACGACCTGTCGTACGCCAAGGTCCGCCTCGACGAGGTGTCCCTGAAGAACGTCACCGCGCACCTCGGCGACTTCGCCGAGTCGCTGCCGCGCGCCCTGAGCTGGGCCTCGGCCTGGGACATGACCCGCGACGGCGAGCTGGCCACCCGTGACTACCTGGAGCTCGTGCTCTCCGGCGTCGGCAAGGAGACCGACATCGGCGTCGTCCAGTCGCTCCAGGGCCAGGTCAAGGCGGCCCTCGACCTGTACGCGGCGCCCGAGTGGCGCGAGGCCGGCCTGACCCGCTGGACCGAGGCGACGCTCGCGCACCTGCAGGCGGCCGAGCCGGCCGGCGACCACCAGCTGGCGTGGGCCCGCGCCTTCGCGGCGACCGCCCGCACCCCGCAGCAGCTGGACCTGCTCGCCGCCCTCCTGGAGGGCCGCGAGACCGTCGAGGGTCTGGCGGTCGACACCGAGCTGCGCTGGGCGTTCGTGCAGCGGCTCGCGGCGACCGGCGTCTACGACGAGACGGAGATCGCCGGCGAGCTGGAGCGCGACCGCACGGCGGCGGGCGAGCGCCACGCGGCGACCGCCCGTGCGGCCCGCCCGTCGGAGACGGCGAAGGCGGAGGCCTGGGCCTCCGTCGTCGAGGACGACAAGCTGGCGAACGCCGTGCAGGAGTCCGTCATCGGCGGCTTCGTCCAGTCCGACCAGCGCGAGCTGCTCGCCCCGTACACGGCGAAGTACTTCGCCGCGATCAAGGGCGTCTCGGAGACCCGCAGCCACGAGATGATCCAGCAGATCGTGGTCGGCCTCTACCCGACGCTCCAGGTCTCGCGGGCGACCCTGGACGCGACGGACGCGTGGATCACCGAGCACGACCCGGCGCCGGCGCTGCGGCGTCTGGTGACCGAGTGCCGCGCGGGCGTGGAGCGCGCGCTGCGGGCCCAGGCGGCGGACGCGGCCGCCGCGAAGTAGTCCGGCGGCAGCCGGTGCGCGAGAAGGGGCGCCCTCCCCCGTGGGGGCGCCCCTTCTCCTGTGTGAGGTCCGCCCGGCGGGCGGGCGTCGGCGCGCTGCCGCTCCGCCGGGCGGAGGCGTGTCAGCCGCCGAGCGCCGTGAACCGGGCGCGCAGGTCGGCCGCGCCCTGCTCCGTCAGCGCCCCGTGCAGCCGCATCCGGGCGACGCCGCCGTCCGGGAAGGCGTCGAGGCGGACGTGGGTGACGACGGCCCGGGCGGGCAGCTTGAAGCGGTGGAGGGTGTCGGGCTGGAGCCTGGTCCGGGGGATGATCTCGAACCACTCCCCCGTCTCTCCGTTACGGCCCTGGAGGGCGATCCAGCCGGCCGAGTTGCCCTTGAGGTAGGCGGTGTCGATCTCGACGGCGCGGACGGCGCCCTGCGCGGCGAGCCGGAAGCGCACCCAGTCGTTGGTGCCGCGCACCCGGCGGCGGCGGTTCTCCCAGCCGTCGTCCATCTTGCGGGAGGTGCCGGGCAGGATGATCTGGGTCGGCGAGGAGTAGAAGCGGTCCGAGGCGTCCTCGTACGAACCGCCGTTGAGTACGGAGATCAGGTCGAGGGTGCCCAGCAGGTCCAGCCACTCGGGGTCGGGGACGACCTCGCCGTGGACGCGGAGGCGGGCGATGCCGCCGTCGGGGTGCTGGCAGACCCGGACGTGGGTCCAGCGGCGCTCGGCGGTGATCGTGAAGCCGTTGGCGGCGTGGCCCCGGACGGGGGTCGGCGGGACGAGTTCCTCCCACTTCGCGTCGAGCAGCTCCGCGGGGCCGGGGGACCCCTCCACGGAGGTGGCCTGGACGCTCACCCGCTGCGGGTAGTTGCCGCGGAAGTGCGCGGTGTCGACGACGATCCCGCGGATCACACCGGGAGCGCCGAGCCGGACGATCGCCCAGTCGTGGTCCTCGGGCGCGGGGAAGACGTTCTCGGCGTCGGCGCCACGACGGCGGCGGGTCTCCCAGCCGTCCATGATCTTGCCCTTGTGGCCGAAGTGCTCCGGGTCGAAGACGGCGCGCTCGCGGACGAGGAGGTTCTCCCGCTCGGCGAAGAACTCGTCGTTCGCCGCGACGACCCCCGCGCCGAGGCGGCGGTCGGCGAGGTCGACGAGTTCGGTGAAGGGGAAGTCGCCCGTGCGGTAGTCGGCGTACGGGTCACCGCCGGAGTAGGGGGCGGCGTCGTTGGCGTGCGGGTCCTGGTGCGCGTCGAGGCTGCTCATGGGACGAGCCTCCCTCCGCCTGAGGCCCGGGTCCATCGAATGTTTTCGACAGGTACGTTCAGACCTGCTGAAAGGTCCGGGGGCGGGGCGGAAAGGTCGGGGCTCAGGCCTGCTGAAGGGTCTCCCGGGCCGTCGCCGCCTGGCGCAGGGCCGCGAGAACCCGGGCCACCGCCGGGCCCTCCTCCGCCCCCCGCCGTACCGCCGCGACGACATGGCGGCGCGGCTGGTCGGCGGCGAGGACGCGCATGACGACCCCGGCGCCGCCCCGGCGTTCGGCGGAGGCCATCCGGGGGACGAGCGCGATCCCCATCCCGGCCTCGACCATGGCGAGGATCGCGGTCCAGCCGGAGGCGCTGTGGGCCTGTTCGGGCACGAACCCCGCGGCCTCGCAGGCGGCGGTGGTGATCTCGGACCAGGGCCCGGAGCCGCCGAAGATCCAGGGCTCGGCCGCGAGGTCGGCGAGCCGCAGACCGGGCGCGTCGGCGCGCGGGTGCCCGGCGGGCAGAGCGACGTCGAGCGGGTCGGCGAGCAGCGGCACCCGGCTGAACTTGGGGTCGCGCGCGGAGGGGGCGTGGGCGGCGAGCGAGAGCGCCAGATCGACCTCGCCGGCGGTGAGCAGCTCGTACGCCTCCGCCGCCTCGGCCTCCCGGACGCGGAGGTCGAGCCCGGGGTGCGCGCTCCTCAACTGCCGTACGGCGGGCACGACGAGGGCGGGCACGGCCGTCGAGAACGCGGCCACCCGCACCTGCCCCGCCTCGCCCCGCAGGTATCCGTCGAGTTCGGCGTCGGCCCGCTCCAGCTGGGCGAAGACGACCTCCGCGTGGCGCAGCACCAGATGGGCGGCGTCGGTGAGCCGGACCCGGCGGCCCTGGGCCTCCAGGAGCCGCACGCCGAGCTGCTTGGCGAGGTTGGTGAGCTGCTGCGAGACGGCCGAGGGGGTCATGAGCAGGGCCTCCGCGGTCGCGGTGACGGTGCCGCGGTCACGGAGGGTGCGGAGGATCTGGAGCTTCTTGATGTCCCACTCGGTCATGGGGCGCAACCTACCGGGCCGAGCTCAGCGCCACTCCGCCGAGGACGAGCGCCATGCAGGCGGCCCCGAGGACGCCGAGCCGTTCGCCGAGGAACGCGTACGACAGGAGGGCGACGCAGACGGGCTGGAGGTAGTAGACGACGCCCGCGCGCGCCGCGCCGATGAGGGCGATCGCCCTGTTCCAGGCGAAGAAGGCGACGGCGGAGGAGAGGACGCCGACGTAGAGCAGCGGGCCGGCGGTCGCGGCGCCGACGGTGAACCCGCCCTGGACGGCGAGGGAGACGGCGTAGGCGGGGGCGAGCATCAGGGCGCCGAGCAGGAAGGTGGTGAAGAGGAAGGCGAGTCCGTCGATCCCGGCGGGCTTCCGCTTGAGCAGGGCGCTGTACGAGGCGAAGGAGAGGGCCGCGGCGAACATCCACAGGTCGCCGGCGGAGAGGTCGAGGGTGAGCGAGCCCTTTCCGACGAGCAGCAGCACGCCGAGCGCGGCGATCAGCATCCCGAGGACGCGCCGGGTGCCGAGGCGTTCGCCGCCGAGCCGGGCGTAGAGCGCCATCAGCACCGGGGAGGCAGCCATGATCATCCCCATGTCGGAGGCGGAGGTGGTCAGTCCGGCCTGGTGCACGAGGGTGTTGTAGAGGGCGACGCCGAACAGCGAGGCGAGGGCGACGAAGCCGAGGTGGCGGCGGATCGTCCTCCACTGCCGCAGGAACGGCCGGACGGCGAACGGGGCGACGGCGGCCAGCGCGATGATCCACCGCCAGAAGACGGCCTGGACCGGGGGGACCGTGTCGGCCATGTCCCGGGTGGCGACGAAGCTGCCGGACCAGACGACGGTCGCGAGGAGGGCGAGGAGAACGCCGAGGCCGGCGCCTCGCGCGAGCTTCCTCGCGGGCACCGGCCTCTCGGTGGCTTCGGTGGGGACTTCCGTGGCGGTGGCTTCGGCGGGGACTTCGGAGGCGGTGGCGGCTTCGGGGTCGGCGGAGGTCTCGGAGTCGGCGGTGGCTTCGGCGGGGGTCGGGTGGCGGGCGGTGATCAGGCTCATGCCGCCTACCGTCGCACTCCCGAAACCTCCAGGTCCATCGAAACTTCCTGACCGTTCTTTTCAGTGGAACTGAACGGTTCAGCGGACTCCGGGACGGTGGTGGAGACCTTCGGGGTACGGGGTCCCAGCTGCCCCGCCAGGGTGGCGCCGAAGGCGATCACCATGCCGAGCACCTGTACCGGGCCGAGCGCCTGACCGAGCGCCACCCAGCCGATGACCGCGGCGGTGAGCGGCGAGAGCGGACCGAGGAGGGTGGCCGAGGAGGCACCGAGCCGCTCGATGCCGCGGAACCAGAGGAAGTAGGAGATCGCGGTGTTGCCGAGGGCGAGGTAGGCGTAGCCGGCCAGGTGGGTGCCGGTCAGGGCGGGCGGCGCACCCTCGACCAGGAGGGCGATCGGCAGGATGACCAGACCGCCGGCGGTGAGCTGCCACCCGGTGAGCGCGAGGGCGCCGACGCCCTCGGGGCGGCCCCAGCGCTTGGTGAAGACGACGCCCGCCGACATGGAGAGGGCGGAGAGCAGTCCGGCCATCACCCCGACGAGGTCGAGCGCGGCCCCCGCCTTGAGGACCACGAGGCTGACGCCGAGGGCGGCGGCGACGGCGGTGACCAGGGACCTCACCGTCGGCCTGTCGCCCAGGAAGAGGGCGGCGAGTCCGACGACGAAGAGCGGGCCGACGGAGCCGACGACGGCGGCGACTCCGCCGGGGAGCCGGTAGGCGGCGAGGAAGAGCAGCGGGAAGAAGGCGCCGATGTTGAGGGCCCCGAGGACCGCGGACTTCCACCACCAGGCGCCCCGCGGGAGCTTGCGGGTGAGCGCCAGGAGCAGGAGTCCGGCGGGCAGGGCGCGCATCAGGCCGGTGAAGAGCGGCCGGTCGGGCGGCAGGAACTCCGTGGTGACGAAGTAGGTGGAACCCCAGGAGATCGGGGCGAGGGCGGTCAGTGCGACGACGGCTGCCTTGCTGGACATGACGGTGGACATGACGGTCTCCCCCTCGTGCGGATGCCGGCCGGCTGCGGACCGGACTGGCTTGGCGGTAATTAACTTACCACTAAGCTACTTACTTGCAAGTGGCTTGCTCGGGAGTGGCTTGCCATCGAGGAAGAGGGGAGGGAAGACTGGAACCATGGACACGCAGCCCCCCGCCCACGACGCCGTCGACGCCATCGCCGACCAGTGGGCGGCCGTCCGCCCGGACCTGGACACCGTCCCCATGGCGGTCTTCGGGCGGATCTACCGGCTCTCGAACGCCATGCGGGCCAGGGTGGACAAGGCGTACGCGCCCTACGGCATGGCCCTCGGGGAGTTCGACGTGCTCGCGACGCTGCGCCGCTCCGGGGAGCCGTACACGCTCTCACCGCGCGAGCTGACCGCCACGCTGATGATCACCACCGGCGGGATGACCGGACGGCTGGACAAGCTGGAGAAGGCCGGGCTGCTCACCCGCAGCCCCGACCCGAACGACCGGCGCGGACTGCGGGTCACCCTCAGCGAGCGCGGCAAGGAGCTGGTGGACCAGGCGGTCGGGGCCGGCCTCGCGGAGCAGCGGGCCGCCCTGGGGGCCGCGCTCAGCGAGGAGGAGGCGGCGCAGCTGACCGGCCTGCTGCGCAAGCTGCTCTCGACCACCGCGTGAGACCCGTGGCGCGGCCCCGGAAGGGGCTGGACGCACGCGAGGGCGCCGCACGGTACGTCGTACCGTGCGGCGCCCTCGGCGGAGCGGAAGAGGAGGCGGTCAGGCCTTCTTGGACTTGTCGAGCACCATCACCAGTCCGGCGATGACGAGGAACAGCACCAGCGGTGCGACCACGAACAGGCCGAGGGTCTCGATGACCTCCAGCTTGGGAGCCGGGTCGTCGCCGTCGTCGCGGGTGAGCGCGAGCGCGGGGGACGACATGAGCAGCATCATCAGCGTCGTACCGGCCGCGAGCGAGCCGGCGCGCAGTGCGTTCTTCTTGTCCACGGTGCAAACGTAGCGAACACCTAAACGCGCCGCGCGCCCGGGGGTGCCGTACGGGGATCGGGGGCGGTCGTACGGGCGTGGAGTTCGCGCAGCAGGGCGTGCGCCCGGGGCGAGGCGGCGAGCCGTTCCAGGGTGAGCGGCTGGCCGTCCGGACCCGCGAGCGGCAGCCGCCAGTTGGGGTACTCGTCCCAGGTGCCCGGCAGGTTCTGCGGTCTGCGGTCCCCCACCGTGTCCGGCAGCCACACCCCGACCATGCGGGCCGGGGTGCCGAGCAGGAACCGGTGGACGGCCCGGATCTCGGCCTCGTCGTCCCCCGGCCCTCCCGGCCCCTCCGGGAGCAGCCCGAGCCGCTGGAAGAGCCCCAGCCACTCGGCGGTCTCGGCCGCGTCCGCCGCCCGCTCGCGCTCCAGGTCGCCGGCGAGCAGGCCGAGGCGGTGCCGCAGGGTGACGTGGTCGCCGGCGAGGCGGGCGGCGGTCGGCGGCAGGTCGTGGGTGGTGGCGGTGGCCACGCACTCGGCGCGCCAGCCGTCCTGCGGCAGCGGGCGGCCGGTGCCGTCCCAGTCCCGCTCGAACCAGAGCACGGAGGTGCCGAACACCCCGCGCGCGGCCAGCCGGTCCCGTACGCCGGGCTCGACCGTGCCGAGGTCCTCGCCGATGACGAGGGCGCCCGCCCGGTGGGCCTCCAGGACGAGGACGGCGAGCATCGCCTCGGCGTCGTACCGGACGTAGGTGCCCTCGGTGGGCTCGCGGCCCTCCGGCACCCACCAGAGCCGGAAGAGGCCCATCACGTGGTCGATGCGGAGCGCGCCCGCGTGGCGCAGGAGTTCGCGCAGGAGGCCGCGGTACGGGGCGTACCCCGAGGCGGCGAGCGCGTCGGGGCGCCAGGGGGGCAGCCCCCAGTCCTGGCCCCGGGAGTTGAAGGCGTCGGGCGGGGCTCCGACCGACATGCCGGCGGCGAAGGCCTCCTGCTGGGCCCAGGCGTCCGAGCCCTCCGGGTGGACGCCGACCGCCAGGTCGTGGACGATCCCGACCGCCATCCCGGCTTCCCGGGCGGCCTCGGCGGCCTCGCCCAGCTGCCGGTCCGTCAGCCAGGCGAGCCGGCAGTGGAAGTCGACCCGGGCGGCGAGGGCGGGGTCGTCGCGCACGACGCCCTCCGCCGCGCGCGGGGTGCGCAGCTCCTCGGGCCAGGTCCGCCAGTGGGGTCCGTGCCGCTCGGCGAGGGCCTGGTAGGTGGCGTGGTCCTCCAGGGCGCGGCCCCGGGCGGCGAGGAAGTCGTGGAAGTCGGCGCGCCGCCCGGGGCCGGTCTCCACGCTCCCGACGACGAGTTCGAGGGCGCGCCGCTTGACCTCCCACACGGCGTCCCGGTCGATCGCCGCGCCCTTGCCGAGGACCCGCTCGCGCAGTTCGGCGGCCTCCCCGAGGACGCGGTCGAGCTCCTCGCGGCGCTCGGGGCCGATCAGGGCGTACTCGGGGACGGCCTCGACCCGCAGGTGGACGGGGTCGGGGAAGCGGCGCGAGGAGGGGCGGTACGGGGAGGGGTCGCTCGGCGCCCCGGGCACGCCCGCGTGGAGCGGGTTGACCTGGACGAATCCCGCGCCGTGCGTGCGGCCCGCCCAGGTGACGAGTTCGCGCAGGTCGCCGAGGTCGCCCATGCCCCAGGAGCGGGTGGAGAGCAGCGAGTAGAGCTGGACGAGGAGTCCGTAGGAGCGCCGCCCGGGGCCGGGCACGCGCGGGGGGCTCACGATCAGGGTGGCCGTGGCGGCGCGCCCGTCGGGGGCCTGCGCCTCGACGGTGTGGACGCCGAGGGGCAGCGGCTCCCACTCCTCGCCGGTGTGGACGTCGCCGTCCTCGGTCGTGACGCGGAGCCGGGTGCCGGGCGGCAGTCCGGGCGGGGGCCCGGCGGGCTCCTCGCCGCGCCACCGGACCAGGGTCGGGGGCAGCAGGCGCTCGCGCTCGGCCCGTTCGGCCGCTTCGAGGGCGGCCGTGACCGCCTCCGGCGTGGTCGCGTCCACGCCCAGGGCGCCGAGGACGGCCACCACGGTCGTGTCCGGCACGGGCACGGTGACGCCTTCGGAGGGGCGGTGGTCGGTGGCGACGCCGTGACGGGCGGCGAGACGGGCCAGGGTCACTTCACACTCCGGGGGACTCCGTGCCGCCCGCGCTGCCGGGGGCGTTGGGTTCGCTGGTGAGGGGGGTCGCCACCGCCAGGGGCGGCTCGCTGGTGAGGGGGGCCGCGTCGGGGAGCGGCGGTTCGCTGGTCAGCGGTTCGCCGGCGGGGGCCGGCTGCTGCGGAATCCGTATCCGTCCGAGGTGGCGGGCGGTCGTGGTCACGGGGGTCTCCCGGTTCGTCTCGACTGGTGGGACCTGGGTCACGACTGAGCCCTACCCACCGCACCACGTTTTACCGGCGGATCACGACGAAGTGACGTCACCTCGCCGACGGCACGCCGGGCAAAGGCGACACATCGGCCACCTGCATTGACACTCCGTGCGACGGGTGGTGGGCTCGTGACCCACTCGTTACCAACCGGCGGAGCGGCCGGCCCGGCCGAAGGGAGACGCCCGTGCACCTCGGGCGCAGGAAGCGCACCGCGACGGCCGTCGCCGCGGCCGTCATCGGCGGCCTCCTCGGCGGATCGGTGCCGGGCTCGGCGCAGGCGGTCCCGGCGGCCCCCGAGGCACGGCGCTCGCCGCTCGCCCCGACGGGGCCGTTCGCCCCGGCGGCGCCCGCGGATCCGGGCACGCCCGTCACCTCGTCGACCGCGGCACCGGGTCCGCCCGCGACTCCCGGCTCCACGAAGCCGCCCGGCGCGCGCGTGCCCGCCGTCTGGCCCCGGCCGCAGTCCCTGACCGGCGCCGGGCCCGCCGTACCCCTCGGGGACGAGGTGACGCTGGTCGCCGACGACGACGCCGATCCGTACGCCCTCGCCGCCCTGCGCGAGCTGCTGCGGACCGCCGGGGTACGGACCGTCCACACCGGACTCCCGGGCCGGGGGCCGGTCCTGCGGGTCGCGGGGCCCTCCGGCGAGGCCGCGGAGAAGGCGCTGACCGCCCTGCGCGTGCCCGACCGGATCGATCTGCCGCGCGGCGGCTACCGACTCGCGACGGGCCGCCTCCAGGGCCGGGACACGGTCGTCCTGGACGGGGTGGGCGAGGATGGCCTGTTCCACGCCGTGCAGACGCTGCGTCAGCTCGTCGGCACCGGCCGGGAGGTCCCGGGGGTCGTCGTGCGCGACTGGCCCGGCACGGTCGAGCGGGGCATCACCGAGGGCTTCTACGGCCGCCCCTGGACCGCCGAACAGCGGCTCGCCCAGATCGACTTCCTCGGCCGGACCAAGCAGAACCGCTATCTGTACGCGCCCGGCGACGACCCGTACCGGGGGGCGCAGTGGCGCGAGCCCTACCCGGCGGAGCGGCAGGCGGAGTTCCGGGCGCTCGCGGAGCGGGCCCGCGCCCAGCACGTGACGCTCGGCTGGGCCGTCGCGCCCGCCCAGTCCATGTGCCTGTCCAGGGCCGGTGACATGGCGGCGCTGACACGGAAGATCGACGCGATGTGGGAGCTCGGGGTGCGCTTCTTCCAGCTCCAGTTCCAGGACGCCTCGTACGACGAGTGGCACTGCGACCGGGACGCCGACGCCTTCGGGCGGGGACCCGAGGCCGCGGCCGGGGCCCACGCGCGCGTGGCGAACACCGTCGCCCGCCATCTCGCCGAACGGCACCCGGGCGCCGAGCCGCTGACGGTGATGCCGACGGAGTACTACCAGGACGGCGCGACGGCGTACCGCGTGAAGCTCGCGGAGACGCTCGACACGGACGTGCGGGTGGCGTGGACCGGGGTCGGCGTCGTGCCGCGCACGATCACCGGCGGCGAGCTGGCCGAGGCGCGGAGCGCGCTGCGCCACCCGCTGGTCACCATGGACAACTACCCGGTCAACGACTACGCGCAGGACCGGCTGTTCCTGGGCCCTTCCACGGGCCGGGAGCCCGCGGTGGCCGCCGGCTCCGCCGCCTTCCTCGCGCTCGCCATGGAGCAGCCCGCCGCCTCCCGCGTCCCGCTCTTCACCGCCGCCGACTACGCCTGGAACCCGCGCGGCTACCGGCCGCGGGAGTCCTGGCGGGCGGCCGTCGACGACCTCGCGGGCCCGGAGCCGGCCGCCCGCGAGGCGCTCCGCGCGCTCGCCGGGAACGGCGCCTCCTCGGTCCTCGACCCGGCGGGCGAATCGGCCTACCTGAAGCCGCTCCTGACGGCCTTCTGGGCCTCCCGCACGGCCATGGGCCCGGCGGCGGCCGACGCGCGGGCGAAGGCGGCCCGCGAGCTGCGGGCCGCGTTCACGGTGATGCGCGGGGCCCCCGGGCGGCTCGCGGCCACCGCGGACGGCGCCTTCGACGACGAGACCGGCCCCTGGCTGGAGCGGCTCTCCCGGTACGGCGAGGCGGGCGAGGCGGCGGTCGACATGCTGCGCGCCCAGACCGCCGGTGACGGCGCGGCGGCCTGGCGTGCGCAGCTGCGCCTCGAAGCGCTGCGGAAGGAGCTGGCGGCGGGCCGGGTGACGGTCGGCGCGGGGGTGCTCGACCCGTTCCTCACGCGCGCGGTGGAGCTGGCTGCGGCCTGGACCGGCGCCGACCGGACCCCGGTGGCCGCCGCCGACCGCGCCACCGGCTCGTACACCGTGCGGCTCGACCGGGCGCGGCCCGTGGAGGCCCTGACGGTGATGGCGGAGCCGGGCGCGGCGGGTACCGGCGGGGACGCGCGCGTGGAGGCGTACGTCCAGGGCGAGGGGTGGCGGCCGGTCGGCCCGCTGTCGGCCTCGGGCTGGACGCAGGCCGACCTCAAGGGGGTGCGGGCCGAGGCGCTGCGGGTGGTGTGGAGCGGTGCGGGGCCGGCTCCCGAGGTGCGTTCGCTGGTGCCGTGGTTCGCGGACGGGCCGCGTGCGGGGCTCGACCTGGCCCGTACGGAGACGGACGCGGAGATCGGCGGCCCGGCCCAGCGGGTGGACGTCGAGCTGTCGGGGCGGCGCGCGGGCGAGGTGCGCGGGCCGCTGACGGCGAAGGCGCCGAAGGGGATCACGGTCTCGCTGCCGGAGCGGGCGGTGGTGGAGCGCGGCGCGCGGACGACCGTGCCCCTGCGGGTGTCGGTGGCTCCGGACGTGCCGGCGGGCGCGTACCGGGTGCCGGTCTCCTTCGCGGGCGAGGAGCGGGTGCTGACCGTGCGGGCCTTCCCCCGTACGGCGGGCCCGGACCTGGCGCGGGCGGCGACGGCCTCCTCCTCGGGCGACGAGACACCGGACTTCCCGGCCTCCCTCGCGGTGGACGGCGATCCGGCCACCCGCTGGTCCTCCCCGGCGGAGGACGGCGCCTGGTGGCAGCTGGAGCTGCCCGAGCCGGCCCGGATAGGGCGGGTGGTGCTGCACTGGCAGGACGCGTACGCCTCCCGCTACCGGGTGCAGGTCTCGGCCGACGGGCGGGTCTGGCGGACGGCGGCGACGGTCGCGGACGGCAGGGGCGGCCGGGAGTCGGTCCGGATGGACGCGGCGGACACCCGGTTCCTGCGGGTGCAGGGGGAGACGCGGGCGACCCGGTACGGCTACTCGCTCTGGTCGGTGGAGACGTACGCGGTGGCCCCGCCGAAGGGCCCGGCCGGCCCCGGCGGGAAGCCGCCCGCCGCCGCCTCCCCGTCCGTGCCGGCCACGGGGGCGGGGGCCGCGGCCACCGGCACCGGCACTCCGGCCGAGGGCACGGCGTCCCCGGCGACGGCGGCCGGGGGCACGACGGCCTCGGGCACGACGGAGGAGCGGCCCGCCCCCTGAGGGGGTGCCGCTCCCGTGCCCCACGCCCCGCGTCCCCGTGCCCGGATACGCGAAAGGCCCGGCTCAACCCGTCGTCAGCGCCCTCACGGGGGCGTCGGCGACGGAGTCGATCCGGGCCATCACGTCCTCGGCTCCGTACGGCTGGAGGTACGGAAGCCAGCGGGGGTCCCGGTGTCCGGTCCCGATGATCCGCCAGGCCAGGCCGGTCGGCGGGGCCGGTTGGTGGCGCAGCCGCCAGCCGATCTCGCGCAGGTGCCGGTCGGCCTTGACGTGGTTGCAGCGGCGGCAGGCCGCCACCACGTTCTCCCAGGCGTGCGTGCCCCCGCGGCTGCGCGGGATGACGTGGTCGACGCTGGTCGCGACACCCCCGCAGTACATGCAGCGCCCGCCGTCACGGGCGAAGAGGGCCCTGCGGGTCAAGGGAACGGGCCCCCGGTAGGGGACCCGCACGAAGCGCTTCAGCCGCACCACGCTGGGCGCGGGGACGACTTGGGTCTCGCTGTGCAGGAAGGCGCCGGATTCCTCGAGGCAGAGAGCCTTGTTCTCCAGTACGAGGACGAGTGCGCGGCGGAGCGGTACGACGCCGAGCGGCTCGTACGACGCGTTGAGGACCAGGACATGCGGCACGGATGCCTCCTATGACGCCGGCGGCGCGTGGCTCGCGCCGGGACGAACTGCTCTCAGTCTCTCCTCATGCCTGGTCGGAACGCCACCACGTACCGGGATCGGGGTGAACGGCCCGGCGTGTTCTCGACCACATCGGCATGTCTTCCTTCTGTCTGCCCGGGTGAGGTCCGTCTCTCCCTCGAACACGGCAACGGGACCATGCCCCAAGCCCCGTTACTGTGGATGGCCTGCGTACGCGATACCTGGAGGTCCTCCCTTGTCCTGGTCCGCCCTGGCGGCTGCCACCGAGCCCGAGCCCCTTCCGGTGACCCTGGACGAGGCCGCGGAGAAGGCGACGAACGCGGCGAGCTGGGTGGAGGAGAACTGGTCCACCTGGCTGAACACGGGACTGCGCATCCTGCTGATCCTGGTCGTCGCGCTGCTCCTGCGGATGGCCGTCCGCCGCGCCCTGACGAAGCTGATCGAGCGGATGAACCGTTCGGCGCAGGCGGTGGAGGGGACGGCCCTGGGCGGTCTCCTCGTCAACACCGAGCGGCGCCGGCAGCGCTCGGAGGCGATCGGCTCCGTGCTGCGTTCGGTGGCGTCCTTCCTGATCCTGGGCACGGCCGGGCTGATGATCCTCGGCGCCTTCAAGATCGACCTGGCACCACTGCTCGCCTCGGCCGGTGTGGCCGGTGTGGCGATCGGTTTCGGTGCCCGGAACCTGGTGACGGACTTCCTGTCGGGTGTCTTCATGATCCTGGAGGACCAGTACGGCGTCGGTGACTCGGTCGACGCGGGCGTGGCCTCCGGCGAGGTCGTGGAGGTCGGCCTGCGGGTGACCAAGCTGCGGGGCGTGGACGGCGAGATCTGGTACGTGCGCAACGGCGAGATCAAGCGGATAGGAAACCTCAGCCAGGGCTGGGCGACGGCCGCCGTGGACGTGACGGTCCGGCCGACGGAGGACCTGGAGCGGGTGAAGTCGGTGATCACCGAGGCCGCCGAGTCCATGGCGAAGGACGAGCCGTGGAACGAGCGCCTGTGGGGCCCGGTGGAGGTGCTCGGCCTGGTCGAGGTGCTGATGGACTCGATGACCGTCCGGGTCTCGGCGAAGACGATGCCGGGGAAGGCGCTGGGCGTGGAGCGCGAGCTGCGCTGGCGGATCAAGCGGGGCCTGGACGAGGCCGGCATCCGGATCGTGGGCGGCGTCCCGGCGCCGGCCGAGGAGGCGGCCGCCGATCCGACCGCGGGCATGGCGGCCCCGTCGGCCTTCTCCTCGGCGACCTCGCCGCAGTCGGCGGCGGCGACCCCGCTGCCGAGGCCGGACCTCTCGAAGTAGCCCTCTCCCCCCGTACGGCCCGACGCCCCCGCAGGTAACGCTTTGGTTGCCTTCGGGGGCGTCTCGCGTGCCCGGGTATTGACGCCCCCGTGACGGCCGCCTTATTTTCCTCCCACCGAATAGGAAACTTTCCTAACAGTGCAGTTGGGGAGACGGGCCGCCGGAAGGCAGCAGAATGGCCCGATCGAAGCCGAAGGGCAGGTGCGACCTCATGGCCGGTACGACCCCGGGAACGCCCGGCACACCGCGCGTCCTGCGCGCCATGAACGACCGCGCCGCCCTGGACCTGCTCCTGGAACACGGCCCCCTCTCGCGGACCCGGATCGGCAAGCTCACCGGCCTGTCCAAGCCGACCGCCTCCCAGCTGCTCGCCCGCCTCGAAGCGGCCGGTCTCGTCGTCGCCACCGGCACCACCGAAGGCCGGCCCGGACCGAACGCCCAGCTCTACGCGGTGAACGCGCGGGCCGCGTACGCCGCCGGACTCGACGTCACCCCGGTCCGCATCCGCGCCGCCGTCGCCGACATCACGGGCGAGATCGTCGGCGAGTACGAGCTCCGCACCCCCGGCCGCGCCGCGTCCGGCGTCGTCCGCCAGGTCACCGAGGCCCTCGACGGGGCCGTCAAGGCCGCCGGGATCACCCGCGAGGACGTCCGGCGCCTGGTCATCGGCACCCCCGGCGCCTTCGACCCGGCCACCGGGCGCCTGCGGTACGCCTCCCACCTGCCCGGCTGGCACTCCCCCACCCTCCTGGAGGAGCTGGCCGCCGCCCTGCCCCCGTTCGAGTACGAGAACGACGTCAACCTCGTCGCCGTCGCCGAGCAGCGCGTCGGCGCCGCCCGCGGCCACACGGACTTCGCCCTCCTGTGGAACGAGGCGGGCCTGGGCGCCGCCCTCGTCCTCGGCGGACGGCTGCACCGCGGCTTCACCGGCGGCGCCGGCGAGGTCGGCTTCCTGCCCGTGCCCGGCACCCCGCTCGTACGCCAGGTCGCCAAGGCCAACTCCGGCGGCTTCCAGGAGCTCGCGGGCGTCCAGTCCGTACCCCGGATCGCCCGCGCCGCCGGGATCGACACCCCCGAGCAGCCCTACGTGGAGGTCGCCGCCCGGCTGCTCGCCCACGCCGTCGAGGCACACGCCGAGGACCCCCGGTACGCGGAGCTGCTCGACCGGTACGCCGAGCGCCTCGCCACCGGACTCGCCTCGATCGTCGCGGTTCTCGACCCCGAACTGGTCGTGCTGTCGGGCCCCGCCCTGGTCGCCGGCGGCGAACCCCTCCGCGCCCGCGTCCAGTCCGAACTCGCCGACCTCGCCGCCTCCCGGCCACGGCTCGTCCTCGCCGCGGTGTCCCGGCACCCCGTGCTGCGCGGCGCCCTCGAAAGCGCCCTCGCCACCACGCGCGACGAGGTCTTCGACACCTCGCGCTGACCCACCGACCGACCCACCGCCCCTCGCTCCGCCCCTTCCCCCGTAAGCCCTCCGCCACAGGGAGACACCGTCATGCCCGTACGTCCGCGCAGAGCGGCCGCCGCACTGGCCGCCACCGCCTCGATCGCCCTCTTCGCCTCCGCCTGTACGGGCTCCGCGGACAACGCGGCCTCCGACGACCCCAAGGCAGCGACGACCATCACCTTCTGGCACGGCTGGGTGGCCCCCGCCGAGGTCAAGGCCATCCAGGCCGGCGTCGCCCGCTTCGAGAAGGCCCACCCGAACATCAAGGTGAAGGTCGTCGGCAACATCAACGACGACAAGCTGGGCCAGGCGCTGCGGGCGGGCGGGTCGAACGGCCCGGACGTCGTCTCGTCCTTCACGACGGCCAACGTCGGCAAGTTCTGCGCCTCGGGCTCGCTCGCCGACCTCAAGCCCTTCATCGAGAAGGACAAGCTGGACCTGGACAAGATCTTCCCGAAGGTCCTCCAGTCGTACACGCAGTTCGAGGGCAGGCGCTGCTCCCTCCCGCTGCTCTCCGACGCGTACGGCCTCTACTACAACAAGGACGCGTTCAAGGCGGCCGGCCTCGACCCCGAGGCCCCGCCGAAGACCTGGTCCCAGTTCACCGAGGTCGCCAAGGCGCTCACCAAGGCCAAGGGCGACTCCTACGAGCAGGTCGGCTTCATGCCGAACTACCTCGGCTACGAGACCGTCGTCTCCCACTACATGTCGCAGTGGAAGCACGACGGTTACTTCGGCGCGGACGGCACGTCGGCCGTCGCGAAGGACCCGGCGTTCGCCGAGATGATGACGTACCAGAAGTCCCTGGTGGACGCCCTGGGCGGCTTCCAGAAGCTCGACAAGTACCGCAGCACCTTCGGTGACGAGTGGGGCGCCAAGCACCCCTTCCACACCGGTCAGGTCGCCATGCAGCTGGACGGCGAGTGGCGGCTGAACTTCGTCAAGGAGGCGAAGGTGACGTTCGACGTCGGCGTCGCGCCGCTGCCGGTCGCCGACGACGAGATCGCCGAGTACGGCAAGGGCTACCTCTCCGGCACGATCATGGGCATCGCCCCGCAGAGCAAGAAGCAGAACGCCGCCTGGGAGCTGGTCAAGTACATGACCACGGACACCGAGGCCGTGGTGGGCTTCGCCAACGACATCGGCAACGTCCCCTCCACCCTGGAGGCGCTCAAGTCGCCGAACCTGAAGTTCGACGCGCGCTTCAAGATCTTCCTGGACATCGCCCGGCACCCCGCCTCCACCACCTCGGACGGCGCGGTCAACGGCTCCGCCTACCAGGACACCCTCCAGAAGTTCGCCCAGCGGTACGAGAAGGGCCAGGTCACCGACCTCAAGAAGGGCCTCGCGGACACCGCGGCCCAGATCGACCGCGACATCGCCGCGGCGAAGTGACGGCCGGGACCCACCCATGAGCACGGACACCCTGCCCGCGAAGGAGGCGGCCGCCCCGGCCGCCCCCTCCCCCGGGGGACGCAACACCCTGCGGCACAAGCGCCGGCGCAACGCGCTCCGCACCCTGGCGTTCATGTCGCCCTGGCTGATCGGATTCGGCGTCTTCTTCGCCTATCCGCTCGTCTCCACGCTGTACTTCTCGTTCATGCGGTACGACGGCCTCAACCCGCCGACCTGGCGGGGCCTGGACAACTGGTCGTACGTCTTCTCCGACCTGCCCCAGTTCTGGCCCGCCCTGCAGAACACCCTCTGGCTGGCCGTCGTGATGGTCTCCTGCCGGGTCGTCTTCGGCCTCGGCATCGGGATGCTGATCACCAAGATCAAGACGGGCGCCGGAGTCTTCCGCACCCTCTTCTACCTGCCGTACCTGGCCCCGCCGGTGGCGGCCACGCTCGCCTTCGTCTTCCTGCTCAACCCCGGCACCGGACCGGTCAACTCGCTCCTGGAGGCGGTCGGCATCCCCGCCCCCTCCTGGTTCAACGACGCGGACTGGGCCAAGCCGGCCCTGACGGTCCTCGCCGTGTGGGGCGTCGGCGACCTCATGGTCATCTTCATGGCCGCCCTGCTCGACGTACCGAAGGAGCAGTACGAGGCCGCCGAGCTCGACGGCGCGTCCCCGTGGCAGCGGTTCCGCTACATCACGCTGCCGAACATCTCGCCGATCGTGCTCTTCGCGGTCGTCACCGGGATCATCGGCGCGATGCAGTACTACACGCAGCCGATCGTGGCCTCCAAGCTCGCCTCGGGCGTGATGGGCGGCTCCGGCGTCACCTTCGTCCCCGGCCACCCGGACGACTCCACGCTGACCCTGCCGCAGCTCGTCTACAGCCTCGGCTTCAGCCAGTTCAACTACGGCGCGGCCTGTGTGGTGGCGCTGGTGCTCTTCGCCTTCTCCATGGCCTTCACCGCGCTCCTGATGCGGCGGCGCGGCGGCCTGATCGGCTCGGGTGACTGAACCATGACGACCGCAACGCTCCCCGACCGGCCCGAGACGGCGAACCCCGCCCTGAAGCGGGCCCGCCGCAAGGCGCTGCTGCACTGGATCGCCGTGCACTCGCTCGGCATCGCCGCCGCCCTGTTCTTCGTCCTCCCGTTCGTCTTCGTCCTCCTCACCTCCCTGATGAGCGACGACCAGGCGCTCACCCGGGACCTGACGCCGAACTCCTGGCACTGGGACAACTACGTCAAGGTCTTCCGGACCGAGGGCTTCCTCACCTGGTGGCGGAACTCCCTGCTGTACGCGGGCCTCGGCACCGTCCTCGTCGTGGTGTCCTCGATACCCGTGGCGTACGCGCTCGCCAAGTTCCGCTTCCGCGGCCGGCACCTGTCGCTGCTGCTCGTCATCTCGATGATGATGCTGCCGCCGCAGGTCGTCATCATCCCGATGTACCTGTTCTGGGCCAAGCAGATGGACCTCTCCGGCACGCTGTGGCCGCTGATCATCCCGATGGTCTTCGGTGACGCGTTCGCCATCTTCCTGCTGCGCCAGTTCCTGCTGACCATCCCGAACGAGTACGTCGAGGCCGCGCGGATCGACGGGTGCGGCGAGTTCCGCACCCTGATCCGGATCGTGCTCCCGATGGCGAGGCCCGGCATCGCCGCCGTCGCCCTGTTCCAGTTCTTCTACTGCTGGAACGACTACTTCGGGCCGCAGATCTACGCCTCCGAGAACCCGGGCGCCTGGACGCTCAGTTACGGCCTGGAGTCCTTCAAGGGCGCGCACCACACCGACTGGAATCTGACCATGGCCGCGACCGTTCTGGTCATGGCCCCTGTGATCCTCGTCTTCTTCTTCGCCCAGAAGGCGTTCGTCGAGGGAGTCACACTGACCGGAGTGAAGGGCTGACTCACACCATGAAGCTCACTGTCGTGGGGGGCGGTTCCACCTACACCCCCGAACTGATCGACGGCTTCGCGCGCCTGCGCGACACCCTGCCCATCACCGAACTCGTCCTCGTCGACCCGGCCGCCGACCGGCTCGAACTGGTCGGCGGGCTCGCCCGGCGCATCTTCGCCAAGCAGGACCACGCGGGGAGGATCGTCACCACCACCGACCTCGACGCCGGGGTCGAGGGCGCCGACGCCGTCCTGCTGCAGCTGCGGGTCGGCGGGCAGGCCGCCCGGCAGCAGGACGAGACCTGGCCGCTGGAGTGCGGCTGCGTCGGCCAGGAGACCACCGGCGCCGGCGGTCTCGCCAAGGCGCTCCGCACGGTCCCGGTGGTCCTGGACATCGCCGAGCGGGTCCGGCGCACCAACCCGGACGCCTGGATCATCGACTTCACCAACCCCGTCGGCATCGTCACGCGCGCGCTGCTCCAGGCCGGGCACAAGGCCGTCGGCCTGTGCAACGTGGCCATCGGCTTCCAGCGGAAGTTCGCCGCGCTCCTCGGCGTGGCCCCGTCCGAGGTCCACCTGGACCACGTCGGGCTCAACCACCTGACCTGGGAGCGGGCGGTGCGCCTCGGGGGGCCCGAGGGCGAGAACGTGCTGCCCCGGCTGCTCGGCGAGCACGGCGACGCGGTCGCCGACGACCTGCGGCTGCCGCGCCCGGTCCTCGACCGGCTCGGCGTCGTCCCCTCGTACTACCTGCGGTACTTCTACGCGCACGACGAGGTGGTGCGGGAGCTCGGCACGAAGCCCTCGCGGGCCGCCGAGGTCGCCGCGATGGAGAAGGAACTCCTCGACCTGTACGGGGACCCGGCGCTCGACGAGAAGCCGGCCCTGCTCGCCAAGCGCGGCGGCGCCTTCTACTCGGAGGCGGCCGTGGACCTGGCCGCGTCCCTGCTGGGCGGGGGCGGTTCGCCGTACCAGGTGGTGAACACCTACAACAACGGCACGCTGCCGTTCCTGCCGGACGACGCCGTCATCGAGACGCAGGCCGCGGTCGGTGCCCACGGCGCCGCGCCGCTGCCGGTCGCCCCGGTGGACCCGCTGTACGCCGGTCTCATCGCGAACGTCACGGCCTACGAGGACCTGGCCCTCGAAGCGGCGCTGCGCGGCGGCCGGGACCGGGTGTTCAAGGCGCTGCTCGCGCACCCGCTGGTGGGGCAGTACGCGTACGCCGACGGGCTCACCGACCGGCTGATCGCGCACAACCGGGAGCACCTGGCGTGGGCGTGAACCTGAACGGCGTCCTCCTCGCGGTCGACGCGGGGAACAGCAAGACCGACGTCGCGGTCCTCTCCCGGGACGGCGCCGTCCTGGGGGCGGCGCGCGGCGGCGGGTTCCAGCCGCCGGTGGTGGGGGTGGCGACGGCCGTCGACACGCTGGCGGAGATCGTCGGGCGGGCGTGGGCGGAGGCCGGCGGCGCCGGTGCCTCCCCCGCGTTCGCGCATGTCGCGGCCTGTCTCGCCAACGCCGACCTGCCCGTCGAGGAGACCGCGCTCCAGGCCGAGATCCTCGGCAGGGGCTGGAGCCGGTCGGTGCGGGTGCACAACGACACCTTCGCGATCCTGCGGGCCGGGCTGGACGAGCCGCGCGGTGTCGCGGTGGTGTGCGGGGCGGGGATCAACTGCGTCGGCATGACCCCGGACGGGCGGACCGCGCGGTTCCCCGCGATCGGGAAGCTGTCCGGCGACTGGGGCGGCGGCAGCGGCATGGCCGAGGAGGCGCTCTGGTTCGCGGCGCGCGCCGAGGACGGGCGCGGCGCGCCGTCCGAGCTGGCGCGCGCGCTGCCCGCGCACTTCGGTCTGGAGTCGATGTACGCGCTGATCGAGGCGCTGCACCTGGGGCACGTGCCCGTCGAGCGCCGGCACGAGCTGACGCCCGTGCTCTTCCGGGTGAGCGCGGAGGGCGACCCGGTGGCCCTCTCGCTGGTGCACCGGCTCGCCGAGGAGGTCGTCGCCCTGTCGGCCGTCGCGCTCGGGCGGCTCGGCCTCCTGGAGGAGGAGGCTCCGGTGATGCTGGGCGGCAGCGTGCTCGCCGCGCGCCACCCGCAGTTGGAGGAGCGGATCCGTGAACTCCTCGCCGAGCGGGCGCCGAAGGCCGTCATCGGCTTCGTGACGGCGCCGCCGGTGCTCGGGGCGGGGCTGCTCGCCCTGGACGAGGTGGCGGCGGGACCGGAGGCGGGGACCCGGCTGCGGGAGCGCTACGGGGCCTGAGGTGCGGGGTGGTTCGCGGGGCGTCTCTTCGCCGGGAAGAGGCGCCCCGCAGCCGTGTTCACCTGTTCGAGCGATCTCCGGGACGGAACCGATCACGGCCCGGCGACGTATTCAGAGTGAGGGGATTCGCCTGCGGATGTGCCGGGGGCATACGGCACGATAAGAACAAGATCCAGTCAATCCCGGTGTGCGGACGGCCCCCTGCGGCCATACTGCAGGCCGGACCGGCCGAAGTCGGCGACCGAGGGGGAGGTCACGTGACACACCCGCCGAACGCACCTGCCGCCCCGGCGGCGCGGAGCACGGCGCCCGCGCCCGCGCGCCCGGTCGGCGTGCCCGCGCAGCCGTCGCCCGCGCCCGGCGCCGCCCCGCCCGCGGGACGGGGCGCCTGGGCCGTGGGACGGGAGCGGCTGCGGGTCGCCACCACGACCGAGCCCGGCCGGCTCCAGATCCTCGGGGCCGTCCTCGCGCTGCTCGTCGTCGCGTTCGGCGCCGTCACCGCCCTCCAGGTCGACGACCGGGCCGGCGCCGCCGACGACGTCGTCAGCCGCAGCCAGCCGCTGTCCGCCGACGCCGCCGCGATCTACCGCTCCCTGGCCGACGCGGACACCACCGCCGCCAGCGGATTCCTCGCGGGCACGCTGGAGCCCGCGGAGTCCCGCGCGCGGTACGACCGGGACATCGCCACCGCCGCCCGGCTCCTCGTCAAGGCCGCCGCCGGCACCGACGGTTCGGGCGAGTCGGCCCGCGAGATCGCCACCCTGAACGAACAGCTCCCCCGCTACACGGGCCTGGTCGAGCGCGCCCGGGCCGCCAACCGGCAGGGCCTGCCGCTGGGCGGGGCCTATCTGCGGTACGCCAACCAGCAGATGACCAGCACCCTGCTCCCCGCGGCCGAGCGGCTGTACGCGGCGGAGACGGTACGGCTCCAGGAGGACGACGAGTCGGCCCGCGCCTGGCCCCTCCTCTCCCTCGGTCTGGGCCTGCTCACCCTCGCCGCCCTCGTCTGGGCCCAGCGCCGCAACTACGCGAAGACGCACCGGGTCTTCAACCACGGCCTGCTCGCCGCCACCGCCGCCACGGTCGTCGTCGTGCTCTGGCTCCTCGCCGCGCACACCGTCGCGCGCACCGGCCTGAACAGCGCGCGGGAGGACGGGCAGGAGTCCCTCCAGGTCCTCAACGTCGCCCGGATCAGCTCGCTCACGGCCCGCGCCAACGAGAACCTGACCCTGGTCGCCCGGGGCGCCGTCCTCACCGAGGACGGAAAGAACGACCGGTACGAGGCGGAGTACACGGCGAGCATGGCGGCCCTGACGGACGCGCTGGCCACGGCCGGGGAACGGTCCGACGACGACGCGGGCCGCACCCCGGTCGACGAGGCCGCCTCCCGTACGGGCGAGTGGCAGCAGCGCCACAAGGACGCCCGCGCGAAGGACGACGCCGGCGACTTCGAGGGCGCCCTCGGCCGGATCGTCGGCGCCGAGGAGACGACGGGGCAGTCCTTCGACCAGGTCGACGCGGCCCTGGAGCGGGCCCTCGCCCATGAGCAGGCCGAGTTCACCCGTGCCGCCGGGGACGCCAGGGACGCGCTGACGGCGCTGCCCCTGGGCGCGGCCGCCCTCGCGGTCCTGGGCGCGGCGGGCGCCGTGCTCGGCATCAACCGCAGACTGTCGGAGTACCGGTGAGAGGGGGCGGGATGCCGAGCGGCACGTACCCGCTGGTGCGGCGGACGGCGCGGCGGTTCCGGGGCTGGGGCGGGGTGACCGCCATGGCGGTGGCCTGTGGGCTCACCGCCTCGCTCACGCTGCTTCCGCTGGCGCACGACGGCGGCGCCGTGGCGGCCGCGCCCGGGACGCACGGTCCCGGACCCGGCGTCGGCACCGGGGTCCAGATCAAGGCGGACACCTGCGAGCGGCCGGAGGCCTCCCTCACCCCCTCGTCGGCGGACGGCCCGTCGATCGGGGCCATCAAGGACCGCGGGAAGCTGGTCGTCGGCGTCGACCAGTCCAGCTACCGCTGGGGCTACCGGAACCCGGAGACGCGCGCCCTCGAAGGCTTCGACATCGATCTGGCGCGGGCGATAGCCAAGTCGATCCTGGGCAGCGAGGACGCCGTCATCTTCCGGGCGATCCCCACCAACCAGCGGATCGCCGCCCTCGACAGCGGCAAGGTCGACCTCGTCGTGCGCACGATGACGATCAACTGCAAGCGGATCCAGCAGGTCGCCTTCTCCACCGCCTACTTCCAGGCCGGGCAGCAGGTCCTGGCGCCCAAGCTCGCCCGGGACATCACCGGCTACGACTCCTCGCTGCGCGGCAAGCGGGTCTGCACCGCGGAGGGCTCGACTGCCTACGAGGCCCTGGAGGAGAACTCCTTCGGCGCGCTGTTCAAGGACGAGCGCGACGGCACCAAGGACGACAAGGACCTGCTCACCGTCCCCAACCAGCTGGACTGCCTGGCCAGGCTCCAGATGGGCGAGGTCGACGCGGTCGTCACCGACAACGCCCTGGCGGCCGGACAGGCCGCCCAGGACCCGGCGGTCGAGCTCAAGGGACGTCCGTTCACCACCGAGTTCTACGGAGTGGCCGCCAGACTCGGCAACGACGACCTGATCCGCCGGGTCAACCAGGTCCTCGTGGCGTACCGGAACGGGCCCTGGCAGGCCGCGTACAAGCAGTGGCTCCAGGCGGACCTGCCCGGGATATCCGGGCCGCCCGCCCCCCTGTACAAGTGACCCGGCCGGGAACCCCGGCACGCAACCCCTGTACGCGCGGTGGAAGAGGTGATCGATGGGCGTCACGGGACCCCCTGGGCCGGTGATGGACCGGGACGAGGTGGACCGTGCGCTGGCGCGGCTCGGCGCCGAGCACAAGGCGGTCGAGGACTCGCTCCTCGCCCTCCAGGACCACGCGGGCCGCAGACTGCTCGAAGGGGCCGAGCTGACCGGTACGACCCGGGACCGCTGGGTGGCGACCGAGCGGACCATCACCCTGCTCTGGACCTGCTTCGACGTGTACACCGGCGCCCTGCGGGACGCCCGTGAGGTGCGCGCCAGGCGCCGCTGGCCCGGCCGTGACGAGCTCCTGGAGCTGACCGACCGGCTGCGCGGCGAGAGCGTGCTCGTCGCGGGCGGCGCGGGCGAACAGGGGCTGCTCTCGGAGCGGTTCACCCTGGAGGGCCTCGTCCGCCGGATGAACGAGCTGTACGCGTCCTCCCTCGACATGGTGGTCACCGCCGACGCCGTCTGGTCGGCGCTGCCCGCCCGGATAGACCTGCTCGCCGCCGAACTGGGCCGGACGCGCTCGCTCGCGCACTCGGTCGGGGTACGGCCCGGGGAGCACCCGGCCGGGGACGACCTGGAGGACATCACCGCCGAGCTGACCGCGCTGCGCTCCCAGGTGGTGACCGATCCGCTGGCGTTCTGGCGTCCGGCCGCGGGGAGTTCGGCGCCCGGCGGGGGCCGCCCCGACACCGGGCGGTACGACCGGGCGGCGCTCGCCCTGGAGGACGTCCGGCGCGAGATCGAGGCGGTGCTCGCGGTCCGGCAGGACTCCGAGGACCGGCTGCTGCGGCTGCGGGACGTGCTCTCGCGGGCGGACCGGACGCTCGCCGAGGCGCGGTCCGCGCGCGGCGAGGTCCTCGCGAAGATCGCCGCCTCCGAGGTGCCGGCCGTCAGCGGGCCGCCGATCGTGCTCCAGGAGCGGCTCGCGACCGCCGCCGAGTACCGCAGGCACGCCCAGTGGCACCGGCTCTCCCCGCTCCTGGAGTCCCTGGAGCGGGAGGCGGAGGACGAGCTGATGCGGGCCCGGGAGTCGCTGACCGCGGTCACGGCCCCGCTCGCGGTCCGGGCCGAGCTGCGCGGCCGGCTCGACGCGTACAAGGCGAAGGTGGCCCGGCTGGGCGCGGCGGAGGACCCGCTGCTCGTGGAGCGGTACGACGCGGCCCGCCGGATGCTGTGGAGCGCGCCCTGCGATCTGCGGGTCGCGGAACAGGCCGTGCTGCGCTACCAGCAGGCGGCGGCGGACGTACTGTCCGGCCCGAGGGACGCGGGAGGACGACAGTGGTGAGCGGGGAACAGTGGTGAGCGGGGAGACGGGCGTGGGGAGCTGTCAGCGTCCTTCGTGCGAGGGTTCGTACGAGGACATGGGAGGCGGCGAGCTGTACTGCGACACCTGCGGGCTCGCCCCGGTGGTCGCGCCCGGCGGGCTCATCGGGTCGACGCCGACGGGGATGGCCGTGCCCGGCAGGGGCACGGGCGGGGTCGGGGGGACCGACTCGGCCTCCTCGCGGAGCAGTTCGCGGGCGTCCTCGCGGGCCTCGTCGCGCTCCTCGACCTCCCGGCGTTCGGTCTCCGGGCGCCTCTCGCGTTCGCTCTCGGGGGCCGCCTCCTCCCGTTCGGTGTCGGTGCGCAGTTCGGGCACGTCGACCGGGCAGTCCGCCCGGAACCGGCTGGGCGCGGGCCTCGTCTCGATCCCGGAGGTGCCGCGCCCCGACCCTCGGGCCGCGGTGATGGCGAACCCCGAGGTTCCCGAGCGGAAGCGATTCTGCTCCCGCTCCGACTGCGGGGCGCCGGTGGGCCGTTCGCGCGGTGACCGGCCGGGCCGCACGGAGGGCTTCTGCACCACGTGCGGTCACCCGTACTCCTTCGTGCCGAAGCTGCGGGGCGGGGACATCGTCCACGGCCAGTACGAGGTGGCGGGCTGTCTCGCGCACGGCGGCCTCGGCTGGGTCTACCTCGCCGTCGACCGGGCCGTCTCCGACCGGTGGGTCGTCCTCAAGGGCCTGCTCGACACCGGCGACCAGGACGCCATGGCCGCCGCGATCTCCGAGCGCCGCTTCCTCGCCGAGATCGAGCACTCCAACATCGTCCGCATCTACAACTTCGTCGAGCACCTCGACCAGCGCACCGGCTCCCTGGACGGCTACATCGTCATGGAGTACGTCGGCGGCAAGTCGCTCAAGGAGATCGCCAACGACCGGCGCACCCCGGACGGCCGGCGCGATCCGCTGCCGGTCGAGCAGGCCTGCGCGTACGGGATCGAGGCCCTGGAGGCGCTCGGCCACCTGCACAGCCGGAACCTGCTGTACTGCGACTTCAAGGTCGACAACGCCATCCAGTCCGAGGACCAGCTCAAGCTCATCGACATGGGCGCGGTCCGGCGGATGGACGACGACGAGTCCGCGATCTACGGCACGGTCGGCTACCAGGCGCCGGAGGTGGCCGAGGTCGGCCCCTCGGTGGCGAGCGACCTGTACACGGTGGCGCGCACGCTCGCCGTGATGACCTTCGACTTCCAGGGCTACACGAACGTCTTCGTGGACTCGCTGCCCGACCCGGACAACATCGCGGTCTTCCGGACCTACGAGTCGTACTACCGCTTCCTGGTCCGCGCCACCGACCCGGACCCGGCCCGCCGGTTCTCCTCCGCGCAGGAGATGGCGGAGCAGCTGACCGGTGTGCTGCGGGAGGTGGTGGCGCTCCAGTCGGGGCGGCCGCGCCCGGCGCTGTCGACCCTGTTCGGCACGGAGGTGCGGGTCACGGACACGACCCTGTTCGCCGAGCTGACGGAGGACGTGTCGCTGCTCGGGGCGCGGCGGGGCCGCAAGCAGCGGGCACGGCCCGGTGCGGCTCCGGGCGGTGCTCCGGGGGGTACTCCCGGCGGCGCTCCGGGCGTGGCGGTGCCCGGTGGTGCTTCCGGCGGTGCTCCCGGTGCCGTCGCGGGGGCCGGGCTGCCCGCCGGGGCGCGGGGACCGGGGCTCGGGGAGCTGCTCGCGCCGCTCGACCCGCCCGCCACCGCGCTCGCGCTGCCCGTGCCGCGCGTCGACGCGGCCGACCCCAACGCCGGGTTCCTCGCCGGTCTGGCCGCCGCCGCCCCCGGCGAACTGCTCGGCGCGCTCCAGGGCGCGCCCGCGCCCTCCGCCGAGCTGCGGCTGCGCACCCTGCGGGCCCAGCTGGAGCTGGGCGACCTGCCCTCCGCCGTACAGACCCTGGCCGGTCTGGAGGAGCGGGACCCGGACGACTGGCGGGTCGTCTGGTACCGGGGTGTCGCCTCCCTGGTGACCGGCGACCACGAGCACGCGGCGCTCGCCTTCGACGCGGTGTACGACGCCTTCCCCGGCGAGCCGTCGCCGAAGCTGGCCCTCGGGATCTGCGCCGAGGTGCTCGGCCAGCTCGACAACGCCGCCGAGTACTACCGCCTGGTGTGGGCCACCGACCCCAGCTTCGTCAGCGCCGCCTTCGGGCTCGCCCGGGTGCGGCTCGCGGCGGGCGACCGCACCGGAGCCGTACAGGCCCTGGAGTCGGTACCGGAGGCCTCGATCCACTACACGGCGGCCCGGGTCGCGACCGTGCGGGCGCGGCTGCGGCGGCGCCCCGCCCGGGAGCCGCTCGGCGCCGACCTGACGGCGGCCGCGGCGCAGGTCTCCGCGCTCCAGGGCTTCGGTCTGGACGCGGTGCGCCGGGAGCAGTTGTCGACGGAGGTCCTCGGAACGGCCCTCGACTGGGTACTCTCCGGGAGTCCCGGTGCGGAACCGGGCGGCGGCACGCTGCTGCTCGGAAGTGAACTGGACGAGCGCGGACTGCGCCTCGGCCTCGAACGCTCGTACCGGGTGCTGGCCCGGCTCGCCCAGCGGGGCGAGGAGAGGATCGAACTGGTGGAGCGCGCCAACCGCTTCCGCCCCCGGACGTGGGTGTGAGGATGTCCCAGAACCCGAAGCCGTCGCACGGTCTCATCGCCTGCCCGGAGTGCGCGGAGCCCCTGGAGTCGGGTGACCGGTTCTGCGGGGCCTGCGGCCACGACCTGACGGCCGTGCCGGTCGCCGGGATCGAGCCGGACCGCCCGACCGTGGCCATCGGCTCGCCGGTGGCCTGGCCGGACGCCCCGCCCCGGGAGCCCGGTTCGCTGTCGACCGCGACCCAGCACCCGGGTGACCTCCCGGGCACCGACTCCGGTGGCCGGGACCTGCCGACGATGCCGGTCCGCACGGACGGCCCGGTGCCGCCCGTCGCCGCCGGGGAGACCACGACGGGCAGCGGGGACTTCGAACTGGCGGCGCCCGATCCGCGTACGGCGGTGCGGGCGAACCCGGCGCCGCCGGTGCCGGCCGCGCCGCCCGTACCGGCCGTCCCTCCCGTTCCGGCGGTCCCGCCCGCCCAGGCGGGCGCGGCCCCGGTCGCCGCTCCGGCTCCGGCCCACGCCTCTCCGGCTCCGGCCGCCCCGGTCCACGCCACCGCCACCGGCGCCGCCTCCGGCCTCTGTGTCGCCTGCCGGGCCGGGCGCGTGGACACCGACGGCTACTGCGAGAACTGCGGGCACGCGCAGCCCCGCGAGCGCGACCACATGGAGCGGGAGCTCGACGGCGTGGCCGCCGTCAGCGACCGGGGACTGCGCCACCACCGCAACGAGGACGCCTTCGCGGTCTCCGCGACCACGCTCCCCGACGGCTCCACCGCCACCGTCGCGATCGTCTGCGACGGCGTGTCCTCGGCGACCCGGCCCGACGAGGCCTCGGCCGCCGCCGCACAGGCGGCCGGCGCCTCGCTGCTCGCCGCGCTGCCCCGGGGCACCCACCCGCAGCAGGCGATGCACGAGGCGATCGTGGCCGCCGCCGAAGCCGTCAACTCCCTCGCGGAGGAACCCGGCGAGGAGGGGGCGGAGCACGATCCGCACCGCCACCGCAACGCCCCGGCCTGCACCATCGTGGGCTCCGTCGTCACCGACGGACTGCTCGTGGTGGGCTGGATCGGCGACAGCCGCGTCTACTGGGTGCCCGACGACCGGGCCACCCCGGCCGCCCGGCTCACCGAGGACGACTCGTGGGCCGCGCAGATGGTCGCGGCGGGTCTGATGAACGAGGCCGAGGCGTACGCGGACGAGCGTGCCCACGCGATCACCGGCTGGCTGGGCGCCGACGCCTACGAGCTGGAGCCGCACACGGCCGCGTTCAAGCCGGACCGTTCCGGCGTGGTGGTGGTCTGCACCGACGGCCTCTGGAACTACGCGGAGGGCGCCGACGACATGGCCAGGGTCGTCCCGGCCGACGCGGCCGACCGCCCGCTGCACAGCGCCCAGGTCCTCGTGGGCCACGCCCTGGACGGCGGAGGCCACGACAACATCACGGTCGCGCTCGTGCCGTTCGCCGTCACTCCCCAAGGGGCAGGATCCGCCTGAGCGGTCGCCGATCCCCCGTCCCTTCACCGTTGTTGCCCGAGGAGCCGTAACAGATGGCGAACTTCTCCAAGTCGACCGTGCCGCAGTTCTCGGTGGACGTCTACCAGAACGAGTTCCTGCCCGAGGGCGGCCGGGACGTCAGCGCGATCGTCACGGTCACCTCGACCGGGGGCGGCACCAGCGCGCAGCGGCTGGCCGCCCCGGCGGACGCCGGGGCGGCCGGCGTCGTGATCATGGTCGACTGCTCCGGCTCGATGGACTACCCCGCCACCAAGATGCGCGGCGCCCGGGAGGCGACCGCGTCCGCCGTCGACACCCTGCGCGACGGCACGGCCTTCGCCGTCGTCGCCGGTACGCACGTGGCGAAGGAGGTCTACCCGGGGAACGGCCGGCTCGCCGTCGCCGACGCCAGGACCCGGGCCGAGGCCAAGGAGTCGCTCCGCCGGCTGAGCGCGGGCGGCGGCACGGCGATCGGCACCTGGCTGCGCCTCGCGGACCGGCTGCTCTCCTCCGCCGACCTCACCATCCGGCACGGCATCCTGCTCACCGACGGCCGCAACGAGCACGAGTCGCCGGAGGAGCTGCGGGCCGCGCTCGACGCCTGCGCCGGCCGCTTCACCTGTGACGCGCGCGGGGTGGGCACCGACTGGGAGGTCAAGGAGGTCACCGGGATCGCCTCGGCGCTCCTCGGCACCGCCGACATCGTCGCCGACCCGGCCGCCCTCGCCGCCGACTTCACGACGATGATGGAAGAGGCCATGGGCAAGGGCGTGGCGGACGTCGTACTGCGCCTCTGGACCCCGGTCGGGGTGGAGATCGCCTACGTGAAGCAGGTGGCGCCGACGGTCGAGGACCTGACCGGGCGGCGTACGGAGGCCGGGCCGCGCGCCGGGGACTACCCGACGGGTTCGTGGGGCGACGAGTCCCGCGACTACCACGTGAGCGTCCGGGTGCCGCAGGCCGCGGTCGGCCAGGAGATGCTCGCCGCCCGGGTCTCCCTGATCGCCCCGGACCCGGTGGACGGCACCCCGCGTCCGCTGTCCCAGGGACTGGTACGGGCGGTGTGGACGGACGACCTGGCGATGTCGACGTCGATCAACCCGCAGGTGGCGCACTACACCGGCCAGGCCGAGCTGGCGGACGTCATCCAGCAGGGTCTCGATGCCCGCAAATCGGGCGATCGTGACGGCGCGACCGCCAAACTGGGCCGTGCGGTGCAGCTCGCGGCCGCCTCCGGCAACGCGGATACGGCGAAACTGCTTTCGAAGGTGGTCGACGTTGTCGATGCGGCGACCGGTACTGTGCGTTTGAAGGCGAAGGTCGCGGAAGCGGACGAGATGACACTCGAGACCCGCTCCACCAAGACCGTTCGCGTCAAGAGGTAGCCCGGCCAACGGGCCGGACGACGAGAGGGGGAAGCACCGACATGCCGACCTGCCCGAACGGACACCAGTCGGTCTCCGACGACTGGTGCGAGGTCTGCGGCCATCGCATGGCCGGGGCGGGTGCGCCGACGGGTGCCGTACCGCCGCCTCCCCCGCCGCCGCCCGCCTATGGATACCCCGGCCCCGACAGACCGGGGGGTTACGGCGGCCCCGAAGGCCCCGGTGGCTACGGCGGCCCCGGTGGTCACGGTGCTCCGCCCGCTCCCGCTGGCTACGGCCCCGGTGGCGACCCGAACGCGACGGCCCAGGCGGAGCTCTGCCCGCAGTGCCGTACGCCGCGCGAGCCCATGGCGCCGTTCTGCGAGGAGTGCCGCTGGAACTTCCTCACGAACACGGCGACCTCGTACACGCCGCTGGCCCCGCAGAACGTCCCGTCCCCGCAGCGGCAGCCCGGACCGCCGCCCGGCCTGAACCTGCCGCCCGGCTTCCAGTCCCCGCCGCAGCCGCCGCAGGGCCAGCAGCATCCCCAGGGCCAGCAACCCCCGCAGGGACAGCAGGCTCCCCAGGGACCGCCGCCGCAGGACCCGTTCGGCTACCAGGGATCACGGCCCTCTCAGGTGAACCGCCCCGCCGAGCCGTTGGGCGGCGACCCCACGCACCATCAGGCCCCGCCGCAGCGCCCGCCGGTGCAGCAGCCTCCCGCGCACCAGCAGCCGGCGCCCCCGGCCTACTTCCAGGCCCCGTCCGCCCAGGCCCAGGCCCCGGCGCCGCCCGCGCCGCCGCAGCCGCGCGCGGACGACGACTGGGTGCTCTCGCCCCCGTCGCAGCACCAGCCGCCGCAGCCTCCGCAGCACCAGGCTCCCCCTCAGCACCAGGCGCCTCCGCAGCCCCCGCAGCACCAGGCTCCCGGCCAGCACCAGGCGCCTCCGCAGCACCACGCGCCGCAGCCGCCTCCGCCGCCGTACGAGCAGCAGGGGCAGCACGGACAGCACGGACAGCAGGGGCACCAGGGGCAGCACCAGGCCCCGCCGCCCCCGCAGCAGCATCAGGCGCCCCCGCAGCAGCAGTTCCAGCCGCCGCGGCAGCCGCTGTCCTGGACCGCGGTGATCGGTCCGGACCGCGAGTACTTCATGGCGATGATGCAGCGCAGCGGCCCGGAGGCCACGGGCCTGAACCTGCCCGCGTACTCCCCGGACAAGCACCTGCCGCTCCAGGGCAACCAGATCTCCATCGGGCGCCGCCGGCACTCCACCGGCGAGTCCCCCGACGTCGACCTCTCGGTGCCGCCGGAGGACCCGGGCGTCTCGCACCAGCACGCCGTGCTCGTGCAGCAGCCGGACGGCTCGTGGGCGGTGGTGGACCAGAACTCCACCAACGGCACCACGGTCAACGGCGGCGAGGAGCCGATCCAGCCCTACGTCCCCGTCCAGCTCCAGGACGGCGACCGGGTGCACGTCGGCGCCTGGACGACGATCACGATCCGGCTCGGCTGACCCGCGTCCTCACGCCTCGGGCAGGGGCCAGGCGTACGGCCCTCCGGGGTCGTCCAGCCAGGCCCACTGCCGGTCGCCGCTGACCGTCACCCCGAAGCGCTCCCGCTCCGGCCGCCCCTCGCGCAGCCAGAGCGAGAGCGCTTCGCGTCTGTCCAGGACCTGGTCGGCCAGACCCCACAGGAAGCGGAAGTGCTCGTCCCCGGCGGGTCCGTGGCGCGGGGTGCGGGCGGCGACGCCCCGGAGCGCCACGAAGTACGCGGAGGTGGCCAGGAACCGTCCCTCGGCGTGGGTGCGGTCGCGCACCCGCAGCAGGATCAGCCCGGTGGAGAGCGGAGCGAGCACCAGGGCGCCGCTCCCGCACTGGGCGAGCCAGGGGTACGGGACCGAGGGCACCGCGCAGGTCGCCACGATCCGGTCGTAGGGCGCGCGCTCGGGGCAGCCGCGGGCCCCGTCGGCGGCGACCACGGCCGGCCGGTACCCGACCGCGGCGAGATGGGTCCGGGCGGACTCGGCGATCTCCTCGTCCAGGTCGACGGTGGTGACGTGCTCCGCGCCGAGCCGGTGGCTGAGCAGGGCCGCGTGGTAGCCGGTCCCGGCCCCGATCTCCAGGACGTCGTCGCCGTCGCGCACGTCCAGGGCGTGCAGCATCAGCGCCATCAGGGAGGGCTGGCTGGCGGAGGAGACCAGTTCCCCGTCCCGTACCCGGGTGGCGATCGCCGTGTCCGCGTACGCCCCGCGCAGCCAGCGGTCCCGCCGCCCGGGGTCGGGGTCGCCGGACCAGAGCCGCTCGTAGCCGTCGGTCCCGGGGACGTAGTAGTAGGGGACGAAGCGGTGCCGTGGGACCTCGGCGAAGGCGGCCCGCCAGGCGGGATCGGTCAGCACGCCCGCCGCCTCGATCTCCCGCACGAGCGCCCGTCGCGCCCGTGCGCCGGTCCCGGCGAACTCGTCCCGCCCGTCACCCATGTCTCCACTCTGCCGCCGCCCGGGGGCCCCGGCGAGCGGTCCTGGACCTCAAGTCCTAGGACGGGTCATCTGAGACGATGGAACGGTGAACGAGATTCCCGGGGAAACACCACAGGAGCAGACCTTCTACGAGCAGGTCGGCGGCGAGGAGACCTTCCGTCGCCTGGTCCGCCGCTTCTACGAGGGCGTCGCGGAGGACCCGCTGCTGCGCCCGATGTACCCCGAGGAGGACCTGGGCCCCGCCGAGGAGCGCTTCCGGCTCTTCCTCATGCAGTACTGGGGAGGCCCCCGCACCTACAGCGACCACCGCGGTCACCCCCGGCTCCGGATGCGCCACGCCCCGTTCGCCGTGGACCGGGCCGCCCACGACGCCTGGCTCCGCCACATGCGGGTCGCCCTGGACGAGCTGGACCTGGCCCCCGAGCACGAGCACGAGCTGTGGCGCTACCTGACCTACGCGGCGGCCTCGATGGTGAACACGGCCGGCTGACCGCCTTCCGCTCCCCGTCCGTGCTCCCCCCGGCACGGACGGACACATTCCGGAGCCGGAACCCCGGATAACGGTCACGATCACGTCAAGGCGGGCCCGCAAGCGGTTTCCAACGGCACATGCACTCTGAAAGCATCCGAGAGAAGTTTCGGGAGCGTTCGGTACGTGTTCGACGTGCGCACCGTGATCAGGGTGGCCAGGGGGATGGGTGACGGGGTTCGTACTTCTGCGCGTCAGGGCGCACCGGCTGCTGCTGGCCGCGGCGCTGCTCGCCGTGCTCCTGACCACCTCGGCGCTCGCCACCCTCGCCTCCTTCTCCGGGGCGATCGGGGACGCCGCGCTCCAGGCCGGACTGCGCGGGCGCTCCGCGTCCGCCGCCGCGCTCGTGGTGAGCGGGCAGGTGCCCGCCGCCCAGCGGGCGACCGCCGAGGAGGCCGTCCGGGACGGGGCGCGGAAGACCTTCGACGGACTGCCGGTGACCGTGCGGCGCCTCGAACGCTCGGGGCCGTACGCGCTTCCCCGGAGCCTCCGGGCGCCCGCCGCCCGCGGCGGCGACCCCGACCTGACCCACTTCGCCGCGCTCGACCGCTCGCGGCTCTCCCTCGTCCGGGGCTCCTGGCCCTCGGCCGCCCGGGCGGCCGGCGTGGTCGAGACGGCGCTGCCCGAGGAGGCGGCGCGACGGCTGCGGGTCGGCCCAGGGACCGTGGTCGAACTGCGCGACCGGATCGACGACCGACCGCTGAGGGCCCGGATCACCGGCGTCTACAAGCCCGTCGACACCGCCGACCTGTACTGGCGGCTCGACCCGGCGGGCGGGCGCGGGGTGCGGACGGCCACGTTCACGACGTACGGCCCGCTGCTCGTCGACCCGGCCGTGCTGGTCTCCGGGGCGCTGAGCTCCGGTGAGACGTCCTGGCTCGGCTCCGCCGACTTCTCCGGCCTCACCACCGACCGCATCGACGCCCTGCGCGCCGCCGCGACCGAGGGCCCGAGGACGATGTCCGCCGACACCTCCCGCTTCGGTACGACCATCTCGGTGTCCACCGCGCTTCCGACCGTCCTGGAGCAGACCCAGCGGGCGCTGCTCGTCTCCCGTTCCACCCTCCTGATCGTCGCCGTACAGCTGGTGCTGCTCGCCGCGTACGCGCTGCTGCTCGTCGCCCGGCTGCTCAGCACCGAGCGTTCCGGGGAGACCTCGCTGCTGCGGGCCCGGGGCGGTTCGCGGCGCCGGATCGCCGGACTCGCCGCCGTCGAGGCCCTGCTCCTCGCCCTTCCGGCGGCGGTCGCCGCTCCGCTCCTCTCCGGACCGCTGACCCGGCTCTTCGCCGAGGAGAGCGCCCTCGCCTCCCTCGGCGTACGGCTCGACACGACCCCCTCGCTCCAGGTGTGGCTGGTCGCCGCCGCCGTGGCCCTGTGCTGCGCCGCCGCCGTCGTCGCGCCCGCGCTCGCCACCGGGGACGGCTCCGGCGTCTCGCTGCGCCCGGCGCGCTCGGCCGCCCTGCCCGGTCCCGTACGGGCCGGCGCGGACCTCGGCCTGCTGGCCGTCGCGGCCGTCGCCTACTGGCAGTTGCAGCGCCCCGCCGCGGCGGGCGGCACCGCCGGCGCGGGCGGGTCCGGCGGCTCCGTGGACCCGGTGCTCGTCGCCGCCCCCGCCCTCGCCCTGCTGGCCGGCACCGTCCTGACGCTGCGTCTGCTGCCGCCCGCCGCCAAGCTGGCCGAACGGCGCGCGGCGGGCGCGCGGGGGCTCTCCGCCGCGCTCGCGGGGTGGCAGCTCAGCCGCCGGCCGCTGCGCGGGGCGGGCCCCGTCCTCCTCCTCGTCCTCTCCGTGGCGATGGGCATGCTGGCCATCGGGCAGAGCGGCTCGTGGGAGCGTTCGCAGCGCGACCAGGCCGACTTCCGGATCGGCTCCGACGTCCGTGTCCTCGGCAGCGGCCCCGGCGAGCCCACCCAGACCGAGCGGCTGGGCACCGTGCCCGGTGTCCGCGCGGTCACCCCGGTGCACCGCGTCACCATGGACGTCGCCGGGAAGAGCGCGACCGTCCTCGCCGCCGACACCCGGAGCCTCACCGACGGTCTGCTGCTCCGCGACGACCTCGCCGACGTCCCCGTCCGTTCCCTCCTCGCCCCGCTCGCCCCCGAGCCCGCGAGCCGCCCCGGTCTCCCGCTGCCCGCCGGCACCCGGTCGCTCACCGCCGACCTGCGGTTCACCGAGGCCACCGGCGACGGCGCCCAGGTCGTCGCCGTCCTGGAGGACCCGGACGGCATCCCGTACCGGCACACCATGGGGTCGCTGGGCGCCGACGGCCGGACGCACCGGATGACCCTCGACCTCGGTGCCCTGACCGCCGCTCCCGGCGCCGAGGGGAACCGCGGCTCCGCCGGCCGGCTCACCCTCGTCGGCCTGGAGCTCTCCGGCCACGTCGACCCCGACGTGAACGTCAGGCAGACCCTCCGCGCCGAGCGCTTCGGCGTCGTCCCGGCGGAGGGACCCGAGCGGGTCCACTCCCCCGCGCGGGTCCTCGCCCCCTGGACGCGCGCCTTCGAGCAGACCGAGGAGAACGTCCCCCAGGGGCCGCAGGCCACGACGGCCGTCCCCGGCGCCGCCGGGCCCGGCGGCCGTCCCGCCCCGTTCTCCGTCTCGTTCGGCCTCGTCGGCGCTCCCCCGGAGACCCTCTGGGGGCAGGGCACGGACTTCGCCCTGCGGTTGCGGGCACCCGCGCCGAAGGCACCCGCCCGGGTGTCCGCCGTCGCCACCCGGAGCTTCATGGCGGCCGCCGGCGCCAAGCCCGGCGAGCTCATCGAGGTCACCGTCGGCGGTCGCGTCAAGGTCGTCGTCGACCGCGTCGTCGACGAGCTGCCCACCACCGGCCCGGGCGCCCCGGCGGCCTCCGCGAACGGTGCGGGCGCCGCCCCCGACACCGGTGGCGCGATCCTCCTGGACCTGACCTCGGTCAACCGCTACCTGTCCACCGATGCGGCCTCGTCCGTGGCGCCCACCGAATGGTGGCTGTCCGTCGCCCCCGGCCGGGCGGACGAGGTCGCCGCCGCCCTGCGCGCCCGTCCCCACGCGGACCCGGCCCAGGTCCTCGTACGCGACGAGCTCGCCGCCGAGCTGCTCGGCGACCCGCTCGGCGCGGGCCCCAACGCCGCCCTGATGGCGGTCGCCGCCGCCGGCGCCGCGCTCGCCGCCGTCGGCTTCGCGGTCGGTTCGGCCGGAGCGCTGCGGGAACGGGCCGCCGAGTTCGGGGTGCTGCGGGCGCTCGGCGCGCCACGCCGCCGCCTCGCCCGGCTGATCGCCGCCGAACAGGGGCTGCTCGTCGGCATCGGCCTGCTCATCGGCGTCGGACTCGGCACCGTCCTCGCGCGGGCCGTCGTCCCGCTCGTCGTCCTCACCGGCCAGGCCACGCGGCCCGTCCCCCCGGTCCTCGTCGCGCTGCCCGTCGGCCAGGTCGCGCTGCTGCTCGCCGGCGTCGCCGCGCTGCCCCTGGCCATGGTCGCCGCGATCGCCCTGCGCCGCGCCGACCCGGCCGTCACGCTGCGCCGGCAGGGGGACCACTGATGTCAGCGACCGCCGGGGAGAACCCGGCCGGCCGGGACGGTGCGGAGGCGAACCCCGGCCGGACAGGCGCCGAGACGCCCCCGGGCGCCGCCCGCCGTGGCCGCGCCGAAGCGTCCGGGGGCGGTCACGAGACGACCCCCGAGACACCCGCCGTACGCAGGAAGGCCCCCGACATGCCCCGGTCCCGGTCCGACGAACCCGCCCGCGCCGTGGCGCCCTGGGTGCGGACCCGGCTGCGGACCGCGCCCTGGGCCGCGGCCTCCCTCGCCCTGCTCGTCCTGGTCACCGCCTACCTCGCGGCCGCGCTGCCGCGCGCCGTCGCCGCGTACGAGGGCGAGGGGCTCCGGCACGACATCCGGACCGCCGCGCCCCGCACCACCGCGCTCCAGGTGACCGCGGGGACACCGGGCCTCCAGCACCCCGCGGCCGTACGCGAGGCGGCGCTCGCCCCCGCCCTCCTCCAGGAGCGGTACGACAAGGTCCGCGCGCTGCTGCCGAAGCCGCTGCGGACCGATCCTCGCCAGTCCGTGCACGGAGTCCGCACCGTGGAGTGGGTCGGGGGGATCGACACCTGGCTGCCCCGGCCGGACGGGATCGCCCCCGTGTTCGTGCTCTCCTCCCTGTCCGGCCTGGACTCCCACGCCACCCTCCGCGCGGGCCGGGCCGCCGCCGGCACCGCCGCCCGGCCGGAGGCGGTGGTCAGCGCGAAGACCGCCGAGACGCTGCGGATCAAGGTCGGCTCCGTCGTGCACATGCCCAGCCGGACCGGCACGGAGCCGGTCGCCGTCACGGTCACCGGGATCGTGGAACCGCGCGAACCCGAGCAGTCGTACTGGGCCGTGGAGACGCAGCTCCACACCCCGACCCTCGCCGCGACCGACGGCCCGGAGGTCAAGTACTACTGGCAGGCCGCGCTGCTGCTCTCCCCCGCCTCGGCGCCCGCGCTGCTCTCCACCGGCGGCGAACCGGAGGTCTTCTTCCGGTTCACTCCCCTCTCCGGGCACCTCACCGCCGACGACGCGGACCGGCTCGGCGCCGCCCTGGCCTCGGCGACCGCCGGCCCCGACCTGGTCAGGCTCCGCCAGGTCGTCGGCCCCACCGGCACCTTCAGCACCGACCTCGGCCTGGTCGTCGACTCGTACCTCTCCATGCGCGCGGCGATCAACCCGGTCGTGGCCGTCGCCGTCTTCGGCATCGCCACCGTCGCCGTGGTCGTCCTCGCCATGACCGGCAGCCTCTTCGTCACCCGCCGGGACGGCGAACTCGCCCTGATCCGCTCCCGCGGCGCCTCGCTCACCGGCATCGGCCTGCGCCTGCTCGGCGAGACCTCGGCCGTCGTCGTACCCGCCGCGGCGCTCGGCCTCGCCCTGGCGGTGGCGACCGTACGGGGAGCGGACGACGCGCCGGCGTCCGCCGACGGCGTCCCGCTGCTCCCCTCCCTGCTCGCCGCCTCCGCCGTCGCCCTGCTCGCGATGCTCGTCCTACCCGTGCGGGCCGTCGCCCTGCACCGCCGCCCGCGCCTGCACGGCGGACGCGACGACCTGCTCACCGCACGCCCCTCCCGGCGCCGCACGGTCGTCGAACTCACCCTGCTCGTCCTCGCCGTGGGCGCCGTCGTCGCGCTGCGCCTGCGGGGCACCGGCGACGCCGGGGACCACCTGGTGAGCGCCGCCCCGGTACTCGTCGGCCTGATCGCCGCCATGCTCCTCGTACGGATCTATCCGCTGCCGCTGCGCCGGCTGGGCCGCCCGGCCCGCCGGCTGCGCGGCGCGGTCGGACCGCTCGCCCTGGCCCGCGCCGGACGGGTCTCCTCCACGGGCGCGCTCCTCGCCCTCGTCCTCGCCCTCTCCACGGCCGCCTTCGGCGGCTCCGTCGTCTCCGGCATCGCCGACGCCCGCGAACGGGCCTCGCTCCTGAAGACCGGCGCGGACGCCCGCGTCGACGGCGCGCTCGACGGGGCGCCCCTGCCGTCCGGCCTCGCCGAGGCGGTCCGCGGTACGGCCGGGGTACGGGACCTGACCCCGCTGCAGATCGACTACGCCGTGGCGCTGCCGTCTCACGAGGGCACCTCCGCGCCGTCGATGACCTCGTCGCTCATCGGCGTCGAACCCGACTCGTACACCCGGCTCGCCCGGCGGACCGGTTTCGGGCCGTTCCCCGCCGAGCTGCTCGCTCCGACGACGAAGGACGGCACCCGGGCCACCGGCCCGGACCGGGTGCTGCCCGCCGTCGCCTCACCGGCGGTCGCCGAGCGGCTCGGCCGCGAACCGCAGGAGATCGTGTCGTCGGCCGGGATCTTCCGGGTGAGGGTCGTCGCCGTCCGGCCGGTCACCCCGGCCCTGCCGGACGCCAACTTCCTCCTCGTCAACAGCGCCGACCTGACCCACCGGGTGGCCACCGTCCTGCTCGTCACCGGCCCTCGCGACGGCGCCGCGCTGCGGGCCGCCGCGCGGGCCGAGTCACCCGCCCTCCAGGTGTCGATGCGGACCGAGGAACGGGCCGGCTACGCGGACTCGCCGCTCCAGGCAGGTGCCGGACGGATCTACCTGTCCGCGATCGGCGCGGGCGCCGGATACGCCGTGGTGGCCCTGCTGCTCTCCCTCCTGCAGAGCGCGCCGGAGCGCACGACGCTCCTCGCCCGGCTGCGGACGATGGGACTGACCCGCGCGCAGGGACGACGGCTGCTCGGGCTCGAAGCGCTCCCGCAGGCCTTCCTCGCCGCGCTCGGCGGCACCCTGGCCGGCTGGGCGACGGTGCCGCTGGTCGCCCCGGGCATCGACCTCGTCCGCCTCGCGCTGGCCGTGGCACCCGCCCACGCCCCCCTGGACGGCGCGCCCCTGCGGCTCGACCCGTGGTCGCTCGTGGTGCCCGCCGTCACGGTCGTCCTGATCACGGCGGTGGCGGCGGCCGGACAGGCCTGGTGGGCGGGGCGCAAGGGCTCGATCAAGGAACTCAGGGCAGGAGACGCACGATGACGCAGACCGACACGTCGAGCCGGACCGACGGGGTGGGCTCCGCCTCCGACCCCACCACCCTGGAGGAGCTGGAGCGGCGGGCGACGGCGCACCGCGACCGTCCCTCGTACGGGCACGACGCCCTCATCGCCTGCGACCGGCTGGTCCGGATCTTCACCACGGACGGGGTGGAGGTGCAGGCCCTCCAGGGACTCGACCTCCTGGTGCGGGAGGGCGAGCTGATGGCCCTCGTCGGCGCCTCCGGCTCCGGCAAGTCGACCCTCATGAACATCCTCGCGGGCCTGGACGTGCCGACCGCCGGCGCCGCCCGGGTCGGCGGGTGCGACCTCCTCGCGATGGACGGCAGGGCCAGGCTGCGCTACCGCCGCGAGGTCGTCGGCTTCGTCTGGCAGCAGACCTCCCGCAACCTCCTGCCCTATCTGACGGCCGCCCAGAACGTGGCGCTCCCCATGCAGTTGCGGGGCCGGTCGAAGCGGAAGGCGGAGCGGGCCGAGGAGCTCCTGTCGATGCTGGGCGTCGCGGAGGCCCGTGACCGGCGTCCGCACCAGCTCTCCGGCGGTCAGCAGCAGCGGGTGGCCATCGCGGTCGCCCTGGCCAACAACCCGGCCGTGCTCCTCGCCGACGAGCCGACCGGCGAGCTGGACTCGGCCACCGGCGAGCAGGTCTTCGCGGCCTTCCGCCGCGCCAACGAGGAACTGGGCACGACGATCGTGATCGTCACCCACGACCAGGCGGTCGCCTCCGAGGTACGCCGCACGGTCGCCATCCGCGACGGCCGCACCTCCTCGGAGGTGCTGCGCCGCACGGAGGTCGACGAGCAGGGCAAGGAGTCGCTGGTGGCGCGGGAGTACGCGATGCTCGACCGCGCGGGCCGGCTCCAGCTCCCTGCGGAGTACACACGGGCCCTCGGCATGGAACACCGCGTGGCCCTCGAACTCGAACACGACCACATCGGGGTGTGGCCGGACGACGCGGAGCGCTGAGCGGGCCGCGTCGGCGCGCCTCGGCGTGCGTCAGTGCGGGGTGACGCTCAGGGCCATGGGGGCGGTACGGAGGGCGATCGAGCCGTACGGGGTACGCAGCCGCAGCCACGGGCCGGAGGCGAAGAGCGCCACGGGGACGTCCGCGCCGCCGACCGGCACCTCCGCGGCCGGCGTCCCCGCGGGCGGCAGGAAGCCCAGCGACTGCGCGGCGTGCACGGCCCGCAGCGGAAGGCCGGTGGGACCGAGGGTCCGGGACCAGATCTCGCGGCCGATCCGGTCGCGCTCGGCCCTGGTCCGCCGCTCCTCGGGCAGTTCCTCGTCCCGCGCCCGGAACTCGGCGACGGCCGCGGCGACCGCGCCCCGCATCTCGGCGGCGCGCGGCAGCCCGCCGACCGGCTGCCAGCCGGCCCGGGGCGGGAGGACACCCGCCCAGGGCGGCCCGGTGACCGAGTCCGGGACGACCGCCTTGCCCGCCGACTCCTCGATGCCGTCGAGGAGCTCACCGGCGGAGACGGTGACGTCGAGGTCCACCGCGTCGACGAGTCGCGCCGTACGGATCGCGAGCACCTCGAACGACGGCGGCCGTCCGAAGACGGCCAGCGCCCCGCCGCCCGCCTGGAGGCGGACGGCGGCGGCCCGGTCGTAGTGGACGAGCCGGGTCAGGAAGGCGGCGAGGGCCGCCGCCTCCCTGGCGTCGTCGAAGTGCAGCGGCGCGAGCACGGTCATGCGGCGGACGTCATCCCGTCGTCGACGTACTCCTGGAGGAACGCGCGCTCCTCGGAGGAGATCCGGCGCGGTCGCTGCGCCTCCAGGTCGAAGGGCACGACGACCGTGGACGCCCGGACGTACACGACGTCCGCGTCCTTGACCTCGTACGCGATCGTCAGCGACGCCGCGCCTATCTTCGTGACCCACGACTCGATGGTCACCGGCTCGTGCCGGTGGACCAGCGGCCGCTTGTAGTCGATCTCGTGCCGGGCCACGACGGACCCGCCCGAGAACGAGGGGGAACCGTCCCCCGGCGCCAGCCGGAACATGAAGTCGATCCGCGCCTCTTCCAGGTACCGCAGGAAGACGACGTTGTTGACGTGCCCGAAGGCGTCCATGTCCGACCAGCGCAGGGGACAGCTGTAGATGTGCCTGGTCACTGACCTCAGCCTCGGGTCAGCTTCTTGTACGTGGCGCGGTGCGGGCGGGTGGCGTCCGCGCCGAGGCGCTCGACCTTGTTCTTCTCGTACGACTCGAAGTTGCCCTCGAACCAGTACCACTTGGACTCGCCCTCGTAGGCGAGGATGTGGGTGGCGACCCGGTCCAGGAACCACCGGTCGTGGGAGATCACGACCGCGGCGCCGGGGAACTCCAGGAGGGCGTTCTCCAGCGACGACAGGGTCTCGACGTCGAGGTCGTTGGTGGGCTCGTCGAGGAGCAGCAGGTTGCCGCCCTCCTTGAGCGTGAGCGCCAGGTTGAGGCGGTTGCGCTCACCGCCGGACAGCACGCCCGCGGGCTTCTGCTGGTCCGGGCCCTTGAAGCCGAAGGCGCTGACGTACGCGCGGGACGGCATCTCGACCTGGCCGACGTTGATGTAGTCCAGCTCGTCGGAGACGACGGCCCACAGCGTCTTCTTGGGGTCGATGTTGGCGCGGCTCTGGTCGACGTACGAGATCTTGACGGTCTCGCCGACCTTGATGGAGCCGGAGTCCGGGGTCTCCAGACCCTGGATCATCTTGAAGAGCGTGGTCTTGCCGGCGCCGTTCGGGCCGATCACACCGACGATGCCGTTACGGGGCAGGGTGAAGCTCAGGTCGTCGATGAGGACCTTGTCGCCGAAGGCCTTGGAGAGGTTCTCGACCTCGACGACGATGGAGCCCAGGCGCGGGCCCGGCGGGATCTGGATCTCCTCGAAGTCCAGCTTCCGCATCTTGTCGGCCTCGGCCGCCATCTCCTCGTAGCGGGCGAGACGGGCCTTGGACTTGGTCTGACGCCCCTTGGCGTTCGACCGCACCCACTCCAGCTCCTCCTTGAGGCGCTTGGCGCGCTTCTCGTCCTTCTTGCCCTCGACCTTGAGGCGGGTGGCCTTCTTGTCGAGGTAGGTCGAGTAGTTGCCCTCGTAGGGGATCGCGCGACCGCGGTCGAGCTCCAGGATCCACTCGGCGACGTTGTTCAGGAAGTAGCGGTCGTGGGTGACGGCCACCACGGCGCCCGCGTACTTCGAGAGGTGCTGCTCCAGCCAGTTCACCGACTCGGCGTCGAGGTGGTTGGTGGGCTCGTCGAGGAGGAGCAGGTCCGGGGCCTCGATGAGCAGCTTGCAGAGCGCGACACGGCGCTTCTCGCCACCGGAGAGGTTGGTGACCGGCCAGTCGCCGGGCGGGCAGCCCAGGGCGTCCATGGCCTGCTCCAGCTGGGCGTCGAGGTCCCAGGCGTTGGAGTGGTCCAGGTCCTCCTGGAGCTTGCCCATCTCGTCCATCAGCTCGTCGCTGTAGTCGGTGGCCATGAGCTCGGCCACCTCGTTGAAGCGCTTGAGCTTACCCATCTGCTCGGCGGCGCCGTCCTGCACGTTCTCCAGGACGGTCTTCGACTCGTCGAGCTTCGGCTCCTGCATGAGGATGCCGACGCTGTAGCCGGGCGAGAGGAACGCGTCACCGTTGGACGGCTGCTCGATCCCCGCCATGATCTTCAGAACGGTGGACTTACCGGCACCGTTCGGGCCCACCACGCCGATCTTGGCGCCGGGCAGGAAGTTCAGGAAGACGTCGTCGAGAATCACCTTGTCGCCGTGCGCTTTACGCGCCTTGCGCATGGTGTAGATGAACTCAGCCAAGAGAAACCGTCCGGCGAGGAGTGAGTGGGCAGATACACCCCATCTTGCCTGACCGCCACCCCCGGGCGGAAACCGGTAAGCCGGGAGCCGGGCGGAAGCGGGCTCCCGGAGGGGGTCGGGCCGGCGCCGTGGCGGGGGCTTACCGGGCGGTAGGGGGCGGAAACGGGGTCCGGACGTGCGACGACCCCGGGCGCGGATGCGGTCCGGGGTCGTGCGGGGGTCACGGGGTGGTTCCGATGTGACGCGGATCACCCCGCGGAGTCAGGGCGTCCCGGTGCCGGCGGGGCCGGCACCGGGGGCCTGGGCTCAGTGTCCGGCGGTCTTCTTCTTGCGGAGGAAGAACACGGCGCCGCCACCGACCACGACGAGCGCGGCGGCGATGCCGGCGATCATCGGGGTGGCGTTGGAGCTGCCGGTCTCGGCGAGGTCGCCGCCACCGGTGGTGCCGGTCGTACCGGTGGTGCCACCGGTGGTGTCACCGCCGGTCGTGCCCTCCGTGGCGGACGGGGACGGCGAGGCCGGGGTCGAGGGCTCCGTGGTGGGGGTCTCGGAAGGCTTCGGGCCGGGAGGGGCCGTCTCGCAGTCCAGGACGCCCTCGAAGGTCTCCTCGAAGCCGTTCGGGCCGGTGATGGTGAACTTGTACGCCTCGTCCTCGGCGATCGGGACCAGGATGGTCTTCTTCTCACCCGGGGCGACGGTGTGCGACGTGCCCTTCAGGTCGAAGGTCCACGGCTCGTCGCCCTCGTTGGAGGCGACGACCTCGAGGCCGCCCTTGGCGCACTCCTTGGCGACGGTGACGGCCGGGACCGCACCCTTCTTCGCCCACGTGGCCGAGGCCTTGGCGGTGACGGTGGAGTCGCTGGAACCGGCCAGGATCAGGGTCTGCGACGGGCCGTCGATGGAGACGAACGCGCGGCCGAGCTGAACCTTGGTGGTCGCCTCGGCGGCCACCTCGGCGGTGCCGTCGGCGGTGCCGGCGGGAACGTCGAGGAAGAGCTCGGCGCCGTTGGCCGCGGTGGTGACCGCGTTGCCGGCCTTGTCGACGACCTTGACGCCCTCGGGGGCGCCCGGGACGACGGAGACCTTGACGTCCTTGGCGTTGGTGTTGACCGTGATCGGGCCGAGCTTCTCGCCGGCCTTGCCCGCGACGGAGGACGGGGAGAGGCTCAGGGAGGCCTTGGGCTCCTCGAGCTTCGTCGCCTTCTCCAGCAGGTAGTCGGTCAGCTTCTGCGCGTCCGCGTCCTTCGGCTTCGCCGTGACGTTGTCGGAGAGGGTCCAGATCGCGGCCTGGGTGCCCGCGGCGGCCTCGCTCTTGGACAGGTCGACGCCGACGTTCCCGCCGAGGACCTCGGTGGAGAGCTTCGGGTAGCCGTTCTCCAGGATCCAGAGGATCTTGCCCGCGTTGTCGTTGTTGTGGAGGGACGACTGGTCCCAGCCGACCTCCTTGTAGTCGAAGTCGTGCTTCGCCGGGGTGCGAAGGTCGATGCAGTACGTCGAGAGGGAACCGCCACCCTCGACCTGCATGTTGAAGAGACCGCCCCGGACGGACCACTTGGAGCCGTCCTTCTCGGAGATCTCGACGCTGCCGGACTCCTCCTTGGACAGGTTGCCGAGCTTGGCCTTGACGCCACCGGCACCCGGGGCGTCGTCGGCCAGCGCCGGACCGGCCGTCGCGAGGGCGCCGGCGGCAACGAGCCCCGAGATCAGGGTGGCGGCGGCGAGGCGGCGCACAGCGCCCCGCCCACGAACAGAAAGCATTGGATTCCCCTCCGGGCGAGCCACTCCGCGCGAACAGCGTTGTTCCGCGTGGGGGGAGAGCACGCCGACAGAACTCACAGACTCGATGGGCTCAAGTGCCACATGAGTACCCGGGAATCCTAGGGATGCGGAACCCCCTGGTGCCCGACCATACGGTCAGATAACCATTCCGAATCGGAATCGTTATCGGGCAAGGCGAGTTGGTCGACAAATCGCCACGACGCAAGGTCAGGACACGGTCACGAAGCGAGTTGCGGCCTCGGCCACGGCGTCCGCCGCCGCCCCCGCCCACGGGTCCCGATCCGGCGCGGGACCGAGCGCCGCCACCCCCTCCCCCGTGGGATCGCGCTCCTGGTCGGGGCCGGGCGCCGACCTCGCGGCACGCCGGAACGCCGCCGTTCCCCGGCTCAGATCGTGCCCCACGGCCAGGGCCGCCACGTCCACGAAGGTCTTGCGCTGTCCGTCGCGCTCGTCCTCACGCACCCTCAAGCGCCCGTGCACCACGAGCGGTTCCCCGACGGACACCGAGGCCGCCAGATTGGCCCCCAGCGAACGCCAGGCCGACACCGTGTAGAAGCTGGTCGGACCGTCGGACCAGAGCGCCTTCTCGCGGTCCCAGCGGCGCGCGGTGACCGCGAAGCGGAACCTGGCCACTCCTCCTGTCGCCGTGTCCCGGTACTCCACCGCCGTCGCCACGTTGCCGACGAGCGTCACGGTCGTGTCGTTCATTGTCCCGTCCCCCACCCTGCGTTCACTCTGCGGTCTTCTGCCCGATATGCGTCCGGTACGCGTCCCGAACGCGTCCGGTACGCACCAGAGTGGGGCCACGGGGAAGACCCCGCCGCGGGCTGTGGACAGATCCGGAGAAGTGGACAACTCCCCCACTCGGGAGGGTGAACCGGAGGGGTCGGCAGGGCGGAGGAGTCACCGCGGAGAACAAGGGGGCAGGGGCCGCGGGAGGGCCAGCTACCTCCCCCGTACCCCCGTCCGCGTCGCACCCAGCCGGCCGGCGCCGGCGCGGCTCCCGCCGACGATCCGCGTCGACGGGCGCGTACCCACCACCGTCGCGTACTGCTCGCGCACCTCCCGGTAGCGCATCAGCTCCGCCGCCACCGGGTCGAGCACCCGGGCCCGGCCGCAGGCGGCGGTCGCCTCCCGGAGCCGTCGCTCGGCCTCCTGCCCGTACCGCTTGGCGGGGCCCTTCACCGCGCCCTCGCAGGCCCATTCGACGAGCGGTCCGCCGACGATGCCGCCGAGCATCACCAGGACCGGCGCGAGGAGCCCCGGTTCCACCACGCCGACGATCTGCCCGACGAGCCACAGCGCGCCGAAGATCTGCAGCAGCGTCATCACCACCTGGGCGAGGACGGCGGCGGGCCACCACGCGGGCCGGGGCGGCCGGGCCGCCGGGTCGCCGATCGTGACCGTCAGCTCGTCCAGGGCCTCCGGCAGCCCGTCCGCGCCGCGTGCCGCCGCCTCGCGCACGGCCTGCGCCCAGGGCGTCGGAAGCCCGCGCGAGGCCTCGTCGGCGACGATCCTGACCGCCTGCTCGACGCGTTGGCGCGCCGTCAGCTCCTCCTCGACCGGGGAGGAGAGGTGCGGGTCCGTGGAGCCGTGGGCGCGGATCCGCTCGTACCAGCGGTAGAGGCGCAGCCAGGGGGTTCCGCAGGCGCGGATGGCGCCCCGGCGCCAGACCCGTTCGGCCGCCTCGCCCGCGGCCTGGGCGCCGACGGCGGCCGCGAGCCGGTCCGTGAAGGCCTCGCGGGCGCGCTCGTCGAGACCGGGCCGTCCGTCGGCGAGGTAGGCCGGGCGCAGCCGGGCGGCGGCGGCGTCGACGTCGGCGGCGAGCCGGCGCTCGGGGGCGGTGCGTTCCTGGACGAAACCGGCGATCATGTCGCGCAGTTCGGGTACGCCGTCGCCGGTCAGCGCGGAGACGGCGAGGACACCGGCGCCGGGTTCGCCGTGCTCGCCGAGCGCGACGCCGTCCTCGTCGAGGAGGCGGCGCAGGTCGTCGAGGACGAGGTCGGCGGCCTCCGTGCCGAGCCGGTCGATCTGGTTGAGGACGACGAAGGTCACCTCGGCGTGTCCGGCGAGCGGCCGGAGGTAGCGCTCGTGGAGGGCGGCGTCCGCGTACTTCTCGGGGTCGACCACCCAGATGACGCCGTCGACGAGACCGAGGACCCGGTCGACCTGGTCGCGGTGGGCGGTGACGGCCGAGTCGTGGTCGGGCAGGTCGATGAGGACGAGCCCCTGGAGCCCGGCGTCGGCGGCGCCGCCCGCGAGGGGGCGGCGGCGCAGCCGGCCGGGGACGGCGAGCCGGTCGAGGAGCCCGGCGGCGCCTTCGGACCAGCTGAGCGCGATGGGCGCGGAGGTGGTGGGGCGGCGCAGTCCGGTCTCGGAGACGGGAACGCCGGCCAGGGCGTTGAAGAGCGTGGACTTGCCGCTGCCGGTGGCACCGGCGATGGCGATGACGGTGTGCCGGGAGGAGAGCCGCTGCCGGGCGGCGGCCTCGTCGAGCACCCGGCCGGCCTCGGCGAGGGCCTCGCTCTCGACCCGCGTACGGGAGAGTCCGACGAGTTCGTGGAGGGCGTCGAGGCGGGCGCGGAGGGGACCGCCGTAGTTCCCTCCGAGGGGTGGCAGCGTGTCCTCCTCGTCCGGAGGTCCGTCCTCCCCGGGCAGCGTGCCGACGGCGGCGGCGCGCTCGCTGGCGCGCCGGGCGATCAGCCCGTCGTCCCAGCTGCCGCGACCGCCTTCCCGGTCCGGCCCGCGGTCCCCCGGCTCGCCCTTCGCGCCCCGCTCGCCCCTCCCGTCCCTCTCGCCGTCGTTCGGTCGGCGCTCGTCGTCCGCGTCCACCACGTCACTTCTCCTTCTGCAGTACGGAGAGCGCGGCGATCAGCTCCGCCTGCGGCTCGGGGGTCACGTCGAGCGCCACGAGGGGCGCGAGGCGCCGGTCGCGTTCGGCGTGCAGGACACGGTCGACGTACGAGAGGACCAGGTCGCCGCCCTTGTCGCGCAGGCGCAGGGCGGCCTGGGCGCCGAGGAGTTCGGCGAGGCGTTCGCCCGCCGCCCGGGTGCGCCGGCCGCCGAGGAGGGAGGCGGCGAGGAGGGCGGCGACGGTGTCGGCCTCGGGGGCGGCGGTACGGGAGGTGGAGGGGCGCTCCTCGCTCCGCACCTCCTCCTCGGCCAGCTCTTCGAGGACGCGGCGCCAGCGCCGCACCTCCACGCCGATCCGCTCCGCCGTGTCGCGGTCGCCGCCGGTCCGCAGGGGGCCGAGGGCGTCGGAGGCGGGTTCGCGGCGCCACGTCTCCCGGACCTGCTCCTCGGCGGCGGAGACGGCGCAGTGGAGGAGGGCGGCGAGGGACTCGACGAGGGCGTCGAGGAGCTCGTCGGCGGTGCTGTCGCGGGGGTAGGAGCGCCAGCGGGTGCGGGCGTCGCCGGCGAGGACGGCGCCGCGGCCGAGCTCCTTGCGCACCCGCTTGCCCTGTTCGCCGTACGCACCTTCGACGGCGCCGCCGAGCCGGACGGCGGCGGCGTACTGCGCGGCGACCGCGGCGGCCAGCTCGGGGAGCCGGGCGTCGAGGGAGTCGATGACGCCGGAGGCGGTCCGGTCGGCGGCCTGCTGACGGGCGGCCGGGTCCTCGGCCCGGTGGGCGAGCCAGCCGCGCAGGGCGGCGACGGCGGAGTCGGGGAGCAGCCCGCTGCCGCCGTCGGCGGATTCGGGCAGCTCGGGGATGGTGAAGCGGGGCACGTCGCCGAGGCCGGCCTTGTCGAGCAGGGCCTCGTACTGCCGGGAGACCTCGCCGATGACCTGGTGGGGGACGCGGTCGAGGACGGTGACGAGGGTGGCGTCGTACTCCTTGGCGGTACGGAGGAGGTGCCAGGGCACGGCGTCGGCGTACCGCGAGGCGGTGGTGACCATCACCCAGATGTCGGCGGCGCAGATCAACTCGGCGGCGAGGAGCCGGTTCTCGACGACGAGGGAGTCGATGTCGGGCGCGTCGAGGAGGGCGAGGCCCCGGGGCATGGAGGACGCGGTCTCGACGCGCAGGGCGTTCTCCTCGGGGGGTGCGTCGTCGGCGGGGTGGTCCTCGTCGGCCTGGGGCAGCCAGACGCGGGTGAGCTGCGGGAGGACCCGCATCCCGGCGAACCAGTGGTGGTCCTCGGGGTGGCACACGAGCACGGGGGTGCGGGTCGTGGGTCGGAGGACCCCGGACTCGCTGACCCGGCGCCCGACAAGGGAGTTGACGAGCGTGGACTTGCCGGCCCCGGTGGACCCGCCGACGACGGCGAGGAGCGGGGCGTCGGGATCTTTGAGCCGGGGCACCAGATAGTCGTCGAGCTGGGCGAGCAGCTCGGCCCGGGTCTGCCGGGCGCGTGGTGTGTCGGGGAGGGGGAGGGGGAGACGCACGGCGGCGACACGGTCGCGCAGGGCGGAGAGTGCGTCGATCAGCTGAGGCCGTTCGTCCAAGGTCACCACATGCGAAGAATGCCCAATTTATGAGTGTTTTTGAAGCCTATTGCGGCTCTGCGCGCCGAAGAGAGGAGTGGTGACCGGAAGCTCAGGCATAACGAGTGCACAACACCCGCCCCGAGCGACGCGAAAAGCGCTGCGCGAATCGCACCTGCCTGCGATTATCGTTCCGCTTCACCGAACCTCCACATCGTGCCACGCAGGTGAAGCAACCGGGCCAAGGCGATCGGAGCCCTATCCTTGTCCCGGCAGGCCACACCCCACCCACAAGGGGCTCCTGGCCACACGGCCACCACCCGGCCCCCGTAGCTCAGTGGATAGAGCAGGTGCCTTCTAAGCACTTGGCCGCAGGTTCGAGTCCTGCCGGGGGCGCTCCGCGTAAGACCCTCCTTCGGGAGGGTCTTTTTGCTGGTGGGAGGGAGTGCGGGAGGCGGGTCGGGTTCCGCTGCCGGAGGTGGGAGCGGTTCGGGTCGTGGTCGCTCTTGACCTCAAGTTCGCTTGATATTTCAAACTCCTGCTCAGGGGACGACGCCCGTCCCCCGCGACAACTCGCAACAGGAGAACCGACATGAGCACCGACGCCGGCAGCGATCACGGCTTCTACTCGATCATCGACTACACCGTGGACGGTCCCGCGACCCAGGACGAGGTCGTGAGTGCCTTCGCCGACATCCAGGAGCGGTGGGTCAGTTTCTACCCCGGCTACCGTTCGGCCCGGTTCCACGTCAGCACGGACGGCACCCGGGTCTACAACATCGTGGCCTGGGCGAGCGAGGCCGACTACCGCAACTTCGTCGAGACCTCCGACACCGAGGGCCGGATGGCCGCCATCGGAGCGGCCCTGGAGGGGCTCACCGGCAAGGCCGAGGCCCGTATGAGCGGAGTCCCCACCTACACGGTCGTGCGGGAGATCGGTCCTCGGACGCGGTAGTCCACCCCACGCGTCGCCGTACGGCTCCACGGTCGGCGCGGCGCCGCCCGGAAGGAGCCGGAAGGAAGCCGAAGGAAGAAGGCAGTCGATGAAGGTCGAGATGTACGGGGATGTGCTCTGCCCCTGGTGCTACATCGGGAAGCGGCGCGTCGAGGCCGCCGTGCGGCAGCTGGCCGACAGCAGCCGGGTCGAGGTGGTCTGGCGGAGTTACGAACTCGCCCCGGACGAGGGGCGGACGCCCGGTCCGACGGCCGCCGAGGCGATGACGGCCTGGTGGGGCGACCGGGCGCCCGAGCGGGTCTCCCGGATCCAGGAGGAAGGCCGGCGGGAGGGGCTGGAGCTCAATCTCCACCTCGCCCGGCCGGTCAGCACGTTCGACGCGCACCGCCTGCTCCACCTCGCGGCCGAGCGCGGTCTGTCCGACGCGGTGCTGGAGGGTCTGCTGCGGGCGTACCACACCGAGGGTCGCAACATCGCCGATCCGCAGGTCCTGGAGCGGGTGGGCGTGGCGGCCGGGCTGCCCTCGGACGAGGTCCGTGCGGCGTTGGCCGGTGACGCCTTCGCCGAGGACGTACGGGCGGACGAGCGGCGCGCCGCCGCGCTGGGCATCGCCGGCGTCCCGTCCCTCGTCGTCGACGGTGGACCCCCGACCTCGGGAATCCAGTCGCCCGCCCGGCTCCGGGCCCTGCTGGAGGACGCCCTGGCCGCGTCGCACGACCCCGGGCGGCAGGACCGGCACGACCGGCTCCCCGGGAGTTCGACGCCACGCGGCTGACCGTTCCGAAGGTGCGGGCCGCCGCCGTCGCACACGTGCGGGGCCTCCGTCCGAACAGCCGCCGCCACCGCCCGAGTGCATGCGTCGCGCGTACCCGTGCGCCCCGATCGACGACTACGCGGGCGCGGCGGCGAGTTCCGCGTTCGCCCTGGCGGTGACGTGGGCGAGGGCGCGGGCGGCGATCTCCCGGTCGCTCGCCGGGAGGTCGCCGTAGAGCCGCTCGGCCAGTTCCGCCACGGCGTCCGTGAAGCCCTGCCGGATCTCGCCGCCCTTCTCCGTGACCGAGGCTCCCTCGGCGTCGAGCAGCCCGGCGGCGACGAGCTCGTCGAGCAGCGTGTGCACCTCCGACGGGCCGATCTTGAGCCTCGCCGTCACCTCCTCGACGGCGCCGGTGCGGTCGAGTCCGTCGGCGACGGCGTCGAGCGCCACCGACTGGTGGAAGGTCAGGCCCGAGTCCACGAGCAGTCGGTCCCGTACGGCGGAGATCGCGTGGTACGCGAGGCCGATCACGCGGCCGTTCAGGACGGGGGCGGAGGGGGAGCTGGCGGGTGCGGTGGTCATGGCGGGCGTCTCCTTCGTCGGCGTGCGGATGCGCCGGGTGCGCCGGCCCCAGCCGGAACCGGAGAACTCTCCGGTTGGCCTGACGTCAGCTTAAACGGAGAGGTCTCCGGTTCTCAAGAGATAACCGGAGACCTCTCCGCTACGTCCGTTACGCTGCTCCGCATGACCGTCCCCGCCGAGCGCGCCGACGCCGCCCGCAACCGCCTCCGCATCCTCGACGCCGCCCGGCGCCGGCTCGCGGCGGACGGCTTCGCCGAGCTGTCCCTGGACGCGGTGGCCAAGGACGCCGGGGTCGGGGTCGGCACCGTCTACCGCCGCTTCCACAACCGGGCGGGGCTCGTGTACGCCCTGATCGAGGAGAACGAGACCCGCTTCCAGGAGAGCTTCGCCCGCCACTGCCGGGACGGGGCTCCGTCGGCCCACGACCGTCTGCGCGCCTTCCTGCACGGCATGGCCGACCTGGTCGACGACAACCGGGAGTTGCTGCTCCTGGCCGAGGCGAGCGCCCCGGCGGGGCGCTACCGCAGCGCCCCCTTCCGCCGGCACCACGAGCAGATCCTCGGCATGGTCACGGAACTCGCCCCCGGTGCCGACGCCGCCTACCTGGCGGACCTGCTCCTCATGGCGTACACACCGGGCCTCTTCGACTTCCAGCGCACCGAACGCGGCTGGGACGTCGACCGCGTCAAGCGTGGTCTCGACGCGGTGGTCGCCGGTATCGCGGCCGTGGGAGACGCCGGCCCTCGGTAGGCGCCGCACCGCAGGGAGCGGTCCGCCACCGTCGGCGCGACCGGGAGCGGGCCGGTTCGCCGTCGGCGTGACCACCTCCGGGCGGCGCCCGTCGGCCGGACGTCCCGCCCCGCCCCCGCCCCACCCCTCCGTCACATCGCGTCAGCGCAGCGCGCGGGGCAGCTTCACCCGGACCAGGGTGGTCTCCACGTCGCTGTCGACCAGGCGGCCGTTCGCGTCGAAGGCCGCGGGGCCGTCCGTCATGCCGAAGTCGTTGTCGTTGAGCAGGACCAGGGTCGAGGAGCCCTCCAGGGCGATGCCCTCGATCTTCCCCGGGACGCCCTCGACCGTGTTGAAGTCGACCACCAGGCGCTTGGTCAGGACCGGTACGTCCGCGGCCGACCCGTCGTCGAGCTGTTCGAGGCTCGGGGTGACCGGGGTGTCCCAGCGGGAGCCGAGGATGTCGGAGCCGCGGCGGAGGCGCACCTCGTGCACGCGGGAGGACTTGTCGGTGCGCTCCTGGACGAGGAGGCGGTCGTCGCCGAGCGCGACGACGGAGGAGATCTTCAGCTCGGCCGTCTTCGTCTGGCCGGGCTCGACGACGCCGACCGGGTCGAAGCGGTACGCGTACTCGGCGGTGACGCGGTTCTTGCGGGTCGAGAAGCGCAGCAGCCGCGTCGTGCGGGAGTCCTCGCCCGCGACCTTGTCGGGGTTGAGCAGCGGGCTCTGCAGGGCCAGGACCAGGTCGCCGCCGGGGAGCAGCGCGAGGCCCTCGAAGCCGCGGTTGATCTTGCGCTTGAGGTAGATCGACGGGAGGGACTCGATCACCGGGTAGTCCGCGCCGGTCAGGGCGAGCCCCTTGGGGACGTGGCGGGCGAGGACCCGGCCCTTCGGGGAGACGTGCACGAGGGAGGGGCCGTACTCGTCGACCAGCCAGAAGCTGCCGTCCCGGTCCCGTACGAGTCCCTCGGTGTCGAGGCCGTTGGGGTTGTACGGGAGCGGGGTCGAGGCGTCGTACGTGTACGGGGCCTCGTCGCGGCCCGGCTGGTTGGGCAGGCCGGTGACGGGGGCGCCGGAGGCCGTGGTGAGCGGGATGGACTTCAGGACCTGGACGCGGCCGCCGACGGCGCGGACCTTCACGATGGCCGGGTCGAAGCCGGGCACGGGGAAGGTGCGCCGCTTGTCCTTGCCGACCGCTATCTGGCCGTTGGGGCCCCGGTCGGTGACCGTCCAGTACTCGCCGCGCCGCTCGGCCGGGTAGAGGTCGCTGCCGATGCCGCCGAGGTCGACGTCCCGGTCGTCGTCGACGCTGCCGGGCAGCAGGCGGTTGCTGAACGGGGCGAGCGGGATGTCCGGCAGCGTCGAGGTGGAGACGACGCGGGCGGCGGAGCCGTGCCACGCGGGCTCGGCCTCGGCCGTCCCCATGACCACCGTGCACGCGAGTGCTACGGACAGCGGCAGGACCACGGCGGCGGGCCGGCGCATGAGGCGCGGATTCATCTGAACTCCCTTTGGAGCCTGGGAAGGCACGGAGGCGCGGGACGTACGGAGAGGCGTGGGACGCATGGTGGCGTGGGACGTACGGAGGGATGGGGCGTGTGGGCGTCTGGGGCGCGGACGCGTGGAGGCGTCGCGCGCGGGGGTGTCGCCCAGGGTGGCGGCCTCATGGTCCATTTCCGGCCACAACGCCGGGCGTCATGCGTGCGACGGCCGGGCGAGTCCTGGGTGAACGCGCGGCTTCGGGCGGGACCCGTCCCCTCCTCCCCCGCCGCCCGGGGAGAATCGCGCCATGACGACGACCCCGCGCGCGCTCAACCGCTCCACTCTCGCCCGGCAGTTGCTGCTCGACCGGGCCACGATCGACGTCGGGGACGCGGTGCGGCGGGTGGTGGCACTTCAGGCGCAGCAACCGGGTTCGCCCTACGTGGCGTTGTGGAACCGCGTCACGGACTTCGATCCGGAGCGGCTCGACGAGGCCCTGGCCGGATTCGAGTTGGTCAGATCCACCCTGATGCGGCTCACGCTGCACGTGGTGCACGCGGAGGACTACCGGGCCTTCCGCGAGGGCATGGAGCCGACGCTGCGCGGCTCACGGCTCCACGACCCCCGCTACAAGGCGGCGGGGTTCACCGCCGCCGACGCCGACGCGCTGCTGCCGCGCCTGCTGGAGTACGCCGGGGAGGCGCGGACCGGGGCCCTGATGCGGGAGTGCCTGGAGGCGGCGCGGGGCGGGCCGGTGGAGGCCGTGGTCTGGCGGATGATCCGGCAGTACGCGCCGCTGTGGCACGCGCCGTCGGGGCCGCCGTGGTCGTTCGGGACGGCGCAGTCGTTCGTGACGGCGAGCACGCTGCCGGTCCTCGCCGATCCGGACGCGGCGGCCGCGGGGCTCGCCGTCCTGCTCCGGCGCTACCTGGAGGGGTTCGGGCCGGCGTCCGTCCCCGACATGGCCCAGTTCACGACCGCGCCGCGGGGCAGGGTGCGCGAGGCGGTACGGCTCCTCGAAGGCGACCTGGTCCAGTCGGAAGGGCAGGGAGGGACGGTGCTGTACGACGTGCCCGGGGCGCCGCTGCCCGACGGGGAGACCCCGGCGCCGCCCCGGCTGATGGCGATGTGGGACAGCGTCCTGCTCGCCTACGCGGACCGGGGGCGGATGATCCCGCCCGAGTACCGCAAGCACGTGATCCGGGTGAACGGCGACACGCTGCCGACGCTGCTCGTCGACGGGTACGTCGCCGGGGTCTGGCGGCCCGTCGAGGGAGGCATCGAGGCCTCGGCCTTCCACCCGCTGTCCGCCCGGGTCTGGGAGGAGCTCGCGGGTGAGGCCGAGGCGCTCGACACCTTCCTGGCCGCCCGGGACCCCCGGGTCTACGGCCGTTACGACCACTGGTGGGTCAAGGGCCTCCCCACGGTCGAGACCCGGGTGTTCACGGGCCGCTGACCTCGCCCCGTACCCCTTCAGCCCGCCGTCCTCGTCAGGTCCTTGAGTGCGATGTTGAGCTGGAGGACGTTGACGCGGGGTTCGCCGATGAAGCCGAGGATGCGGTCGTCGGTGTGGTCGGCGACGAGTCGGTCGACCTGGGCGACGGTGAGGTCGTTCTTCTCGGCGACGCGGTGGACCTGGAGTTCGGCGTACTCGGGGGAGATGTGGGGGTCGAGGCCGGAGCCGGAGGAGGTGACGGCGTCGGCGG
>NZ_JBEOXR010000041.1:0-77070 GCF_040296665.1 Streptomyces sp. NPDC002057
CGCATGGTGTGTTCCTTCGTCCGGGTCGTTCGGCTTGTTCGGCCTCTTCGACGCGTTGTTTCCGATGAAGGAAAAGCTACGTTGCGTTCGCGGGTCTGGCAACGTGTTCGTTGCGCAGAAATGCCGTAACTGCAGGTGGGTGCGGGAAAGTTGTTGCAATGGGGCTGACGGGTAACGCAACGTCAGGGATGCGATCGTTGCAATGGGTTGAGCGTGAACGCTATGCTGGAGGCGTCGGGCCCGGTCGCGCGGCGGTCGCCTCAGGTCACTCAGGTCACCTCAGGTCACGCCTGGCGCGCCACGCGGTAGCGGAGGTACACGGTCCCGGAGCCGAAGGTGCGCGTCTCGACGAGTTCCAGATCCACCCGGCGTTCCTCACGGGCGAAGTACGGGACACCGCCGCCGACCAGGACCGGGTAGACCATGACCTGGTACTCGTCGATGAGCCCCAGCGCGGCCGCCTCGGCGGCGAGCGTCGCGCCCCCGATCGCGATGTCGCCCTCGCCGGGCTCGGCGCGCAACCGCTCGATCTCCTCCGCCAGGCCGCCGGAGGCCAGGCGGGCACGGCCCCGCACCTCCGACAGCGTGGACGAGAACACCACCTTGGGGAGCGGCTTCCACAGCGCGGTCCACTCCTGCGTGGCCTCGTCGAGCGAGGGATCCTGGTCGGCGGTCTCCCAGTACAGCATCGTCTCGTACAGCCGCCGCCCCAGCAGGTGGACGCCGACCCGGCGGATCTCGTCGATCCAGAAGCGGAAGACTTCCCCGTCGGGCGCCGCCCAGTCGAACGCGCCGTCCGGCCCGATGATGTAGCCGTCGAGTGAGACGCTCATCGAATAGGTCACGCCGCGCATCGGAAGTCCTCCTCGGTGACGGACTCGACCGTACGGCTGCCGGGCGCCGGGGACCGTCACGACCCGCCAGGCCGGGGTGGGTCCGTCAGGCGGCGAAGGGGCCGCAGAGCCAGTTGCCCGGCTCGGTCGGGTCGTCGCTGATCCAGAACTGGCGCCACAGCGTCGCGAACTCCTCGCGGCTGAGGTGCCCGTCCCCGTTGAGGTCAAGCAACTCGAAGATCCCGTCGAGCGGGACCGGCCGGCCTGTCCAGGTCTCGACGAGCCGCCGGTGTTCGGAGGGGGAGATCACCCCGTCACCGTTCTCGTCCACCGCCTCGAAGACGGTCTCGGCGGTGGCCGTGACGGTCGCGACCATGGCGGGCAGCTCGTCCACGAGCGCGAGCAGCTCGCCCATGTCCACCGCCCCGTCGCCGTTCGTGTCGCCCCGCTCCAGCAAGGCCGCCCACCACCCCATGAGCAGCGACTCCACCCGCGCCCGCAGCTCCGTTCCGGCCGCCACCCTCGGCAGCCGGTTCCAGCGCACGACGAGCGCGCGGAAGTCCGCCTCGCGCAGGAATCCGTCCCCGTCCGCGTCGAACGCGGCGAACATCCCCTTGAGCTTCTGCTCCTGGAACCGACTGGCCACAGCAGCCTCCCTCACACCCCGGAACGAGCCCTGACGGCCTGTCACTCTAGGCCGCACCGCCCTCCGGCCCCCACCGGCACATGCGCCCGAACCCTCACCCGTACGGTCCAGTCCCGCTGCCGCGACCCGGCGCGGGGCGGGGGCGCGCGGGTACGAGGGTTACGAGGGTTACGAGGGTTACGAGGGTCGCGCGGGTTACGAGGGTCGCGCGGGTACGGGGGTTACGAGGGTCCCGACGTGTTCGTGCCGGTGAGGACGGTGAGGAGCAGCCGGAGTTCGGTCTCGCCGATGTCGCCGATGTCGCCGGTGTCGGCGGGCGGGGCCTTGTCGGCCGTCAGGGCTTTGTCGGTGTCCGGTGCGAGGAAGACCGATCGGGCCAGGGCGGTTCCGATCAGGACCAGCGTCAGGACGTCGGTCTGCGCGGGGTCGACGGCCGTGGCCAGTTCCCCGCGGCGGACGGCCCGGGCGGTGAGGGTGTCGAGCTGTTGACGGACCGCCAGGTAGACGTCGTCGTGGAGGATCCTCCGCAGCTCCGGGTCGTGCGCGGCCTGGCCCATCAGCGACAGGAGCGCGGGGCCGGTGGCCGTCTCCAGGATCCGCCGCTTGCGTGCGAGGAGCTCCCGTACGTCGCCTTCGAGGGAGCCGGTGTCGATGCCGCCCAGTTCGTCCAGGGTGATGTGCCGGGCCACGGCTCCGGCGAGGGCCTGCTTGGAGGGCCAGCGGCGGTAGAGGGACGCGGTGGACGCGCCGGCCCGCCGGGCGACGGCCGTGGTGGTGAACGCGGCCCATCCCGATTCGTTGAGGACCTCGATCGCCGCTCCGATCAGGGCCTCGTCCACACGCGGGTCCTTCGGTCGTCCCTGCGTCGCGGTGTCGGCCTTCTTCGTCATACCCGGGTTCTCTCGCGTCTTCTTCTCGCGTCGCGGACGTGGACGCGGCCAGTCTACCCATGGGGAAACGAAAAGGATTCGTTTCGTATTGAGGTACGGTGGTTCCATGCCCACGACGACGCCCGAGACCATGCACCGGATCCCTGCGGCCGTGTCCGACGCGCGCAGGCTCTACGACTCCGGTGCGACCCGCCCCCTGGCCGCCCGCGTGGCCCGCCTCAAGGCGCTGCGCGCGATGCTCACCGAGAACCAGAGCGCCTTCGAGGCCGCCTTGTGGAGCGACCTGCACAAGGGCGCTGCCGAGGCGCAGCTGACCGAGATCGACGTGGTCCTGGCGGAGATCAACCACACGCTGCGCCACCTGCGCCGCTGGGCGCGGCCCAGGCGCGGTCCGGTACCGGCCGCGCTGTGGCCGGCGCGCGCCCGGCTGGTGTCGGAGCCGCTCGGCGTGGTGCTGGTGATCGCCCCGTGGAACTATCCGGTGCAGCTCCTGCTCGACCCGCTGGCCGGTGTGCTGGCCACGGGAAACACCGCCGTCCTCAAGCCCAGCGAGCTCGCGCCGGCGACCTCGGAGCTGATCGCGCGGCTCGTGCCCGCGTACTTTCCCGACGGCGCCGTGCGCACCGTTCAGGGCGGTGTCCCGGAGACCACCGAGCTGCTGGCCCAGCGGTTCGACCACATCGTCTTCACCGGCAGCGGAGCGGTCGGCCGCGTCGTGATGCGGGCCGCGGCCGAGCACCTGACCCCGGTCACGCTGGAGCTGGGGGGCAAGTCGCCCGTCTGGTTCGACGACGACGCCCGTCTGCACCGGGCGGCGCGGCGCCTGGCCTGGGCGAAGTTCACCAACGCCGGTCAGACGTGTGTCGCCCCCGACTACGTGATGACCACCCCCGACCGCGTCCCGGCGCTCGTGGACGCGCTCAGGACGGCGATCGCGGACCTGTGGGGCTCCGATCCCCGGGCAGGCCAGGACTACGGGCGCATCGTCAACGAGCGTCAGTTCGACCGTCTCGTCCCCTTGCTGGAGGGCACGGACGTCGTCGTCGGCGGCGACCACGACCGTGCGGAACGCTACTTCGCGCCCACGGTCGTGACCGTCCCGGGAGTCGGAGCCGGAGCCGGAGTCGCTCTCGGAGCCGGAGCCGGAGCCGGAGCCGGTGGTCGTGCGGTCGTCGGGCCGGACGCGGTGCACCCCGTACTCAGGGAGGAGATCTTCGGCCCGATCCTGCCCATCGTCCCGGTCGAGTCGGCCGAGCAGGCCGTCGAGGTCGTCAACGGCTGGGACAAGCCCCTCGCCCTGTACGTCTTCACCTCATCGGCCCGTACCCGCCGCCTGTTCGAGCGGAGTACGTCGTCCGGGGCGGTGGTCCACGACGCGGGTCTGGTCCACGTCGCCGCGACCGGGCTGCCGTTCGGCGGCGTCGGGGCCAGCGGGATCGGCTCGTACCACGGCTCCCATTCCTGGCGCGCCTTCTCCCACCTCAAGCCCGTCCTGCACAAGCCGCTCGCCCCGGACACGCTGCGCCTGGCGCAGCCGCCGTTCACCGGCCCCGGGCTGAGCCTCGTCAGGCGTCTGATGCGGCACGGGTAGCCCCGGGTAGCCACGTGCCCGACGCGGTCGGCAGCGGACGTACCCGTCACGTGACGGACCCGTCACCCGACGCGCCGGTCGGGGACGGCCCGCACGGCCGCCCCCGTACCGCGCGAGGTGGTCAGGCCGTGGTGACCGGGGCCGTCGCCTCGAAGGCGTCCGCGTGTGCCGTGGCCCAGTGGGCGAACCTGCGGGCGGGCCGGCCGGTGACCCTCTCGACCGTGTCGACGACCGTACGACCCACCTCCGGCGTGTTCCCGTACGCCTCCACCAGGAAGCCGATCACGTCCTCCGGGTGGCCCTCCGCCCGCCAGCGCGCGACGGCCTGCTCCTCGGTCAGCTCGACCAGGGCGATCTCCCGGCCCCGGGCGGCGGCGATGGCCGCCACCTTGTCCCCGACGGACAGCAGCTCGGGGCCGGTCAGCACGTACTCCTGGCGCCCGTGGCCCTCCTCGGTGAGCGCGACCGCCGCCACGGCGCCGATGTCGCCCTCGTGGACCATCGCGCTCAGCCGCGAGACGAACGGTTCGTGGACCTCGCCCGAGGCCGCGATCCCGTCGGCCCACTCCAGGGCGTTGCCCATGAACTCGACCGGCATGAGGACGGTCCACTCCACGCCGTCGTCGGCACGCACGGCGTCCTCCAGCAGGGACGGCCCGCCGCCGTGCAGCACCGTCACCCGGCGCACACCGGCAGCGCGCGCCAGCTCCAGGATCCTCGGACCGGTCTCCAACGGGGCGAAGAAGGCCCCGCCGAAGGTGATCAGGTGGAGGCCGGTCACGCCGTCCAGGGCCGGGATCAGGCTGTCGGGCTCGGTCAGATCGCCCTGGAACACCTCGACACCGGCCGGAAACGCGGCGCCGGCCGCATCCCTCGTGAGGGCGCGGACCGCGTGGCCGCGGGCGAGGAGCTCGGCGACGACCTGGCGGCCGACGGTTCCGGTGGCACCGGTGACGAGAACCCTCTGTGCCTGAGCCTGCTGTGCCTGTGCCTGCGATGCGGGTGTCTGCGCTTGCTGCGCCTGTGTCTGCGTCATGCCATCAACGTAGGAGCCCTTGCGGTCAGCTTCCGTCCTCAAGGTGCGGGGAGAAGCCGGCCGAGGGGACGAACGCCCCTCCTTCACCGTGAAGGGTGATAGGCACCGTGCGGGCGCTACCTCGCGCACCGGTGGGGCGTTGGGGCCCGTGACGCCTTTGCAGTGACGGTTCTGCAACCAGGACCTGCGGGATTCGGGACGGGGGCCGTGCCGGATCGGGCCTTGGCGTCACGCCGTTAAGGTGATCCAGCCGAGGGGAGTGGCGAACGTGAGGGCTGCAGGCCAGGAGGACGACGTCCGGCTCACGGACCATCCCCGCAGGTGTCCCGGACTGATCGGCCGGGACACCGAACTCGCGGCGCTGAGGGCGGCGCTCGCCGAACACCGGCTCGTCACCGTGACGGGCGCGGCCGGGGTCGGCAAGAGCGGCCTGGCCCTGGCGGCCGTGGCCCGTCCGCAGGACGGTCCCTGGCAGGCCGTGGTCCGCGTCCGCTGGCACGACGGCGTTCCCGCCGGCCCCTGGGCCCTGGCCGCGCGCATCGCCCGGGCCCTGGATCCGGCGACGGGCGGGTACGGCCGGTCCGGGACCCCGGATCTCGCCGCCGCGATGCGGTCCCTGACCGGCGGCGAGCTGCTCCTGCTCCTGGACGACGTCGATCCGGTGCACGGCGACTGCACCAGGCTGGCGCAGTCGCTGCTGACGAGTCTGCCGACCCTGCGGATCCTGGTCACGGCGCGCCGCGCCCTGGGGCTCGGCAGCGAGCACGTACTGCGGCTCGCCCCCCTGGCGACCGACACTCCGCCGGAAGGCCTCTCACCGGCGGCCGAACTGCTCCAGGCCCTCGCGGTCGGGCGCGGGCGCGCCGTGACGGCGGACCGGAGGGCGGTCGACCGGGTGTGCGCGCTGGTGGAGGGCGTGCCCCTGGCGCTCGAACTGGCCGCGGCCCAGCTGGAGGACTCCACGCCGAGCCGGCTCGTCGCCCGGCTGGAGGGCGGACAGTGCTGGCTCACCGACCCGGGTCCCCGCACCATCCGACGCCACCGGTCGGTCCGCGCGTCGCTCGGCTCCGTACACGCCCTGTGCGAACCCGCCGTACGCAAGGTCTGGCGACGTCTCGGCGTGTTCGCGGGGACCTTCACCGAGCGGGCGGCGGCCTTCGTGTGCGAGAGCGCCGATCTCGCACCCGACGACGTTCCTCCCGCGCTCGCCGAGCTGACGTCGATCGGCGTGCTCGAACGGCAGGGGGAGGCCGGTGCCGTACGCGAGCCCCGCTACCGGTTGTCCCGGGCCGCCCGCGACTTCGGCACCGAACGCCTCGAAGCGGCGGGCGAGTCCGTCGCGGCGCGGGACCGGCACGCCCGCCACTGCCGGAGTGTGGCGGCGGTGGCCGAGACGTTGTGGAACACCGGACTGCAGCAGCAGGCCGTACAGCTCGTCCACGACGAACACGCCGACCTGACCGGCCTCGTCGACCGCGCCGCCCGGCACCGGGACCACCCGGAGACCGCCCTGGAGACGGTTCTCCACCTGTGGTTCTGGTGGGCCGCCCACAACCGTGGTGAGGAGGGCGCCGGCCGGCTCCTCGCGCTGCTGCCCCTCCTGCCCGCGGACAGTCCCCTGGCCGCCCGGGGGCAGTGGCTCGCCGGGTGGCTCGCCGCGGGCCGGGACCCCGCCACGGCCCGCCGCCTCCTCGACCTCGCCTGGCCCGCGGCCGTCCTCGCCGGCGACGACGCCCTCGTCGGCCGCATCGCCCACGCCCACGGCACGCTCGCCTGGCGGCGGCGGGACCTCACCGCGGCCGCCGAGTACTTCCGGCAGGCCGCGGACACCATCCCCGCCCACGCCCCCGGCGGCCCCGGCCCCATGGTCAGCCTCGCCGCCCTGGCCGTCGTCCAGACCCGGACCGCCCCCGCCCTGGCCGCCCGCACCGCACGCCGTGCCCTCGGCCAGCAGACCGGCGGCCACGACACCTGGGGCACGGCCCTCGCCCACTACGCGCGCGCCCTCGTCGACCACCGCGCCGGACACACGGCCCGCGCCCGCCAACGGGCCCGCCGCGCCCTCACGTTCCTCGACGCGCGGCTCGACGCCCCCCAGGCGAACGCCGCCCTGCGCGGCCTGCTCGTCCACCTCGACCAGAACGCGCCGGGGCGCCCGGGGCGGCCCGTGTGCCTGCCGTCCCCCCGCGTGCAGGTACGCGGGGAGGAGGATGGTGCCCCACGCGGGGAGGAGCGGGGGGAGGGACAGGGGGCGCCACGGGGCGGCGCGCGGTGAACGTGACGCGCGCTGGGACCGGTGACAGCGATTCCCGGCCACGGCTACGCTTCTCGGCTACGCGACCAAGCCAGCCTTCCCTGTCCCACCTGCGGCGGAGCCGTTGACGCCCTTCTCGTCGCGAACCTGGTGCGGGAGTCGTAGTCCGCACAGGGTCCACTGGCTGCTGCCTGCTCGCTCCCAGGACGATCTGCTGATCCGTAGGATCGGGCGCCGCACCTGAAAGGCCCCAGGAGCTTCCAGCCTTGGCTGCTCACGCTAGTAGCCACGCGCGACCTTGCGCCGTCGCTGCCGTCAGCAACGGCACCCGGACTCACTAGCCATCAAGCAGCAACGCGGCGCTCCTCAGGGCGCCATCCTTCAGATCAAGGATGTCCTGCCGGCGTGAGACCAAGACGCGAATTGCACTGATCGCCACGTCCAGAGCTTCTTGACACTTAACCATGTCGGTGGCCTTCAGTTCCCCACTTCCATGAACGACCCTGCTCCGGAGAGCATAGATCTTCCCCAGCTCGGTGCGGAATTTAACCCTCTCCTCCAACCCCTCCTTCAACAACTTGGTAAGGCACATCGTAATTCTGAACGTGGGCTCGCCATCCTTGGTGCCAAACAAGTTTTCCCACGCGATGACGGAATCCACCAATACGTCGGACGGATCCCTACGCTCAGCCAGAGCTCGCAGGATCCTACTTAGGGCCAGTTCAATCTTATCGACCCTAGAGTCGTTCAAAATATCAAACCACTCGCACCATCGATCTACATCCTCAGATGTCAAACGAACTGGAGTGAATCCAGCTCCGTGCCTGGGGTCCGACCAAGAGATCGAGGATCCAGGTCTCGGTGGTTCGTCAAAAGCAACCCAGGTCTGAATCAACTGTGCCCGAGGGGTGCTATCCATAGAGAGCATCAACGCAAACCTGAGCCTCAGTGCAAGTCGGTTAATATCCGCTGGTGGCCGCATCTCGTCACTATCGACCCAAGACTCCGAAAGATCCCCACTCAGTCGCAGGCGATACGGGAATCGGTACTCCAGCAGCACATCGCCATCGTAGTTTATTGTGACGACTTCACCATCCCCTGAGTACCCCGAAATCTTGCCCTTCAGGCCCTCCGGGACTCGATCCCTCTCTGCCTGCGTGACAGTCCTGACTACGCCATCACCGAACGCCACCGCCCGCCCGTCCGGGAGGAGGACACCCGTAAAGGCAATTTTAGCGACGGCGTCTACAGAATTTCCCAGCAAGGCACTACGGAGCATGTCCCACCGGAACATGACTCGTTCAATGAATTTGCCTACTGGGCCCATCGTTTCGCGTACATCCCGCCAGGCCGAAAGCAGCAATTCGCTGGGAAGTGTCGCGAGCTGCAGCGCCCCACCGTGGCCGGTATTTGCTTGATAGTTGAACTGGGAGTGGATCGGATCTGAATCTTGAGTAAAGACAGACGACAATCCCGAATCTCGCGCGATGGCCCTTGTGAACACTCCGCCATTCTGATATGCAGCCGCATGGAAGGCTGTATCCACTTCAGGCTGGATGAGCGCCGGAAAGGGGAGCGGCTCTGCCGGAATAAGCAGTGCGGGATAGACGTTCTGTGCGACTTCAATCAACGCCGCAGTGACCGCATCATCACCACTTTCCACATCGTCAACACAAGTCCTTTCATGCACTATTCGTGCGACCGTCTTATCACCTTCCCCCTTCTGTAGCAGCCAGCTCCTAAAAGCTTGCTTCTGCGTCTGTTCATCCCAGTCCTCAGGAAGCTTCCGACGCAGCTCTGCTACCGCCGAGAAAAATTCGCCTTCAATAGGTCCTGCGGTCCCGCCTTCTTCGCTGGTTGCACCCTCAGGAAGCAAGTAATTCAGGAGCGGCTCGCCGATCGCCCCCAGAATCCAGGCGCGAGCCTCGCCCAACGCTTCGTGCTCCATCTGTCAACTCCAGTCGACGCAGTACTGATCGAGCGAGAGGCGTGAACACGGCACCGGCACCCGGCTTGCGTCCTGAGCCCCTGCTGCATGCACATCTCGTATGCGTCAGTATGACGCGAACTTGTCTGAATCGAGGTGGCTTTCTCAGTAACTCTGCGATGCTGGAGGTCGATCGAGAGGGGCCGCAGCGATGCAGTGGAAGATCCACGGTGAACGTCCGATCTACGAGAACAGCTGGGTGAACCTGTGGCTCACCGACGTCGAGACGCCGGACGGGAACCGCTGGGAGCACCACGTCGTCAAGCTCCGGCACCTGGCCGTGGCCGCGGTGGTCAATGACCGGCGCGAGGTTCTGATGATGTGGCGCCACCGCTTCATCACGGATGCCTGGGCGTGGGAGCTGCCCATGGGCCTGGTCGAGGAGGGCGAGACGCCGGCCGACGCGGCTGCCCGTGAGGTGCTGGAGGAGACCGGCTGGCGGCCCGGCCCGGTCAAGTCGCTGATCTACGCCGAGCCGGCCAACGGCATCACCGACTCCCAGCATCACGTCTTCCGGGCCGACGGGGCGATGTACGAAGGTCCGCCGATCGAGAAGAACGAGTCGGACCGGATCGAGTGGATCCCACTGGCCGACGTGCGGGGCATGATCGACCGCCGCGAGATCGTCAGCAGCGGCTCCCTGGTCGGGCTGCTCTACGTGCTCATGGACGAGGCGATCCGCTGACCTGGCGGGGCAGTACCTCCCGGAGCCGAGCCTCGAACGCCACCGCGGCGGGTTCCCGGCGGTAGGGCTCCAACTGTTCGTAGAACTCCCTGAGGTGGCCGGCGACTCGTTGTGAGCTGACGGCCACCGCTGGGGCCAATGCGTCCATGGCCGTATGGCACGCCTCGTCGACTTTGCCGCGTTGGAGCTGGGTGCGGGCGAGCCAGAAGGCGTGGAAGGCGCGGCCCCGGTGGTTCGTCTCATGTTCTCGGCGTAGGGCGTCTGCGATCAGGGGTTCGGCGAGGGCGGCTTCGCCCAGGCGGCCGTGCGCGATGCCGGTGTCCACGATCAGCTTCGGCTCGTCGAAGTAGGCGACCCAGGCCGGGTCCGGATCACTGGTGCTGATCCTTCCGAAGTGGGTGTGGGCTTCCGAGATCGCGGTGTGGGTCGTGCCGTGGTTGCCGAGGGTGGCGTGGGCGAAGGCTTCGCGCATCGCGAGCATGGCCAGCACGCGCGGTGTCGTCCCCGCGGCCGTTCGGGCCTGGTCCTGGGCGGCTGTGACGAGTGCGAGGGCGTCGCCGGGCTTGTCCTGGTAGGTGGCCTGGAGGCTCATGCAGGCGAGGACGTTGGCCATGAACTGGCGGTCGTCGATGGCCTTGGCCAGGCCGAGGGATTCGGTGAAGTAGGCGCGTGCCTGGTTGTACTGGCGGGCATCGAAATAGGTCCATCCGGTGAGCCGGGCCAGTTCGGCCGCGATGCTGTGCAGGCCGTACCGCAGCGGAGCTGGACGCTGCTCCTTGAGGAGATCGACGACGTAGCGGAGCTGTCCGACGACCGCCGGCCGTAAGGTCTCGCCGCCGTGCTCATCGTCCCGGCGCCAGTAGTCCGCGATCGACGAGTGCAAAGCGTCCAGCGTCGACGCGCTGAGATCCCGCTCGGCCGCCAGGGCGAGGATGCTGTCGACGTCCGCCCCTGGCAGTCCGGCGGCAAGCGGTTCGACGACTGAGGCCGGTACCTCGGCCGCTTCGCGGGGTGTGACCGTCAGGCTGGGCGGCGTCTCCCAGGAACGGCGGGCAAGGCCGAGCATGTGTCCGGGGATGCGTAATCCGTCCGAGATCCGCTCGATCACGTCCATGTGCAGCAACTGCCTCCGCCCGGCGATCACCTCCCCCACCCGGCTCGGGGTCAGGTCGCAGCGGCGCGCGATCATTGACGGGTAGATGCCTGCTCGCGCCTTCACCAGCTGGAAGACGCGGCCGAAGTCTCTGGCCTGGCATGCCTCGATCATCACTGGGTCCGTGAGCAGGCTGACCGGGAGTTCCTTCGAGCGGGATAGCTCGGGCATCGGGCACGCTCCGGCATAAGGACTACGGATCGCCGCACATGGTTAACCGAGGGTGATGTTACCCAAGTTGGCTAATCCGCTTGGCCTTTCTGGCCGGGCCGGCGGAGGGCGATGCTCCTGACCATGACGAACGGACAGGACGACGTACGGATGACGTTGCGGGTTTCCCGCGACTCCGGCCAGACGTGGGGGCCTCTTGCCGAGGTGCGCGTGGGCAAGGACCCGGTGGTCCCGGAGAACCCGGGCCGCTACCCGCCGTGCTTCTGCCCCCGGTGCCCGCAGGAGGAGCAGAACGCCGTCGCGTCCTTCCGGATGGTGTCGTGATGCGGTGCGCGCACTGGCGCCGGGTGCCCCTCGACCTGGCGCGGGAAGCGCGGGAGAAGTCGGCCGCCACGTACATCGACAGGGCCGTGCAGTGTCAACTGTCCGCGCACGGCGAGGGTGAGCACTTCGGTCTCCTCACCGACGCCGGCGCGTACGGGACCGCGCTATGGCTCCGCTGGCACGGGGCGGACCAGGCGCAACTGTTCCTACTCCACGACTGCCCGGTGGCCGCCCCGGGACCCGAGGGTGAGGGCTGCTGTCTGTTCGCCGACCATGCCGAGCAACACACCTGGGAGGGTGACCTGGAGGAGGTCTCGTGTACCGGCTGATCGCGAGCGCGCACAAGACCCGGCGCCCTCGCCCGCCTCGCAGCGAACAGTGCAGGGATTGCGGTGGCAGCGGCACGCCTCGGGCAAGACCTGGCACCTGCAACGGGCGGGGCGATCCGGAAGGCTGGCCACTGATGGCCCAGCACGTTGTCTGACCTACTGCGGTGGGTGTGGGATTTGAAACCACGGTGACATCGCTGCCACGATGGTTCCATGGACCGTCACTTCGATCTCGTCGTCATCGGATCCGGTTCCGGAAACTCGATCGTCGACGAGCGGTTCGCCGACCGGAGCGTCGCCATCGTCGAGAAGGGCGTCAGCCCGCTCGACAGCTTCGGCGGCACCTGCCTCAACGTCGGCTGCATTCCGACCAAGATGTTCGTGCACACCGCCGACACCGCCCGCGCGCCGGAACACGGCGCGGAGCTGGGCGTCGACCTGGCGCTGCGCGGCGTCGACTGGCCCGCCGTGCGCGACCGGGTCTTCGGGCGCATCGACCCCATCGCGGCCGACGGCGAGCGCTACCGCGCGAGCGGACGGGACAACGTCACCCTCTACCGCGGCACGGCCCGCTTCACCGGCGAGCGCCGGCTGACCGTGGAGACCGCGGACGGGCCCGTCACGATCACCGCCGACCAGGTCGTCGTGGCCGTCGGCAGCCGCCCGGTCGTCCCCGACGTCCCCGGCCTGGACGAGGAGCTCGGTCACCACACGAGCGACACCGTCATGCGCATGGAACGGCTTCCCCGCCGCATGGCCGTCCTGGGCTCGGGCTTCGTCGCCGCCGAGCTGGCCCACGTCTTCTCCTCCCTGGGCGTCGAGACCACCGTCGTCGCACGCGGCGGAGTCCTCCTGCGGCACGAGGACGCGGATGTCGCGGACCGCTTCACCGAGCTCGCGCGGCGGCAGTGGGACGTCCGGCTGAACCGCAAACTGGCGCGCGCCCGCAGGGAGGGGGACACTCTGGTCCTCGATCTCGAGGGCCCGGACGGCGCGGAGACGCTGGAGGTCGACGAGCTGCTGGTGGCCACCGGTCGCCGCCCCAACTCCGATCTCGTGGACGCGGCCGCGGGAGGGCTCGCGCTGCACCCGGACGGCCGGATCGTCGTGGACGCCCGGCAGGCGACCTCGGTGCCCGGCGTGTGGGCGCTCGGAGACGTCTCCTCGCCGTGGCAGCTCAAGCACGTCGCCAACCACGAGGCCCGCACCGTCCGGCACAACCTGCTGCACCCGGACGCTCCCCGCGCCTCGGACCACCGTTACGTCCCGCACGCGGTGTTCTCCTCTCCCAAGATCGCCTCGGTGGGCCTGACGGAGCGGGAGGCGCGGGCCGCCGGCCGTCCCTACGTGACCTCGACGCGGGAGTACAGCGGCATGGCGTACGGCTGGGCCATGGAGGACACCACCAGCTTCGCGAAGCTCCTGGCGGACCCCGCCACCGGCGAACTGATCGGCGCGCACATCATCGGGCCGGAGGCGCCGACGCTGATCCAGCCCCTGGTGCAGGCCATGTCCTTCGGCCTGCCCGCGCGCGCGATGGCGACGGGCCAGTACTGGATCCACCCGGCGATGCCCGAGGTGATCGAGAACGCCCTGCTCGACCTCGCCCTCGACGACCAGGAGATCCCCGGATGACGGCCGGGCCCGAGGGGGCGCGCCACGCCGCCGTCGAGCTCCCGGACGGCTCGTGGTGGGACTGGGACGTCGTCTCCTGGAACGGCGGCGAACTCCGTCTCGGGGCCGGGCCCGACATCACCTACCACCACGGCCTCGAACTGGTCTTCAGCGACCCTCTCTTCGTCGTCTGCCCGACGGCGTTCATGGACCCCGTCTTCCGTGCGCCGACACCCGACGAAACGCTGATGATCACCCGTCAGATTGGTGGTACGCCACCGGTGCTGGTCGCGTTCGAGGCCGATGCCCACGGTCCTGAGCCGGCCTCCTGCCTGATCGCCGCGGAGGGCCTGGACATCGCCGAGGGCGTCGTCGGACGGCACTGGCGCGCGGATCTGGAACCCGGCGCGCGCCTCGCGCCGTGGGTGCGGCCGCCCGGGTAGCCGGTCCGGTTCCGGCGGTCGTGCGTACGCGGTGGGGGTGGCCCCGCCGGATGGCATCGGACGTCGACCGGCCGGACGGGCCCTGGCCACGGCCTCGCAGGACGTAGCGGTTCTCCTCGGCCCCGGAGTGCGGGCCGGGACTCCGGGGCCGAGGAGAACCGCCGGCGGCCGTCTCGGCTTCGTGACCCCGCTCCCGGGCATCACTCCCTCCTCCATTGTCGACTTATCGACACCTTCCTCGATGGCGTGCGTGCGGCCGGGTCGGGCTGCGGGCGGGAGGACTTCGCGCCGCGCCCTGCCACACAGTCGACGTAGAGAGCTATAGTGCTAGGCAACTAGATAAATGGAGGAACCGGTGATTGAGTTCCACCTGGACAGCCGGTCCGGCCTGTCCCCGTACCAGCAGCTGGTCCAACAGGTGAAGCACGCACTGCGCCTGGGCCTGCTGAACGAGGGGGACCGGCTGCCGACGGTCAAGGACGTGGCCAGGCAGATGGCGGTCAACCCGAACACGGTGCTCAAGGCGTACCGGGAGCTGGAGCACGAAGGCCTGGTGGCGGCCCGCCCCGGCGTCGGGACGTTCGTGACCCGGACGCTGGCCGGCGGCACGCTCGCCGCGCACGGCCCGCTGCGCAAGGACCTGCAGCGCTGGCTGACCAAGGCCCGCCTGGCCGGGCTCGACGACGAGAGCATCGAGGCGCTGTTCCTGAACACGTTCCGCAACGCCGCCGGGGAGGACGTGGCGTGAGCGCCGTCCTGCGAGCCCAGGGTCTGGGCAAGAGGTACAGGAAGCGCTGGGCGCTGCAGAACTGCGACCTGGACATCCCCGCCGGCCGGGTGGTCGGACTGGTCGGCCCCAACGGCGCCGGCAAGTCGACCCTGCTGAAACTGGCCTCCGGCATGCTGACCCCGACGGCCGGCACCATCGAGGTGTGCGGCGGACGTCCCGCCGCGGACGTGAACCGGCTGGCCAAGGTCGGCTTCGTCGCCCAGGACACCCCGACCTACTCCGCGCTGAGCATCGCCGACCACCTCGAACTCGGCCGACGCCTCAACCCGGACTGGGACGACGCCCTGGCGCGCGACCGGATCCGTCGCCTCGGTCTGGACCCCAAGCAGCGGGCCGGCAAGCTGTCCGGCGGCCAGCGCGCGCAGCTCGCCCTCACCCTGGGCATCGCCAAGCGCCCGGAACTGCTCATCCTGGACGAGCCGGTCGCGGCCCTGGACCCGCTCGCCCGGAGGGAGTTCATGCAGGACCTGATGGAGGCCGTCGCCGAGCACGAGCTGAGCGTGGTGCTCTCCTCCCACCTGGTCTCCGACGTGGAGCGGACCTGCGACTACGTCGTCGTCCTCGTCGACTCCCGGGTGCGGGTGGCCGGTGACATCGACGACCTGGTCGCCCGTCACCACCGGCTCACCGGACCGCGCCGGGACCCGGACACGCTCCCGGCCGGTCAGCGCGTCATCACCGCCAGCCACACCGACCGGCAGACCACCCTCCTGGTGCGCACCGACACGGCGGTCCACGACCCCTCCTGGACCGTCGGCCCCCTCGGTCTGGAAGACATCGTCCTCGCCTACATGACCAGCCCCGCCGATGCGGTACGCGACACCCGACCCGCACTGGAGGTACTCCGATGATCTGGCTGACCTGGCGCCAGTTCCGCACCCAGGCGGCCGTGGTGTTCGCCGCGGTCGCCGCCCTCGCCGCCGTCCTCGCGGTCACCGGCCCGCGGCTGGCCGACCTCTACCGGACGGCCGGCAGCAGCCTGGTGGACCAGGTCTCCAGCGCGGACCAGACCCTCTACTACACCGGGCTGCTGGTCGTGCTCGCCGTGCCGGCGGTCATCGGGATGTTCTGGGGCGCGCCGCTGATCTCCCGCGAACTGGAGACCGGCACCCACTACCTCGCGTGGAACCAGGGCGTCACCCGCACCCGCTGGCTGGCGACCAAGCTGGGCATCGGCGCGGCGGCCTCCATGGCCGCCGCCGGACTGGCCGTACTCGCGGTGAGCTGGTGGAGCGGCCCCATCGACCGGGCCGTCAACGCCGGCGGCGCGACGGACACGTACTTCCCGCGGCTCGACCCCGTGGCCTTCGCCGCACGGGGTGTCGTCCCCATGGCCCACGCCGCCTTCGCCTTCGTCCTGGGTGTCGCCCTCGGCCTCGTCATCCGCCGCACCCTGCCCGCGATGGCCACCACGTTCGCCCTCTACGCCGCCGTCCAGATCGTCGTACCGATGTGGATCCGGCCCCACCTGGCCACCGCGGACCGGACCACCGTGGCGATCGAGCCCGGCGGCGCCCCCATCAGCATCCAGGACGGTGCCCGGCAGATCATCGCGCATCCGGAGGAGGCGCCCGGGGCCTGGATCACCTCCCAGCAGACGCTGGACGCCGCCGGTCAGCCCGCCCCCGTGCCGTCCTCCTTCGCCGACTGCCTGCGCACCGAGTCGGGCCCGCCCGCCCTGGAGCAGGTCGAGCGCTGCGTCGCCGACCTCGGCGCCCTGGGCTACGAGCAGCAGGTGACCTACCAGCCCGCCGGCAACTTCTGGGCCCTTCAATGGGCCGAGACGGGGCTCCATCTCGGCCTCGCCCTGGCCCTGACCGGGTTCTGCGCCTGGTGGATCCGCCGTCGGGTGACCTGAGGACGCGGCTACCGCCCCCGCCGTCGGACCAGTTCCGGCGGCTTTCACGTATCCCCTTGCGCAATGGTCAAGAAACGTTGACCATTGCTCGCATGCCCACCGACGATCTTCCCGAGACGTTTCACGTCACCACCGACGAGCAGCTGCGCGCCGTCTCCAACCTCACCCGCCACCGGATCATGGCCGTGCTCCGCTTCGAGCCGGCGACGATCACGCAGATCGCCGAGCGGGTGGGCCTCGCGAAGGGGAGTTCCAGCTATCACGTGCGGCTGCTGGAGCGGGCCGGCCTGGTGAAGGTGGTGCGGACGCGGAAGGTCCGGGGCGTCACCGAGCGGTACTACGCCATGGCCGCCCGGGCCATCGCGCTGCCGGACCCGGGCGAGGGAGGGCCGGATGTGCTGATGCGGCATGCGGTGGCGGACCTGGAGGCGGCGCCGGCGGACGCCGAGCGGCACGTGCGGATGGCGCACCTGCGGCTCACCGAGGAGCAGTTCGCGGAGCTGGGGGCGCGGCTGGAGGCACTGGCGGACGAGTACCGCGAGCTGTCCGATCCTTCGCTGCCGGACGCGTCGCTCGTCTTCGCGCTGTTCCACCCGGCACCGCGCGGGAAGGTCGAGGGGGAGGCCAAGTGACCTCGGAGACAAGGAAGTTGCCGACCGGGTTCGGACGGCTGTGGACCGCGCAGACGGTGTCCTCGTTCGGTGACGGGGTGTCCCACGCCGCGCTGCCGCTGATCGCGCTGACGCTGACGCGCGATCCGATGGCACTCGCCGTCGTCGCGGCCGCCGGGACGCTGCCGTGGCTGCTCTTCGGGGTCCTCGGCGGTGCGCTGGTGGACCGCTGGGACCGTCGGCGCACGATGTGGGTCACGGACGTGGCGCGTGCGGCGCTGCTCGCGATCCCGGTGGCGGCGGCCGCGCTCGACGTCCTGAGCATTCCGCTGCTCGCGGCCGTCGCCTTCCTGCTCGGCCTCGGCGGGCTCTTCTTCGACACGGCCGCCACGGCCTATCTGCCGGATCTGCTCGGCCGCGACCCCGCCCTCCTGGAGCGAGCCAACTCGCGCCTGCGCGGTGCCCAGACCGCCATGTCCGGCTTCGCCGGGCCGCCTGCGGGCAGTGCGCTGCTCGCGCTCGGGCGGGCGGTTCCGCTGCTCGCCGACGCGGTGTCGTTCCTGCTCTCCGCACTGCTCGTACGGTCGCTCCCGGCCCTGCCCCGGCCCGTGCCGGAGGCCCGCGAGTCGCTGCTGCGGCAGGCGCGGGCCGGGGCCTCCTACGTCTTCAGGGACCGGCTGCTGCTCGGGCTCGCGCTCCGCCCGGCGGTCGGGAACGTCGCCTTCCTCGCGGTGGAGACCGTGCTGGCCCTCTTCGCGCACGACCGTCTCGGCATCGACACCTTCGGCTTCGGCCTGCTCCTCACGGCGGAGGCCACCGGCGGTCTGCTCGGTGCGGGCATCGCCTCGTACCTCGGCCGCAAGCTCGGCACCGGCACCGCGCTGACCTGCACGGCCGCCGTCGAAGGGCTCGCCATCCTGGGCCTGGCCGCCGCCCCGAACCCGTACGTGGCCGGGCTGGCGCTCGCCGTCTGCGGGGCCGGCATGGGCGCCACGATGGTGCTCGCGCCCTCCCTCCGGCAGGCGATCGTCCCCGCCCACCTGATGGGCCGGGTCGCCTCCACCTCCCGCATGCTGGCCATGTGCGCCGCCCCCTTCGGGGCCTTCCTCGGCGGCTGGCTGGCCACCGCCTACGACATCCGCACCCCGCTCTACGCCGCCGCCGGCCTCCTCCTGGCGATGACGGCCGTCACGGCGTCCATGACCGGCAACCGCCGGGTCGAAGCGGCGCTGCGGGCCGCCGCCGCGGCCGGCGGTCCGGATCGCCCGGCATCCGAGGACCCCGTCCGGGAGCGTGCGCCCGAGCTGTCCTGACGTCTGCCGCGCGACGGCGTCGCCGCATCCGGAACCGCGTCAGAACCTGTTCCCGAAGGTTCGCCCCGGGACGCTCCCGCGCGATCACTAGGCTGTCGTCATGGTCGAGGGGGAGAGCGCGGCGGTTGTCGAGACCGATGTCGAGGACCCGGGCTGGTCCCACACTCGTGCGTGGGTGGAGCGGAGCCTCCCTCCCGGGGCCCGGATTCGCGCGGTGGAGGCGCTGCGTGGGGGATGGACGTCGCGGATGCGCCGCCTCGACGTCGAGGGGGAGGGCGAGCCGTACTCCCTCGTGCTCCGTTCGTTCGTCAAACCGTTCTACGTGAAGCACTCGCCGGGGTTGCTCACGCGGGAGGCGGACGTCCTCCGGCTGCTCGCGGACACGGCCGTCCCGGCCGCGCGTCTCCATCGTGTCGACGCGGCGGCCGAGCACTGCGACCATCCGTCTCTGCTGATGTCGTTGCTGCCGGGGAGCCTCAGGCTCGACGGCGAGGACATCGAGCGGAAGACCGAGCTCCTTGCCCGGCAGCTCGTGACGATCCACGGGTTGCCCGTTCCGGAAGGGTCCCGGCCGCGCGCCTATCAGGCCTGGACCAGTCCGGAGCGGGTGCGGATTCCCGGGGCCCCGGAACGACCGGAGGTGTGGCGGCGCGCCGTGGACGTGATCCGCAGTCGGCCGCCGGCCCACCGGCCGTGCTTCCTCCACCGTGACTTCCACCCGGGGAACGTGCTCTTCACCGGAGCGGGAGCCGGCCTGGCGATCACCGGTGTCGTGGACTGGGTGGAGACGTCCTGGGGGCCCGCCGACCTGGACGTGGCCCACTGCTCCACCGCACTCGCTCTGCTGCACGGAGTGCCCGTCGGCATGCGGTTGGCGGATCACTACGTCGCAGCCGGTGGAACGCTCGACGACGACCCGGCTCACCACCTGTACTGGCGCGTTCTGGACGCGCTGGCCTTCGCCCCGGACGCGGAGAAGCTCGCCGAGCCCTGGTGCGAACTCGGGAGGGACGACCTGACGTCGTCCGTGCTGGCCCAGCGGCTGGAGGACTACCTCCGGGCACTCTTCGGCCGGTACGGCTGAGGACTCGCGTTCCGTGCCATCGGAGGCCTGCGGACGAGCCGTGCCGCGGCTGGATCAGTACGCCCCGATCGACCAGAAGACGCCCACCTCGTCGTCGTTGACCGCGATCAGGCCCAGGTCGTCGAAGAGGTCCAGGCCCCCGAGGTAGGCGGGGGTGAGGAAGCTGTGGGAGGCGGTGCCCTGGAGGCCCGCCGTGACGAAGTCCGGCGCCGGGTCGTGGGCGGCGGCGGTCGCGTTGGTCCAGTGGCGCGCCGTCGGTCCGTACCGGTCGAGCAGGGTCCGGGCGTCCGCCAGGACGGCGGCCCGGTCCGGGCGGGAGCGGACGGGGGCGGGTTCCGCCTGCCACTCCTCGGCCATGACGGCGAGCGCGGCGACCGCCGCCTCCGGCTCAAGGGGGTACAGGCGGTCGGTGAGTTCCGACGGGTCCGGGGGGTCGAAGGGGTACGCGGGCACCGTGTGGCGGTCGGTGCGGGTGCGGTCCCCGTCCAGCCGGAGCCAGCCCCGAGGGTCGGGGACCGACCGGTGCAGCACGGCGTGGACGTCGTACGCCCAGTCCTCGTGCCGCCTGGGGCCGGTGGCCACGAAGGTGTAGGGATCGTCGAGCAGCCTCAGCGCCGCCGCGTTCCAGGGACAGCGACGGCTGCGGAACTCCGCCAGGAGTCCGCCGACCTGGAGGGCGAAGGCGTTTCCCGGCTCGCGGGGGATGTGCCGGAGCCGGTCGAGGGTCCAGTGGACGAGCGTGTCCCCGTCCTGGCCCGCCGGGCGGGGCGGCGCCTGGGGGAGCGGGAGGTCAGCTCCGTCCCCCAGCGCCTCCAGCCGCGCGTCGAGCAGGTCGAGAGCGGTCCGGTCGTCGAGCAGGCCGAGGGCGGTCGGGTTGTCGAGCAGGTCGGGGGTGGTCGGGTTGTCAAGCAGATCGGGGGTGGTCCGGTCGTCGGCCGGGCGGGCCGGTTCCCGTCGGCGGCCGGTCAGGATCGTGCCTCCGGCTCGTCCCAGGTCCGGTGGTAGTCGGCCCAGTCGGGGCGTGGTCCCGGCAGGCCGGTGTGGGGGGCGCGCAGGCCGTCGAGGGTCAGGGCCAGCATCCTGCGGCGCGCGTGGTCGTCCTCCTCGGTGCGACGGGGGTACCGGCTGAACATCTCGATCACGTGGGTGACGTCGAGCGTCGTGACGTCCTCGCGTACGGTTCCGTCCTCGTGGCCCCGGCGCAGCACCCGCTCCGCCAGCTCCTTCGCCTGTTCGTTGGCGGCGGTGACCTCCTCCGGCAGGGTGAACGTCCCCGCGAGGGCGGCGAACGCGCCCGCCCGGGCGTCGACCGCCGCGGCCATGTAGTGCGCGAGCGTCTCCCAGCCGGTGCCCTCCGCGTCGAGGGCGGCGCGGAGCTCGGCGATCGTCCGGGCGATGCCGATGGCGCAGAGCCGCTGGAGGAGCTGTTCCTTGCTGCCGTACCGGCGGTAGAGGCTGCCGATGCCGACGCCCGCCCGGGCGGCGATCGCTGACACGGGGGCGTCGGCGCCCTGTTCCGCGAAGACGGCGCGGGCCGCGTACAGCACGCGGACGTCGTTGCGTTCGGCCTCGGCCTGGCGGCCGAAGCGGCTGCCCGCCCGTATCCCTCCCACATCGTGGTTCTTCATGCCGTCCAACCTATTGCCTATCGGAGCCAAGCACTCCGATACTCCTGTCGGAGCGAATCGCTCCGATAGGAGGCTCCGATGGAGAACACGTCCCTGCTGGCCCTGTCCGCACCCCTCTTCGTACTCCTCGTCGTCATCGAGATGGTCTACTACCGGCTCCACCCCGACGAGAACGCCAGTGGCTACGGGCTCCGCGACACCGCCGCCAGCTTCGCCGTGGGCGCGGGCGCCGCCGTCGTGGACGTCCTCTACAAGACGATCGCCGTCGCCGTCTTCGCCGTCCTGTACGAACTCACCCCGCTGCGGGTCGAGGTCACCTGGGTGACGTTCCCGCTGATCCTGCTGGCCCAGGACTTCTGTTACTACTGGATGCACCGCGAACACCATCTGGTGCGGGTGCTGTGGGCCAGCCACGTGGTGCACCACTCCAGCCGCAGATACAACTTCTCCACCTCGGTCCGCCAGCCGTGGACCGGCCTCACCTCGCAGCTCTTCTACCTGCCGCTGGCCCTCGCCGGTGTGCCTCCGTGGGCGATCCTCCTGTGCGGCGCGATCAACATGCTCACGCAGTTCTGGCTGCACACCGACCGCATCGGCCGACTGCCGCGCGTCATCGAGCGGGTCATCAACACGCCCTCCAGCCACCGGGTGCACCACGCCTCGCAAGGCGGCTACCTGGACCGGAACTTCGGCGGCATCCTGATGATCTGGGACCAGCTGTTCGGCACCTGGGCCGAGGAGACGGAGCGCCCCCGGTACGGACTCACCAAGAACATCGACACCCACAACCCGCTGCGCATCGTCTCGCACGAGTACGTCGCCATCGGCCGCGACCTGGCGCGCGCCACGCGCTGGCGGGACCGGGCGCGCCTCCTGCTGGGCCGTCCCGGGTGGCAGCCCGTACCCGGGGCGGAGGCCCTGGGGCCCCTGCCGTCCGAGGGGCCCGGGGCGCGGCGGGCGACGGCCCCCGGCGGCTGCCGCACCTGCGCCGCCGCCGGGGGGCCGTGCGCCTGTGCGCCCGCCGGCGTGGACAGCGGCCGCTGAGCGGGCGGGACGGAGGAGCATCGTGGGAGGCGACCCCTTGGACAGCCGGCACAGCACGCCCGCGCGGACCCGCGAACTTCGGGAATCCGTAGTCATCGCGGCTCCGCCCGAGGAGGTGTTCGCGGCGATCAGCGACGTACGCCTCATGCCCCGGTGGAGTCCGGAGTGCGTCGGCGTCCGCGTCCTCGCGGGGCGCGGCGGACCCCGTCCCGTCTTCGTCGGGTTCAACCGCAACGGGTTCCGCCGCTGGTTCACCCTCTGCCGGGTGACCAGGTCGGACGCGCCGAGGGAGTTCGCCTTCCGTGTCTCGATCGCCGGGCTTCCCCTCGCCGCCTGGGGCTTCCTGCTCCGCCCGGCCGACGGGGAGGGACCCGCCGGGGCCGCCGGCTCCACCGAGCTCGTCCAGTACTGGCACGACCTGCGCCGGGGCGGCCGGGGCAGGATCGCCGATCTCCTCGGCCGGGTGGCCGCCGGTACGTCGCCAGAGGCACGGGTGCGGACGAACCGCTCGGGCATGGCCACGACGCTGCGTCGCGTGAAGGAGGCCGTGGAGGGCGCCCCGGGGGAGAAGTTCATCCCTTCGCAAGCTCCTTCACCGCCCCCTCACACCATCCGGTAGGGGCCGGAGGGCCTCGGCGGCCCGGCGACCCGGCCGGCATGCGGCGACCCGGCCCGCGCGAGGGCGAACGGTCCCGCCCCGCACCCCCTCGAAGGGCCCCGTCCGACGGCGCAGTTCCGGCCGGGACGGGGCCCTTCGGAGTGTTCGGCTAGGCAGAATAAAGCCTTCCTTTACTGATGCTTTAACTCAGGCATATCTGAGAAAGGGCCACTTCGGGCCGCCTTCGCAGCTCGAAGATCTTTAGCGCGACTGTGTCAGATCAAGTCAGAAGGTTCAGGTGGCCTGTTGCGGGCGATCGATGGTCGGCTAGCGTGATCCGCGCACCATGAGAACAGACACTCGAAGAACAGGCATCGGCGTCTTGACAAGCCGTCGGCTGTTTGTTCCGGGTGGCACGGATGTGGAACCAGACTCGGAATCTTCACGTTTTCACAGCACTCGGAATCAGTTGGTCCGCTTTGTTTGTGACGCGCGTAGGTCGAGAGCCGGGCACCTCCGCCTACGGGGTTCTTCGGCTTTTCCGGCACAGTTCGGCGAAGGGTCTTTTTTCATGTCCGGCGACCCAGGAGAGTTCTCGGTCTCGGCTCGGAAGTCTTAATCGCCATAAACAGACGGGAGATACCGGTAATGGAGCACAAGATCGCCGGGTTCATGAACGCGCAGGACCTCGGCTCGCTGGAGCAGGGCTACCAGGACGACGCCGCCGGCCCGGTCCTGGCCACCCCGGCCGCCGTGGCCACCTGCTGGTACGTGGGCGGTGCCGTCGTCGGCGCCGGCGCCGTGGTCGGCGCTTACGTCACCGGCCGCGTCAACGGCTGACCCAGCCAACCCCCCGCACGACCAACTCTCAGGAGGAAACCGGAATGAGCAGGATCGTGGACAGCGTCGTCGCCGTCACCCCGCAGAAGCTGTCGGACGAGGCGCACGGCGAGTTCGGCGCGATGATGCCCGTGCAGGCCACGCCGGCGCTGATCGCTTTCGGTGTGGGATTCGCCGGCGGCGCGGGTGCGGCGTGGGTCACCGTCCAGGCGTACGAGGCCGGGGCGAACGACTGAGTGCTCGCGTCTGACTGAGCACGGCACAGGAAGCCTGGTCGGCTTCCAGGGAACATCTTCCGGGAGCTGAGTCCGGAGGCGGAGAGACCTGCCGGGCCACGCTGGAATCGTGGCCCGGCAGGCACCCGATCCTACCGTTCGGTAGCCCCGCAGCCGATTCGACGCGGAGTAAAACTTCGGTATGAATGTGATAAAGCGGCTTTCCCGTTCGATTTTTTCCCCGGTTCCGATTTCAAGAACTCGCGCGATCGGCATATCGGAACGCCTCGCGGCTCTCTCCAGCCTTTCCTCGTCCCTTGAATACCTGCACCAACACCGGAACTTGAGGCCCGGCGGCCTCAACGACTGGGACATCATGAGGCAGACGCCGGAGAGCAAGAACCCGGCCATCCAGAAGATCACCGACGTGGTGAGCGGACGGCGCACCACGATGGCCCTCCACGCCTCGCGCGTCGCGTGCAGCCTGGCGATGCTCGCCCCGGGCAACAGCAAGTGGCGCGCCGCGGGCGACCTCTACCTCGGCCTCACCACCACCGTCCTCCAGGCCCGCCACCGTTACGGCACCGACGGCTCGGACCAGGTGGCCACCCAGGTGCAGGCGGTCACCGGCCTCGCGCGGCTGGCCGGCAGCACGGAGGTCAAGGACGCCCTCATGTGGTACCTGGCGATCCAGGCCAACATGTCGTACGCGCTCTCCGGTGTGGCGAAGCTGGCCGGGACGAAGTGGCGTGACGGCTCCGCCCTGCCCGGCGTCCTGCGGACCCGCACGTACGGCTTCGAGCGCGCCTACCGCCTGACGCAGCGCTACCCCCGCGCGGCCAAGGTCACGCAGCACTCGGTCCTCGCGATGGAATGCCTCTTCCCCGTCGTCTACCTCGCCGGGGGCCGGATGACCCGGCCGATGATCGGCGCGGTCGGCAGCTTCCACGTGGCCAACGCCTTCGTGATGGGACTGGGCCGGTTCATGACGGCGTTCCCGGCGATGCACCCCATGGTCGCCTACACGTCCGCCCCCAAGACGTTCCCGGTGGTCGCCGACCGCGACGACCGGATGGTCAAGACCGCGCTCGCCCTGCTGGCGGCGGGAGTCACCGTCGCGGGCGTCGTGGCGACGCAGCGCCGCGCCCACGCGGTGGCCGGATGGCCGAACTCCCGGACCGTCACCACCCGGTACGGCAACGAGCTGTCGTACGACGTCGGCGGCCAGGACATCACCGACCGTCCCGTCCTCGTCTTCAACCACGGGCTCGCCTCCACCACCGAGCACTTCTCGTGGATCATCGAGCGGCTGGCCTTCGACATCGGCCAGCCCGTGCTCAGCTTCGCGCGCGCGGGCTACGGGCCCAGCCGGCGGCTGAGGGACGCCCCCTACTCCGTACAGGAGTCCGTGGACGACCTGGAGGACCTGATCCGCAAGGCCCTGCCGGACGACCGCAAGGTGGTGCTCGTCGGGCACTCCCTCGGCGCCGAGCTCAACCGCAGGGTGGCCCAGCAGCTCGGTGACCGGGTGGCCGGTGTCGTCTACCTGGACCCGACGCACCCGGCGCAGCTGGTGCGCTCGGAGCGCCAGCAGCGGGGCAGCGAGCTGTTCACCAAGTCGCTCGCCGAGCTGGCGCGCTGGACGAAGCTGGGCACCGGGGCCCTGATGTCCCGTCCCCGCTGGGTGGACCACCTGCCGTACGCCTACCGGGACAAGGCCTTCGCACTGTACGCCGACTCCCGGCTCTGGACGGCGGCCGCCCGCGAATGGGAGTCGGTCCGCGCCGAGCTGGAGGGCTTCGAGGGCGAGCTGGCCCCCGTGCCGGCCCCGGGCCTCGTCGTCGCCGCGCAGGTCACGGTCGACATGGACCCCGACCAGCTGCTGATGTACCACGACATCGTCCGCTCCCACCAGGAGACCGGCAGCCACGGCGACGTCACGGTCGTCGAGCGGGGCGGGCACGACACGATCCTGACCGACGCGCGGCACGCGCGGACGGTGGCCGACCTGATCGTGGGCTTCGTGGAGGAGCACTGCTCGACGCCGGCCGCCCCCGCCGCCGGCGAGCCCGCCGGGAGCCTCCCGGAGAAGGTGGAGGAGTCGAAGTGAAGCCCGCCGCATTCCTCAAGGACGCCTTCACGGGACCGGGCGCCGTCACCCGCCTGATCGGAGCCGGGGTGCTCCTGACGACGATGGCGGCGCAGCACCCCCATCCGGCGTTCGAGCGCGCGCGGGAGAAGGACCTGTTCTCCCTCGTGCCGAACTGGAAGTTCTTCGCGCCGAATCCCGCGACGCACGACTACCACTACCTGTACCGCACCCTCGACGAGAATCGTGAGACCTCGCCCTGGGTGGAGCTGGACCTGATCGAGAACCGCCGGATGATCCAGGCGTTCTGGTTCTCGTCCCGGCGGACGGAAAAAGCGGTCTTCGACGTCTGCAGCGCGATCATCAAGAACATCGCGAAGGGTGAGGACCCGACGGGTTCCCCGTCGTTCCGGGTCCTGGCGGAATTCATCAGGAAGCAGATCAGGGACGCCCAGGACGTTTCCGTCGCACGCGGGTTCCAGTTCTCCGTGGTGCGCGCCAGCGGTCACGACGACAGCGAGGATCCCGAGGTTCTCTACGTCTCCACCTACCAGCCGATGGTGGCCGCCCCGCCCGGATTCCTGAAGGCCGCCTGAGGGCTCGGCTTTCCGCGCGGCGGTATCACTCACACAGGAACGGAGAATCCATGACCATCGCGGACATCGGGTACGGCAAGCAGTTCGACGGCTGGTACGACCGCATCTTCCAGGACGACGCCTCCACCGGGGCCACCGTCGACGGACTCGTCGCCCTCCACCCGGACCCCGCCACGGGGACGCTGGAGCTCGGCGTCGGCACCGGCCGGATCGCCCTGCCCCTGTCGCGCCGCGTCGGTCCGGTCCTCGGCGTCGACTCCTCGCCGGAGATGCTGACGGCTCTGGAGAAGAAGGCCGACCGGGGCGAGGTGACCGGCGAGCTCGCGGACATCCGGACCTTCCGCGCCGACCGCGAGTTCGGCCTGGTCTACTGCGTCTGCTCGACGCTCTCGCTCGTCCTCGACCCCGAGGGACAGCGGGAGGCCATCGCCCGCGCCGCCGAGCAGCTGCGGCCGGGCGGCCGTCTGGTGGTCGAGGCGCACAACCGGCCGGGCATCGTCGCCCAGCACGAGGGGCTGACCCGCGCGTCGATCTTCCTGCCCTATCCCGAGCCGAACACGGCCATCCATCTGCACGCCACGCTCGTGGCGGACCAGCGGATCTGGCAGGTGTCCACGGTCTGGTACGAGGCGGACGGCACCCACCGCATCGGCACCGAGACGGTACGGCTGCTCACGCCGGACGAGGTGGACGGGTACGCGCGCGACGCCGGTCTGGTGCCCGAGGGGCACTACAGCGACTGGGAGCGCCACCCGTACGTCCCCGCCGCCGGCCTGTTCATCGCCTCGTACACCAAGCCCGCATGAACCTCCGGGAGATAGTCCGCGGCCACCGGGTCCTGCTGATCGCCGGCATCGGCATGGGCCTGGTGGGCGCGGCCGCCACGCTCGCCCAGCCCTGGATGCTGGGCAGGCTGATCGAGGCCGTGGCGTCGGGCAGGCCGATCGCCGGGACCATCACGCTCATCGCGGTCTTCTTCGTCGCGGACGCGGCGCTCAGCGCCGGGCACGCGTACGCGATCGGCAGGGCCGGCGAGAACATCACGTTCGACGTGCGGCGCATCCTCGGCGGCCGGCTGCTGCGCAGCCAGTTCCCGCACTTCTCGCGCCTCGAACACGGCGACGTCTTCTCGCGGACCGTGTCCGACACCTCCATCGCCTGCCTGGTCATCACCCAGGCCCTGGCGCAGGTCGTCTCCTCCGTGTTCATGGTGGTCGGCGCCGTCGTCCTGATGGCCCGGCTCGACTGGAAGCTGCTGCTGGCGACGGTCGCCTGTCTGGGCCTCGCGAGCGGGATCGCGCTGCTCCTCGCCCGCCAGGTGCGGGTGTCCGCCCTCCAGGCACGGCAGAACGTGGGCGCGTTCGGTTCCGGTCTCCAGCGGGTGCTGGGCGCGATCACCACGGTCAAGGCCTCGCGCGCGGAGGAGCGGGAGACCGAGGAGCTCGGCCGGCTGGCCGGTCAGGTCCGGGTGAGCGGGATCAGGGTGAGCGGGTTCAGCGCCCTGCTCACCCCGATGATGAACGTGGGCACGCAGCTCTCCCTCGCCGTGGTCATCGCCTGGGGCATGGCGCGGGTCGCGACCGGGTCGCTGTCGCCCGCCGACCTCACCGCGTTCGTGATGTACCTCTTCTACGTGGTCGCCCCGCTGGTGATGCTCTTCATGTCGATCGGCCAGATCCAGCAGGGCCGCGCCGCGGTCCAGCGGGTCAAGGAGCTGGGCGGCATCCCGCAGGAGGAGGACGGCGGCCCCGGGGCCACCGGGGCGGAGCGGGAGCGCCGGCCCGTCGCGGACACGGCTCCGGCCGTCCAGTTCGAGGGCGTGGGCTTCTTCTACCGGGAGGACGCGCCGGTCCTGCGGGACGTCTCCTTCACCCTGCCGCGGCGTGGTCTGACCGCGATCGTCGGCCCCTCGGGTGCGGGGAAGACGACGATGTTCCAGCTCATCGAGCGCTTCTACCGGCCGGAGTCCGGCACGATCCGGGTCGGGGGCCACGACACGGCCGCCCTCGGGCTCGCCGAACTGCGGTCGATGGTCGGTTACGTGGAACAGGACGCGCCGCTGCTGCGCGGCACGATCCGCCAGAACCTCACGTACGCCAACCCCGGGGCGGACGACGAAGAGATCACCCGGGCGCTGCGGCTCGCCAGCCTGGAGGAGTTCGTGGCCGGGCTGCCCGACGGGCTCGACACGGAGCTCGGGGAGCGCGGTGCCGGGCTCTCCGGTGGCCAGCGGCAGCGGCTCGCCATCGCCCGCACGATGCTCCAGCGGCCCGCGGTGATCCTCCTCGACGAGGTCACGGCGCACCTGGACAGCGACACCGAGGCCGCGCTGCGGGACGCGATGACGGAGGCGGCCGGCGAGTGCGCGGTGCTCGCCATCGCGCACCGGTTGTCGACGGTGGTGCACGCGGACCGGATCCTCGTGATGGAGGAGGGACGGATCCGCACGATCGGCACGCACCACGAACTGATCGAGTCCGACGAGGTGTACCGGCGGCTGGCCGGCCAGCAGTTCGCCACCGAGGCGGCGCCCGCGTGACCCGTCCCGACGTCGCGGTGGTCGGCAGCGGCCCCAACGGTCTCGCCGCCGCCGTCACCATGGCCCGCGCCGGGCTGACGGTGCACGTCCACGAGCAGGCCGCCACCCCCGGTGGCGGCCTGCGCGGGGAGGCCCTGTTCGACTCCGGGGTGTGGCACGACGTGTGCGCCGCGGTCCACCCGATGGCGGCCGCGTCCGCCTTCTTCCGTGAGTTCGACCTGGCGGCCCGCGGGGTCGACCTGCTGCATCCGCCGGTCAGTTACGCGCATCCGCTGGAGGGCGGTGTCTCCGGGCTCGCCCACCGCGACCTCCGGGAGACCGCCGAAGGGCTGGGCCCGGACGGGCCACGATGGCAGCGGTTGATGGCCCCGCTGGTGAGGCACAGTAGGGGAGTGACCGACTTCGTGCTGTCCGGCCAGCGGTCCCTGCCGGGGGACCCCGCCGCACCCGCACTGCTCGGGCCACGCGTCCTCGACCACCTCCTGCGGGGCAGCGGACTGCGCACCGAGCCCGCCCGTGCCCTGCTCACCGGTGTGGCCGCGCACGCGGTGGGGCGGCTGCCGAGCTTCCCGGGCGCCGCGATCGCCCTGCTGCTCGGACACCTCGCCCACGCGACCGGCTGGCCCCTGCCCCGGGGCGGCAGCGTCCGGATCGCCGAGGCGCTCGTGGCGGACCTGAGGGCGCACGGCGGTGTGGTGCACACCGGTCACCGGGTCACGGACCTGGCCGAGCTGGACGCCCCCGTGGTCATGCTGGACACGACGCCGAAGGGGCTGCTCGCCCTGGCCGGTGACCGGCTTCCGCCGTCCTACCGGCGGGCGTTGGGCCGGTTCCGGTACGGCCCCGGCGCGGCCAAGGCGGACTTCCTCGTCAGCGGGCCCGTCCCCTGGACGGATCCCGCGGTGGGTCGGGCCGGCACCGTGCACCTGGGCGGCACCCGCGCGGAGACGCTCGCCGCGGAGAGCGCCGCCGCCCGGGGCGAGCCGACCGACGAGCCGTTCGTCCTCCTCGTCGACCCGGCGGTGGCCGATCCCGGCCGGGCCGTGGGCGGCCGGCGCCCCCTGTGGGCGTACGCGCACGTGCCGAACGGCGACGACCGGGACCCGGTGCCGCTGATCACCCGCCGCATCGAGAGGTACGCCCCGGGGTTCGCCGACACGGTCGTCGCGGCCCGGGGGATCTCGGCGGCCGCCTACGAGACGTACAACCCGAACTATCCCGGGGGCGACATCGGCGCGGGGGCCATCACGCTCACGCAGTCCGTGCTCCGGCCGACGCCCGCCTGGAATCCGTACCGGACGCCCTTGCCCGGCGTCTATCTCTGTTCCGCGTCCACCCCGCCCGGGCCCAGCGTGCACGGCATGTGCGGCTACCTCGCCGCCCGGACGGCCCTGCGGCGCGAGTTCCACCTGTCCACCCCGCCGCCCTTGGGGCCGGGGGGTGGTGCCACGTCCCGCCCGACAGCCAGGAGAACAGCATGAGTACCGCCCACCACACCCTTGCCGCCGAGGACTTCGCGGGATACCTGCGCACCTACCACGCCGACGCGCTCGACGGATCGGACCCGGTCGAGGAGGTCTGGGACCGCTACCACCTGCCCGAGGGCACCCACGAGGTCAACGGGAAGGTGTGGGACCGGAAGAAGCTCCTGCGGGACATCGAGTCCCGGCGCTCCCTGGGCGCTCCGTTCGAGCTGCACATCCACGAGGTGAACGTGGAGGGCCGTCTCGCCGCCGCGCGGTACACGGTCAGCACGCCCGTCCTCTGGAAGGTGCAGAGCGCCACGGAGACGGCCGTCTTCGCCGAGATCGCCGAGGACGGCCGGGTGGCCCGCACCACGACGTTCGCCACCACGGGAGCCGGCTGGTCCGGTGCCGGAGAGGCGTCCTTCGACAGCGCGTCCCGGCCCGCCCCGGGCACGGTCCCCGCGCCGCCGCCGGCGCCGGGTGTCGAGCCGACGCCGGCCCAGGACCCCGCGCACTTCCTCCACACCTACTACACGGCCGGATACGACAGCGCGGTCCCGGCCGCCGAGGTGCACGACCGGCTCTTCACCCCCGACGCGGTGCATCAGATCGGGGGGAAGACGATGCAGCGGTCAGGCGTGGTGAGGGCCCTGGAGGAGGGGCGTGCGCGGGGGCACAAGTACCCGGTGGAGGTGCACGAGGCGCTGCGTGACGGGAACCGTTTCGCGGCCCGGTACACCACCAGTCAGGGCGGCAAGCCGTCGCGTACCCAGGAGGTCTTCGTCTTCGGCGAGTTCGCCGAGGACGGCCGCGTCAGGCTGGCCCGCTTCCTGCTCGAGCCGAGTCACGGAGCGGTGTAGGGGTCCGGCGGCGGGGACTCGACCGGGACGAAGCAGGTGTTGTCGGCCGGGGCGCCCTCGTGCTCCACGCCCTCGTCGTCCCGGAACCGCCAGGTGAAGCGCAGGCCGCGGGCCGAGGTGATGTCGGGGCTGTCCATGAGCTGGAAGTGCAGGTGGGGTTCGGAGGAGTTCCCCGAGTTGCCGCACTCGGCCAGCTTCTGGCCCCGTGTCACCAGGTCGCCCGCGGCCACCGCGGCCGAGCGTCGCCTCAGGTGCGCGAAGACCGCGTACACACCGTCGCCGAGGTCGAGGACGACGTGGTTGCCCAGGAGGTGCCGGGGGCTGCCGAGGGAGCGTACGAAGGCCTCGACGAGGACGTAGAAGAGTCCGCCCAGCGAGGACCGCGTGAGGTGGTCCCGCTGGGTGTCCGAGACGGACACGACGCGGGCGTCCGAGGGGGCGAACAGCGGCTCGCCGAAGGACGGGTAGGACTCGGGGCGGCGGGCCACCGGCCACAGCCACACGGGGTCCGGCGCCGGGCGCCGGGCGAGGTCGATGGCGTAGGTCTGCGCCAGGTTGTGGGTGTGGCTGGGGACCTTGGTCGCGGGGCCGTTACGGGCCATCCAGCGGCCGGACACCGGGATCGCGAGCGCCAGGGGCGGGGCCTCGTCGCTCGGAGGCCGCTGACCGAGGGTCATGGCCCGGCGCATCAGCAGGCCGCCGACCAGCAGGGCGATCCCGGTGAACCATAACGGGCCCATGCCCTGGCGGTTGACGAGGATGCACACGGCACCCGCGGCGACCACGAGGCCGTGGCGTTTCCAAAGGGTCTGCACGAAGGGGCCTTTCACGGAAGGGACGTCGGGGAGGACCCCAGCATTCCAGATGCGGGTGACAGCTGGTTGAGTTATTACGTACTTGCGCAATTCCGTAGAACGACCTTAGTGTTCCGATGACGAAGCGTCGAACGCTGGGAGCGCACATGGGCGCCGAGGGAACGTTCCGCACCACCGCACCGAAGATCGCGATCGACGCCGTGGGCCGGTACCTCCCGGACCGCGCCCGGCCCGTCGCGGACCTCCCCGAACTCGCCGGACTCGACGAGGCCGAGCGCCTCACCTGCCTCGGACTCGGCATCGACACCGTGGCCGTCGACGACGGACTCACCGCCCACGACCTCGCCGAACGGGCCGCCCGCTCCGCCCTGGAGACCGCCGGGCTCCCGGCCGCCGCACTCGGCGCGCTGATCCTGGTCGAGCCCCGCGCACCGGAGACCCTGATCAGCTCGGACGCCACCCGGCTCCAGCACGCGCTGGGCGCCGAGGCGGCGCTCACCTTCTCGGTCGGCGGACTCGGCTGCGTCTCCTCCACCCCGGCCCTGCTCACGGCCCGCGGCCTGCTGGCCGCCGACCCCGGCCTCGGCCCCGTGCTCGTCGTCCACGGCAGCAAGCCCGCCGCCGAGCGGCGCTACCGCCACCCGGTGACCGTCAACGGCGACAGCGGCCTGGCGCTCCTGCTGGGCCACCCCCACGCCGAGGCGCCGTTCCACCTCCTCGACCTCGTCCAGCACACCAACGGCCGCTACTGGGACCTCTTCGGCCTGGAGTACCGCGACCGCCCCACCGCACAGTGGCGCGAGAAGTGCGCGGACCCGCCCGGCTACTCCTTCCGGCTGGCCATGGAGACCAGGAACCGCCTCGCCGAACTGGTCGCGGAGCTCCTCGCGCGCAACGGACTCACCCGCGCCGACATCGCCGGCTACGTCAGCCAGAACCTCTCGGCCGGCGGCCTGGCGTTCACCGAGGAGTCCCTGGACATCACGCTGCTGCCGTCCTGCCGGGACAACCTCCGCGGCCTCGGACACCTCGGCGCCAACGACACCTTCCTGAACCTCTCCACGGCCCTGGCCCGCAAGGAACTGGCCGAGGGCGACCTGGCCGTCCTCATCAACGTGAGCCCGGTGGCGGCGTGGAGCGTCCTGCTGGTCGAGATGGGTCCGCGGCGCGGACCGGGGAGCATCGCATGAGCCGTGAACCCGCCGGGACGACCGAGGAGATCACCCGGTTCCTGACCGAAGCGCTCCGCAGGGCCGTCGGACCCGACGACGACTACTTCGCCCTCGGGCTCGTCGACTCGCTGTTCGCCCTGGAGCTCGTCACCTACGTCGAGGACCGGTTCTCGCTGACCGTCGAGGTCGAGGACCTCGACCTCGACAGCTTCCGCACCGCGCGCCGCCTCACCGCCTTCGTCCACGCCAAGACGGGCAGCGCCGACCCGACCCCGGTCCATGCCGGCGACAGCTGAGGCGGCCGGCGCGACCGGGACCTCGCCCCTGGTCGCCGCCGCCGCCGAACTGGCCGCCACCGTGCGGGAAGCCGCGAGCCGCTGGGACACGGACGGCCGGGTCCCGCCGGACGTCCCGCGCACCCTCGCCGCCGCCGGTCTGCTCGCCGCGGACCTGCCCGCCCACCACGGCGGACGCGACCTGACACCGGGCGAACTCGGCGAGGTCGCCGCCCACCTCGGCGGGGTCTGCAGCGCCCTGCGCGGCCTGCTCACCGTCCAGTCGATGGTCGCCGCCGCGCTGCTGCGCTGGGGGACCCGCGCCCAACGCGCCGACTGGCTGCCGCTCCTGGCCGACGGCACCCTCACCGCGGGGTTCGCGGCCACCGAGGACGGCGCGGGCAGCGCGCTCGGCGAGGTGGCGACGGTGATCGAGGAGTCCGGCGACGGACTCCTCGTGACCGGCCGCAAGAAATGGGTCACGTTCGGGCAGTCCGCCGACCTCCTGCTCGTCCTCGGCCGCCACCGGGGCGGGCTCACCACCGTCCTCGTCGAGACCGACCGCCCCGGAGTACGCCGGGAGCCCGTCAGCGGCCAGCTCGGCATGCGCGCGGCCGGGATCGCCCACGTCACCCTCGACGCCGTCCGGGTCCCGGCCGGCCACCGGATCGCCCCGCCCGGCGCCGGTCTCTCGCACGTCGCCGCGACCGCCCTCGACCACGGCCGCTACACGGTCGCCTGGGGCTGCGTCGGCATGGCGGAGGCGTGTGTCGCCGACGCCGCCGCGCACGCCGCCGCCCGCGTCCAGGGCGGCGTGCCCCTCGGCCGCCACCAGTCCGTCGGCGCCCTCCTGGCCAGGACGGCGGTACGGACGGCCGCCGCGCGCGAACTCGCCGCACGCGCGGGCCGCGCGCGCACCCGCGGACCGGGGCACGGCGTCACCGAGACGATCGTGGCGAAGTACGCGGCCGCCGAAGCCTCTGCCAGGGCCGGCCGGGACGCCGTACAGATCCTCGGCTCCGCGGGCATCGCGCCGGACAGCCGCGCCGGACGGCACTACCGGGACGCCAAGGTCATGGAGATCATCGAAGGAGCCCAGGAAGTGGCCGAATCCCACATCGCCGAACAGCTCTTACGCCGGTTCGGAGCGGTCGTATGACGGCCCCCGAGGTGACGGCTTCCGAGGTGACGGCCCCCCAGGAGCTGCCCACCGTCAAATGCCTGGTCTGGGACCTGGACGACACGCTCTGGGACGGCGTCGTCCTGGAGGGCGACGACCCCCCGCTCTTCCCGCACACCGAGCGGACCCTCAAGACCCTCGACTCCCGCGGCATCCTGCACGCCGCCGTCAGCCGCGGCGACCACGACGTCGCCACCGCCCACCTCGACGCCACCGGGCTCGGTGAGTGGTTCTGCGCGGCGCGGATCGGCTGGGGCGACAAGTCGACCGCCGTACGGCGCATCGCCGAGACCCTCAACATCGGCCTCGACACCATCGCGTTCGTCGACAACGACCCCGTCGAACGGGCCGAGGTCGCCGCCGCGCTGCCGATGGTCCGCTGCTACCCCGCCGACCTCGCCGCGCACCTCCCCGCCCGCCCCGAGTTCCGTCCCGCGCACGTCACCGCCGAGGCGGCCGGCCGCCGCGAGCTCTACCGCACCGAGTGGCGCCGCCGGCAGGCCGAGGAGGAGGCCGGCGGCGACCGGCGGGCGTTCCTCGCCTCGCTCGGCCTCGTCATGGAGATCGCCCCGGCCACCGAGGACGACCTCGCGCGGGCCAGCGAACTGACCGTACGGACCCACCAGCTCAACAGCACCGGCCTGATCTACGGCGAGGAGGAACTGCGCCGCCTCAGCACCGCGCCCGACCACCAGGTCCGGCTGGCCCGGCTCAGGGACCGGTTCGGCGACTACGGCATCGTCGGCCTCTCCGTCACCGAACTCACCCCGACGGAATCGGTGCTGCGCCTGATGCTGATGTCCTGCCGGGTCGCCTCCCGGGGCGCCGGGGAACTGATGCTGGCCCACCTCGTCCGGCAGGCCCGCGCCGAAGGCCGCCGTCCCGTCACCCACTTCGTACCGACCGCCGTGAACCGCACCATGCTCGTCACCCTGCGGTTCGCCGGATACGCGCCCGTCACGGCGGAACCGGGCGACGCGGCGACGGTCGGGGCGGCGGAACCGGCCGACGCGGCGGCGGTCGGGGCAGGTCCGGGCGGGCGGGCGCCGATGGTCCTCGAAGTGCCGGCCGACCACCCGGTCCGCGAACCCGGCAGCCACGTCCGACTGCTCGTCCGCGACGCATGAGGGAGGCCGACGTGACCGCCGAGAAGGCCGGCACGGCCGCCGACCGGGCCGCGGTGGGCGGGGCCGCGCCCCAGACGCCGTCGCTGCTCGACGCGTTCCTCGCGCAGGCCGACCGCACCCCGCTCGCCACCGCCCTCGTCATCGGCGACACCTCGTTGGGCTACCGCGAACTCGCCGACGCCTCCGCCGGCCTCGCCGAACGGCTGCGCACCGCCGGCGCCCGCCCCGGGACCACGGTGTGCGTCCGGCTCGAACAGAGCGCCGTCGCCGTCGTCGCCGTCCTCGCGGCGCTCCGGGTCGGAGCGGCCTGGGCCGCGCTGGAGCCGGACCTCCCCGAGGCCCGGCTGCGCGCCCTCCTGAACGACACCGCGTGCGCCGTCGTCATCGGCGGCCGGGACGACCCGGGCCCGGCCCGCCTCGACGACGCACCGCCCCTCCTGGCCGTCGAGGACCTCGACCTCACCGCCCTGGCCGAGGCCGGAGCCCGCGCGGCCACGGGACCGGCGGCGCCCCCGATCCCGGAGAGCGCCCCCGCCTACCTCATCTACACCTCGGGATCCAGCGGCCCGCCCAAGGGCGTCGTGGTGAGCCGCGGCCAGCTCGCGGACTCCGTCCGCCCGCGCGGCGCCGTCTACGGCACCGGCCCCTCGGTGTTCCTGATGGCCATGCGCCTGTCCTTCGACGGCATGCTCGCCGGCATGTTCTGGTCGTTCTCCCACGGCCACACCCTGCTGCTGCCGACCGCCCGCGAACTCCGGCTCGCCCCCGAGTTCGCCCGGCTCGCCCACCGCCACCGGGCGACCCACCTCGTCGTCGTGCCGTCCTACTACCGGCTGCTGCTCTCCGGCCCCGGACGGCTCCCGGACAGCCTCCGGGTGGTCGTCGTCGCCGGCGAGGTCTGCACGCCCGAGCTGGTCGCGAGCCATCGCGCGCGGCTGCCCGACGCCCGGCTGGTCAACGAGTACGGGCCCACCGAGACCGTCGTCTCCTGCACCGTGGAGGACCGGCCCGACCCCGCGGCGGAGCGCGTACCCATCGGCCGGCCGTGGCCCGGCGCCACCGCCCACGTCCTGGACGACAGGCTGCGCGAGGTGGCCACCGGCGAGCAGGGCGAGCTGTACATCGGCGGAGCCTTCGTCGCCCTCGGCTACGCCCGCGCGCCCGGGACCACGGCGGAACGGTTCGTCGCCTCCCCGTTCGGCCCCGCCGGAGCCCGGATGTACCGCACCGGGGACCTCGCCCACCGGGACGCGAACGGCGCGCTGCACTACCGCGGCCGGACCGACCAGCAGGTGAAGATCCGGGGCGCCCGCGTCGAACTCGGGGACGTCGAAGCCGCCCTCGAAGCCCATCCGGCGGTCGACCAGGCCGTCGTGATCTGTACGCGGACCGAGGGCGGCGAACCGATGCTGACCGCGTTCGTCACCCCCGCGCCGGGGCACACCGCCCCCGAGCCCCGCGAACTGCGCCGGCACTGCCGCTTCCACCTCGTCGAACAGGCGCTCCCGACCCGGTTCGTCCCGCTGGACCGGATGTCGCTCACCTCCACCGGCAAGGCCGACCGCAGGTCGCTCGCCGCCCTCGTACCCCCCGTCACCGGGGAGCCGGCCCCCCGGCCGGAGGGCGAGGACGGCCCGGCGGGAGGAGCGGACGACCGGACCGTCCTGCGACGCGCCGTCCGGGACATCTGGGCCGATGTCCTGGGGCACGACGACGCGGGTCCCGAGGACAACTTCTTCGGGGCCGGCGGCAACTCGCTCAAGGTCATCGAGCTGTACAGCGCACTCGACGAACGGTGGCCCGGAGCGGTGCGCGTCGGAGAGCTCTTCGACCTCACCACCATCGCGGCCCAGGCCCGCGCCCTCGAAGAACGGACCGCCGCCGCCCCCGGCGCCGCCGGCCCGCCGTCCCCGCCGGCGGCCGCCCGCCCCGCCCCGGTCGCCTACGAGCTGTGACGAAGGAGAGTTCCGCGTGAAGGCGCAGACAACCGGTGCCGCCCCGGGCGGCATCGCGGTCATCGGCATCGCGACACGACTGCCCGAGGCGGCCGACCTCGCCACCCTGCGCGCGAACCTGCGCGCCGGGCGGGACTCCGTACGGCCGGTCCCCGCGGAGCGCATCGCCTCCACCGGCCTCGACCCGGAACCCGACTACCCGGACATGGGCTACCTGGACCGGATCGACCTCTTCGACCACGAGCGGTTCGGCCTCTCCCGGTACGAGGCGGAGGTCACCGACCCCCAGCACCGCCTGGCCCTGCACCTCACCCAGGAGGCGCTGGAGAACGCCGGATACACCCCCGCGGCCCTGCGCGACAGCCGGACGGCGGTGGTGTTCAGCTCGCCCGGCAACGGCTACCTGCCGTTCGTCAGCGAACCCGGCACCCTCAGCCTGATGGGCAACATGCCCTTCGCGCTGCCCGCCCGCGTCGCCCACCTCTTCGCCCTCACCGGCCCCTGCTACGGCGTCGACACCGGGTGCAACGGATCGCTCGTCGCCGTCCACCAGGGCTGCCGCGAACTCAGGGACGGGGAGGCGGACTACGCCGTCGTCGGCGGCGTCAGCCTGCGCCACGTCATCGCCCCGGCGTCAGCGGCCGTCGACTTCCCCGGCATCGCCTCGCCCACCGCCCGCTCCCGGGCCTTCGACGCGGCGGCGGACGGCGCGGGCGCCGGCGAGGGCGGCGCGGTCCTGCTGCTCACGACCCTCGAAAGGGCCCTGGACGAGGGCGCGTACGTCCACGCGGTGATCCGGGGCACCGCCACCGCGCACAACGGCCGCCACTCCGCCACCATCGCCACCCCCAGCGCCCGCGCCCAGGCCGACGTCATCACCCGGGCCTGGGACCGGGCCGGTCTCGACATCGGCACGGCCGGCTACCTGGAGGCGCACGGCTCGGGCACCCGGCTGGGCGACGCCGTCGAGGTGGAGGGGCTGGCCCTCGCCCGGCGGGGGACGGACGGGCCCCTCCCGATCGGCTCCCTGAAGACCAACCTCGGTCACCTCGACCACGCGGCCGGGATCGCCGGACTGGTCAAGGCGATCCTCAGCGTGCGGCACGCGGAGCTCTACCCCTCCCTGCACTTCCGGGAGGCCGCGCCGGAGGTGGACCTCACCGGGGCAGGGCTGGAGGTGGTGACCGCGCTGCGCCCGTGGCGGACCACCGGGCCGCGGCGGGCGGGCGTCAGCTCCTTCAGCCTCGGAGGGGTCAACGCGCACTGCGTGGTCGAGGAGCCGCCCGCGGTCCCCGCCGCCCCCTCGGCCGGAGCGGCCCGGGTGATCGGCGTGTCGGGCCGCACCGAGGCCGATCTGTACGAGGTGTGCGAGCGGCTCTCGGTCGCGCTCCGCTCCGGCGACCTCGCGCTCGACGACGTCGCCCACACGCTGAACTCGGGCCGGGAGCACCACCCCTTCCGGGTGGGCGTGGTGGCCGACCGCACCCGGCACCTGGCGGCCGAACTGGCGGCGGCGGTGACCTGGCGCGCGGGAGCCTCGGGGCCCGTCACGTCCACGGCGTCCGCGCGGCCCCGTGTCGTGCTTCTGCTGTCCGGTGACGCGCAACCGCCCGCCGGGATCACCGAGCCGTCCCCGCTCCCCGCCGCCCTGCGGGTGCCGGCCGCTCACGCCGACGCCGTACGGGGTCAGCTGGCCGCCCACGCCGCGCTCCTCCGGGCGGGGATCGCCCCGGACGGGCTGATCAGCTCCGGCCTCTCCCGCTACGCGGTCCGCCACCTCAACGGCACGTTCACCGACGAGGACGCCAGGGACCTCGCGAGCGGCGACGTCACCGCCCCGCCGCTGAGCCCGGACCGGCTGCGGGCCGCCGCCGACGAACAGCTCGCCCTCGGGCCGGTCGTGTTCGTGGAGCTGGGGGGCCGGGGCGAGCTGAGCGACCTGCTGACGGAGCACCTCGCCGACCGGCCCGGAGCCGAGGTGCTCACGGCGGGAGCCGCGACGGACGGCGTGCTCGGGGTCCTCGCCCGGCTGTACGAGCTGGGCCACGACCCCGACTGGGACGCACAGACCCCGGACGCCCGACGCGTTCCGCTGCCGGGCCAGCCGTTCCGCGGCGTGCCCTGCTGGGCGCGGCGGCCGGGGGAGACGTTCAGGGCCAGGACGGAGACCCTCGCGGAGGCGAGGACGGAGACGGTGACAGGGACGGAGGCCCGGTCCAAGGCCCAGACGGAGACACGGACCGAGGCCCGGCCCGAGGCGCGGACGACTGCCGCGATACCCGTCGCCGAGACACCTGCCGCGCCTCCGCCCGCGCCGCCCGCCGCGCCGACCCGACGGGCCGCACCCGTGTCCGCGCCGCCCGCGCCGTCGGCCGTACCTCCCGCGCCCACTCCGCCCGCCGCACCCGCCTCACCCCCCGTACCCACTCCACCCACTCCACCCGCCCCGCTCTCCCCGGTCGAAGCGTCCCCCGCCGCGGATTCCCCGCCCGACGTGCTGCCCTGGCTCCGGGAGACGCTGGCCGAGCTGCTCTACGCGGACGCCGTCGCTCCCGGCGACGACTACTTCGCCCTCGGCGGGAACTCGATCATCGCCCTGCTCCTCCTCAAGCGGGTCGAGCAGCGCTACGGAGTCGAGTTGCGCATGATCGACGTCTACGACCACCCGGCCGTCGCCGATCTGGCCGCCGCCGTGGAGGCCCGACGAGCGGCGCCCCCGGCCACGGACCGGGTCGCCACCACGGACCGGGTCCCCACCCCGGCCGAGGTCACGGCCTCCGAGCCGGTGCGGGCGGCCCCGCCCCGGCAGGGCGAGGACGTCCTCCCGCCGATCCGGCGCTCCGACGCCCGCGTGCTCTCGTACGGGCAGGAGCGCATGTGGTTCCACCACCAGCTCGACCCGGGCACCACGCTCTACAACCTCCCCGGCGCCTCCCGTCACCGCGGCCCGATCGACCCGAGGGCCATGCGTCTCGCCTGGGAGGACCTGGCCGAGCGCCACGAGGCGCTGAGGTCCAACTTCGTCTCCGTCGACGGCCGCGCGCGGCTCTCCGTCCGCCCCGAGCTGGGTGACTTCTTCCGCTACGAGGACCTGACGGGGCGGCCCGACGCGGAGCGGACGGCCCGCGAGATCATCCGTACCGAGTCCCAGCGCTCCCTCGACGTGGAACGCGACCCGCTGGTCCGGGTCACCCTGATCCGTCTCGCCCCCGACGACCACCTCTTCTGCTGGCTGACCCATCACGCGGTCAACGACGGCTGGGCGCCGCAGATCCTGATGCGCGAGCTGATGGAGTTCTACGAGGCCCGCCGCGAAGGCCGGGTGCACCGGTTCGAGCCGCTGCCCGTGCAGTACCGCGACTACGCCCACTGGCAGCGCGAGCTGATGGAGCGGGGGCTGCTCGACGGCCAGCTGCGGTACTGGAGGGAACGGCTCGCCGAGCCCCCGGTGCTGGCGCTGCCCACCGACCGCCCGCGCGCCGCCCGGATGGACTTCGCGGGCGCCGCCCACGGCCTGACCATTCCGCCCGCCCTGGTCGACCGGCTCCGCGCGGTCGGCGTGGAGGAGTCCGCCACGCTCTTCTCGGTGCTGCTCACCGGGCTCAGCATGACCCTGTCCCGGTGGTCGGGCCAGGACGACATCGTGGTCGGCACCCCCACCATCGGGCGCACCCGTCCCGAACTGTGGGGCCTGCTCGGCTTCTTCAACAACACGATCGCGCTGCGCTCGGACCTGTCGGGCGACCCGGAGTTCCGCACGCTGCTGCGGCGGGTACGCACCGACGTCATCGAGGGGCTGGAGAACCAGGAGATCCCCTTCGACGCCGTCGTCCGCGAAGTGGCCCCCGAGCGTGACCCGGCGCGCAACCCGATCTTCGACGTCATGTACGTCCACCAGACGCTGCCGCCGCACTTCGTCTTCGGCGAGAGCCTGTTCGGGCCGGCCGTGGACGAGGAGGGCGGGCCCCTGTTCCCGGGGCTTCCGCCGGGCACGTCCAAGTTCGACCTGTCGGTGGTCGTCGGGGAGCGGGCCGGCGCCGACGACCTGGACGTGGTGGTGGAGTACAGCACCCACCTGTTCGACCGGAGCACGATCGCGGCACTGACGCAGTCGTGGGTCGATCTGCTGTGGGCCGCGACGGAGGACCTGGACGCCCCGCTCTCCGTACTGCCGGGCCGTCCGGCCGCGCGCGGGTCCGACCTCCTGGCCGGGCTGCGCCCCTTCGAACCGCCGACCGACCGGCCGCGGCCCCAGGGGGGCGGCGCCGGTACGACGGCCCTGCACGAGGTCATCCTGCCGGGAGGCCCGGCACCGGGACTCGGCGCGGCCGGGCTGCTGGCCGCCCTCGTCACCCTGCTCACCGACCGTGCCGAGTCCGACGCGCTGCTCCTCGGGCTCGTGCGGCCCGCCGGGCCGCCGCTCGCCCTGCGGGTGGAGGTGGCGGACGAGCCGTCCCTGACGGAGCTGACCGCCCGGATCGCCCGGCTGTGCGCGGAGGCGGAGGCGACCCCGCCCGCCGGGGGGCCGCGGTCGTTCGACGTCACCGCCGATCCGTACGGCACCGGTGGCCGGGTCGACGGCCCCGCCCCCGACCTGCACTGGAGCCTCGGCGACGACGGGGTCACCGTCGAGTACCGCACCGAACTGTTCGACGAGGGGACGGTGGTGGCCCTCGCCGACGACCTCGTCGCCCTGGCGCGCGCCGTCGCCGCGTCCGCCGCATGACACCACGAGCGCGCACCGACCGGGAAGGAACCCCCCACGTGGGTGAGAGCAAGGACAGTGAGCCGTCGGACAGGGCCGGGACTCCGGTGGGCGTCGTCGGGGCCGGCACCATGGGCGTCGGCGTCGCCCAGTGCTTCGCCGCGGCCGGCCACCCCGTCGTCGTCGTGGACCCGGATCCGGCGGCGCGTGCGAGCGGTCCGGAGCGGGTGCGCGCCTGGACGCGCGCCGCACGGCTGCTGCGCGGCCAGGACTCCGGGCCGGTCGAGGAGCGGGTGGTGTGGGCGGCGGAGCCGGCCGCCCTGTCCGGCGCCCACTTCGTGGTGGACTGCGCTCCGGAGCGCGTCTCCCTCAAGGAGGAGATCCTCCGGACCCTGGACCGTGTCTGCCCCGCCGAGACGGTGTTCGCCTCGTGCACCTCGGCGATACCCATCGGCCATCTCGGCTCCGTCACCGGCCGCCCCGAACGCGTCGTCGGGACCCACTTCATGAACCCGGCGCCGCTGAAGGACACCGTCGAGGTCGCCATCTCCGCGGCCACCGGCGAGCAGACCGTCCGGCGGACCCTGGACCTCCTGGCCGGCCTCGGGAAGAAGGCGATCGTGGTCGGCGACGGCCCGGGGTTCGTCAGCAACCGGGTGCTGATGCTGACGGTCAACGAGGCGGCGGCCGTCGTGGACGCCGGCACCGCCGACGCGGCCACCGTGGACCGCGTCTTCCAGGAGTGCTTCGGGCACGCCACGGGGCCGCTGCGCACCGCCGATCTGATCGGCCTCGACACCGTGCTCGACACGCTGGCCGTACTGGGCCGGTTCACCGGCGACGCACGGTTCCGGCCCACCCCACTGCTGTCCCGGCTGGTCGCGGAGGGAAGCGTCGGCCGGAAGGCCGGCCGCGGTTTCCACCCGTACCCGTCGCACAGGTCCATCGTTCCCCCGCGGCCCGCAGGAGCTGACACCCATGTCTGAGCACGGCATCGCACGGACCACGTCCGGTGACCTCGTCGCGGAGGCCGTGGACATCGACGGCCCGGTGGACGTGGCCCTGTTGCAGCGCGCGATCCGGCAGGTGACCGGTGAGGCCGAGGCCGTCCGCCTGCGGGCGACCGGCGCCGCCTCCGACGGCACCACCGGTGGTACTTCCGGTGGTACGGGGTTCACCGACGGCGGCGCGGTGCCGCTGGCCATGGTGGACCTGGCCGACGAGGCGGACCCGGCCGCCGCCCTGGAGACCTGGCTGCGCGCGGAGCTGGCGTCGGGCGGAGGGGCGTCACGCTCCTCGCAGGCGCTGATCCGCCTCGCCGACGACCGCTTCACCTGGTTCCACCGGCACCCCCGGAGCGTCCTCGACAGCTGGGGGTGCGCGCTGGTCGGCCGCCGCGCCGCCGAGGTGTACACCTCGCTCGCGGCGGGCGGGTCCCCGTCCGACGGGGTGCTCCCCGCCCTCGCGCGGCTCACCGGGGCCGAGGCCGCCTACCGGGCCTCCTCGGCGCCCGAGGAGGACGCCGCCTTCTGGCGGGACCGCCTCGCGGGCCTGACCCCGACCGCGCCGGGCGATCCGACCGGACCCGCCGGAACACCGGGGGCCGCCCCGGCCTCGGCCGCCGTCCCGCTGTCGGTCGCGGACGCGGAGCGGGTGCGCGCCACCGCCCGCTACTGCGGCACCCGCCCGCGCGCCGTCCTGCTCGCCGCCGTCGCCGCCCACCTGCACCGGACCACCGGCACGACCGACGTGGTCCTCGGCCTGCCCGTGGACGGGCGCCACGAACGGGCCCTCCAGCGCGTGCCGGGCGCGGCCGGGGACATCGCCGCGCTGCGCCTCGACGTACGGCCCGCCGCGCCCTTCGCGGACCTCGTCCGGCAGGTCGGCCGCGAGGCGCGCCGGGTCCGGCGGCACCAGCGCTTCCGGCACGCCGAGGTCTGCGGCGCCCTGGGGGCGAAGGAGCCCGGATCCCGGCTGTACGGAGCGATCGCCGACGTACGGGAGGCGGCGCCGGTCCTGCGGTTCGGCGACCACCGGGCCACCGCCCGGGCCCTCGCCGTCGAGCCGTCCACCGCGCCGAGGTTCCTGCTGGAGGAGCGGCCGGACGGCCGGATCCTCCTCGTCGTCCTCGGACCGGCCGGCGACGACGCCGGGACGGAACTCGACGCCCACGCCCGGCAGCTCCGCACCCTGCTGACCGCGGCCGTCTCCGCCCCCGGCCACACCGTGGCCGCCCTCGCCGCGCGGCGCCCCGAGGAGACCACCGCCGAAGACGCCCCGGCGCCGCCCGTCCCCACCCGCCGGGCGGAGGGGGGCACGCTGACCTCGCTCCTCGACGCGGCCGCGCGACGCACCCCGGACGCCGTCGCCGTCCGCGACCGGACCGGCGAACTGACCTACCGTGAGCTGCACGCGCGCGCCAACGGGCTGGCCCGGCTGCTCATCGCGCGCGGAGCGGGCCCCGAACGGCTGGTCGGCCTGCTGCTGCCCCGCTCCGCCGACACGCTCGTGGCGATGCTCGCGGTCCTGAAGTCCGGCGCCGCGTACCTGCCGCTCGACCCGGCCTACCCCGACGAGCGGCTCCGCCTCATGGTCGAGGACGCCCGGCCCTCCTGCCTCCTCACCGACACCGAGCACGCCGGACGGGACCTCGGCGCGCCCGGCGGCTCCGTGATCGTCCTCGACGACCCGTCGGTGCGTACCGAACTGGCGTCGGCCGCGGCGCACGACATCACCGACGAGGAGCGGACCGCTCCGCTCGACCCCGGTCACCCCGCGTACGTCATCTACACCTCGGGGTCGACGGGCACGCCCAAGGGCGTCGTCGTGGCGCACCGGAGCGTGCTGCCGCTGCTCGCCTGGGCCGAGGAGGAGTTCGGCGCCGACGCGCTCCGCCACACGCTCGCCGCCACCTCTTTCAGCTTCGACGTCTCCGTCGCCGAGGTCTTCACGCCGCTGGTCGCCGGAGGCACGGTCGAAGTCGTCCGGAACCTGCTGTCCCTGCTGGACGCCGAACCGCCCCGCTGGTCCGGCGGCCTGGTCTGCGCCATCCCCTCGGTGCTCGGCAAGCTGCTCGAACGCACGGACCTCGACCTGTCGGCCAGGACCCTGGCCCTGGGCGGCGAGGCGCTCCCCGCCGCGCTGGCCGCCCGCGTGGCCGCGACGATGCCGGGCACCCGCCTGGTCAACGTCTACGGGCCGACCGAGGCCACCGTGTACGCCACCGCGTGGCGGGCCGACGGCCCACCGGACGGAGCGGCGCCGCCCATCGGCCGGCCGCTCGGCCACGTCCGCGCCCACGTCCTGGACGAGACGCTGGCGCGGGTCGGGCCCGGCGGGACGGGGGAGCTGTACCTCGCGGGCGACGGGCTGGCCCGCGGCTACCTCGGACGTCCGGGGCTGACCGCGGAGCGCTTCACGGCCGACCCCTTCGGTCCGCCGGGAGCACGGATGTACCGCACCGGTGACCTGGTCCGCCGCCGCGACGACGGGCAGTTCGACTTCCTCGGGCGGGTGGACGAGCAGATCAAGATCAACGGATTCCGCGTGGAGCCGGGCGAGGTGGAGGCGGCGCTGACCCGCCACCCCGGGGTCGCCGAGGCGATGGCCGTCGTCCGCGCCGACCACGTGCGGGACCCCCGGCTCGTCGCCCACCTGGTTCCCGCCGTCCCGGCCGCGCCGCCCGCGCCGGAGGAGCTGCGCGAGTGGCTCGCCGAGCGCCTCCCCGCGCACCTGGTGCCGGCCGAACTCCGGTTCACCGCCGCCCTCCCGCGTACCCCCAACGGCAAACTCGCCCGCGAGACCGACCCCGCGCCGCTCGCCGTGACGCCCCCGCCCGGGCCCGCTCCGGCGCCCGAGGCGCCGGCCTCCCGGGAGGACCTCGTCGCCGCCGCCTTCGCGGAGGTGCTGCGCGAGACCGAGGTCCCGCGCGACCGGAGCTTCTTCGACCTCGGTGGCGACAGCATCATGTCCATCCAGCTGGTCAGCCATCTGCGCCAGTCCGGGCTCGTCCTCATCCCGCAGGACATCTTCGAGTACAAGACCGTCCAGGCCCTCGCCCGCGTCGCCCGGGAGACCGGCCGGCGGAGCACCGGAGAGGACTCGGCGGCCGTCGGCGACGTCCCCCTCACCCCGATCATGCACTGGCTGCGCGACCAGGGCGGCCCCATCGACGGCTTCCACCAGGCCGTACTGCTCCGGGTCCCCGGCGGCCTGCGCACCGACCGGCTGACCACCGCCGTCCAGGCGCTGGTCGACCACCACGACGCCTTCCGGCTCCGCCTCGACCGCTCGGCACCGGGCTGGTCCCTGGAGGTCCGGCCGGTCGGCGGCGTCCTCGCCGCGGATCTCGTGCGCCGCGTCCCCGCCGAGGGTGTCTCGGGTGACGCGCTCCTGCGGCTCCTGTCGGAGGAGACGGCGCGGGCGCAGCGGGAGCTCGACGTGGCGGACGGGCGCATGGTCCGCGTCGTCTGGTTCGACGCCGGCCCCGACCGGCCCGGCCGGCTCCTGTTCATGGCCAACCACCTGGCCTGCGACGGTGTCTCCTGGCGGGTCGTGGTGCCCGATCTCGTCGGCGCCCACCAGGACGTCGAGGCCGGCCGTACGCCCGTCCTCCGTCCGGTCGAGACCTCCCTGCGGCACTGGAGCCGGGCCCTGACCGAGCAGGCCCGCACCCCCGAGCGGCTGGCCGAACTCCCCCTGTGGGAGCGGATGCTCGACGTCCCCGGCCCCCGGTTCGCCCGGCGCGCCCTGGACCCGTCCCGCGACACCACCGGCACCGCCCGCTCCCGTACCGTCGTCTACGGCGCGGAGCGGGCCCGGCACCTGTTCACCACCATCCCGCTGGCCTTCCACTGCGAGATCAACGACGTGCTGCTCACGGCGCTCTCGGTGGCCGTGCAGCGCTGCCTCGGCACCACCGAGGACGTGCTGATCGACATCGAGGGCCACGGCCGTGAGCCGGTGGTGCCCGGCGCCGACCTGTCCCGCACGATCGGCTGGTTCACCAGCATGTACCCGGTGCGCATGGCCCCCGGCGTCCCGTCGGCCGGCCGGGCGGTGCCCTCCGGGGCCGAACTCGGCGCCGCCCTGCGCCGGGTGAAGGAGCAGCTCCGTGCCATCCCGGACAAGGGCATCGGCTTCGGCATGCTCCGGCACCTCGGTCCCGAGGCCGGGCGCCGGCTGGGCGACGCGGCGCCCAGGGACATCGGCTTCAACTACTTCGGCCGTTTCCTCCTGCCCTCCGAGGGCGGCGAGGAGGACTGGTCGCCCGCTCCCGAGACGGGCATGACCGCGGGCGCCGACGCCGGCATGCCGCTCGACCACCCGCTGTCCGTCAACGCCCTCACCGAGGACACCGCGGAGGGCACCGCGCTGCGCATCGCCTTCTCCTGGGCGGACGGGATCGTGGACGACGACCGGGTCGACGAGCTGATCGACCACTGGTTCGAGGCGCTGGACGCGCTGGCCGCGCACGCGGCCGAACCGGGCGCGGGCGGCCGCACGCCGTCCGACTTCCCCCTGGTCGCGCTCGGCCAGCGGGAGATCGAGCTGCTGGAGCGCGAACACCCCGGTCTGGACGAGATCCTGCCGCTCTCCTCCCTCCAGCAGGGCATGCTCTACCACCTCCTCCTCGGCTCGCTGAACAGCCCCGAGGACGGTGACTCCGACGACTCGGCGCACGCGCTGTACACCGTCCAGTTCTGGCTGGAACTGGAGGGCGACCTGGACACCGCCGCCCTGCGGGCGGCCTTCCGCACCCTCCTGGACCGCCACCGCAACCTCGGCGCCGCCTTCGTGCACACCGGGGTTCCCCAGCCCGTCCAGATCTTCCGCCCGGGCGTGGACGTGCCGTGGCAGGAGACGGACCTGAGCGGGCTGGGGGAGGAGGAGCAGGAGCGCGAGGCCGAACGGCTCCTGGTCAAGGAGCGCTCCCGGCCCTACGACCCGGCCCGGGCCCCGCTGCTGCGGGTGCTCCTCGTCGACCTGGGCGGCGGCCGCCGCCGGCTGGTGCTCTCGACCCACCACATCCTGCTCGACGGCTGGTCCCTTCCCGTCGTCGTCGGGGAGCTGTTCGCCCACTACCGGGCGCGGGTCACCGGGACGCCGCACGCGCTGCCCGCGGGCACGCCGTTCCGCGAGTACATGCGCTGGCTGTCCCACGTGGACGTCAGGGCCGCCGAGGACGCCTGGCGCACCGCGCTCGCGGACTTCACCCCCACCAGGATCGGAAACCGGCAGCCCGGCGAGCCGCTGCCCTCGCGGCACCTGCGGTTCTCCCTCGACGAGGACGTGACCGGCGCCCTGGTGGGCACCGCGCGGCGGCACGGACTCACGCTCGCGACCGTGCTGCAGACCTGCTGGGCGCTCGTGCTCGGTGAGGAGACCGGCCACCCGGACGTCGTGTTCGGTTCGGTGGTCTCCGGGCGCCCGGCCGAACTCCCGGGCGTGGAGAAGATGGTGGGTCTCTTCATCAACACCGTGCCGACCCGGGTGCGGATCGACCCCGCCGAGTCGCTCGGGGACCTCTTCGCGCGGATCCAGGACGAGCAGGCCAAGCTCCTGCCGTACCAGCACATCAGCCTCACCGACATCCGCCGCATCACCGACAGCGGCGACATGTTCGACACGATGATGTCCTTCGCCAACTACCCCTTCGACGGTGAGGCCCTGCGCCGCCCCGCGCCCGGTCTGGAACTCCTCCGCGCCTCCGGGGACGACCGGCAGCACTACCCGCTGGGCGTGGTCATCAGCCACCGCGACGACATCGTGACCGTGCAGGTCGAGTACCGCCCGCACCTCATCGACCCGGACCGGGCCGACGACCTGGCCCGGCGCTTCGTCGCCCTGCTGACCCGGAGCGCGCACGCTCCGCACACCACCGTGGGCTCCCTCGACTCCGCCGAACTCCTCGCCGGCGGCGGCACGGACCTCCCGGCCGAGGAGCACCGGACGGCGGACGCCTCGGCCCTCGACGGGGGCACCGGGGTGCTGCTGCCGCTGCGCGAGGAGGGCAGCCGCCCGCCGCTGTTCTGCGTGCACCCCGCGGCCGGGATCGCCTGGTCGTACGCCGGTCTCACCGGCCCGCTCGGCGCCGACCAGCCGCTGTACGGGCTGCAGGCGCGCGGCCTGGACGGATCACGCGTCCTGCCGGGGTCGATCGCCGAGATGGCGGCGGACTACGTGACCCAGATCCGTACCGTGCAGCCGGCCGGCCCGTACCACCTGCTGGGCTGGTCGTTCGGCGGCATCGTCGCGCACGAGATGGCCGTCCAGCTCCAGCGGGCGGGGGAGGAGGTCGGCCTGCTCGCCGTCCTCGACGCGATCCCCGCCGCCGCCGGCGAGGACGGCGACGGTGCCGGGGCCGGTGAAGGCGCCGGTGCCGATGGCGGAAGCCACCGCGAGAGCAGGGCCGGGAGCGGTGAGGCGGCGGACGGCGCGCCCCTCCGGTTCGGTCCCGACCACGTGATGCGGACGGTCCTGCAGTTCTTCGGGTACGACCCCACCCTCTGGGCCGACGAGGAGATGACCTACCCGCGGTTCCTGGAGATCGCCCGCGCCTACCCGGGACTCCTCGCGACGTTCGACGAGGCGATGATCGAGACGCTCTGCCGCGTCTACACGAACAACGCCGTCCTCTCCCACGACCACACCCCCTCCCGCTACACCGGTGACCTGCTGGTCTTCACCGCCCTCGAAACCTCCGCCGACGCGGCCGCGCGCCAGTGGCAGCCGTACGTCGACGGCGGGAAGCCCGACGTGCGTCCCGTCGACTGCCCGCACGCGGAGATGGGACGGCCCGGACCGCTGGCGGAGATCGCCGAGACGCTCGTCCTGCCGCTGCGGGGCCGGGGCACGGAGTCGGACGTGCCCCGGTGACCGGCCCCGGCCGGCCGTCGCTGCCGCTGACCACGGCTCAGCGCGGCATCTGGCTGGGCGACCGGCTCGCGGGCCCCGGGCGCTACCACGTGGGGGTGTCCCTCGACATCGCCGGACCCGTGGACCCCGGCCTCTTCGAGACGGCCTTCGCGGCGGCCGTGGCCGAGACGGCGCCGCTCCGGGCCCGTTTCACGGTCGCCGACGACGGCGAACCACGCCAGTGGGACGGGCCCGGCCCGCCGTGGAGCGTCACCCGGGTCGACCTGCGCGCCGCGCCGACCCCGGCCGCCGCCGCCATGGAGTGGATGCGGGCCGATGTGGCGCGGCCGTTCGACCTCGGCGCCGGGCCGCCGTTCCGCACGGCGCTGCTGCGCCTGGCCGACGAACGCTTCCGCTGGTACCTGGCCTGCCACCACCTGGTGCTCGACGGCCTGGGCAGCGCCCTGCTGGTCCGCCGGGTCGGCCGGCTCTACGCGGCGCTGGAGCGCGGCGAGCGCCCGCCGCCCGCCGTGCACCCGCTGGACGCCCTGCCCGCCGCCGAACGCGCCTACCGGGCCTCGGCCCAGGCCCCGGCCGACCGTGCCTTCTGGCAGGCCCGGCGGCCCGGGGCGGACGCGGTGCGCCCGGCCGCCACCGGAGGCGTGGCGGCGCGCGGCGGCGCCCGCCTGCCCTCCGGGGGGTTCGCCCGGCTGCGGGCGACCGCCCGGCAACTCGACGTGGACTGGCCGGTGCTGGCCACGGCCGCCGGGGCGGTGCTCGCGCACGTCCGGGCCGGGGCGGGCGCCCCCGGCGAGGTGGTGCTGGGGCTGCCGGTCCCGGCCCGCGACCGGGAGGTGTCGCTGCTGGCCGCCGGCACGGCGTCGAACGTCCTCCCGCTGCGCACCGCCGTCCACCCGCACCGCCCGGCCCGCGACCTGGTGCGCGCGGTGGCGGACGAGATGACGGCCGTCCTCCCGCACCGGCGCCACCGGTACGAGGACCAGCTGGGCGACCTCGGCCTGACCGGCTCGGGCGGCTCGCTGTACGGCCTGGCGGTGAACGTCCTGCCGTTCAGCTACGGCCGTGACTTCGCCGGCCGGCCGGCGGCGATGCGCAACGTCGCCATCGGCCCCGTCCAGGACCTGTCCGTCACCGTGTACCCGGACGACGGGCGCGGCGGCCTGCGCATCGACCTGGACGCCGACCCCACCCGCTACAGCCCTGCCGAGGCGGCCGCCGAGGCCCGCCGCTACGCCCGGCTGCTGCACCGGCTGACCACCGGTCAGGACGAGGCCCTCCGCGACCTCGACCCGCTCTCCGCGGCCGAACGCCGCCGCTCGGCGCCCCGGCCCGAGCACCGCGGGAGCGCCGCCCCGGGCACGCTGCCCCAGCTCTTCGAGCGGGCCGCGGCCCGCTTCCCCGACGCCGTGGCCGTCCAGGACGCCGACACCGCCCTGACCTACCGCGAACTCGGCGCGCGGGCCGACCGCCTGGCGCGGGCCCTGGTCCGGCGCGGGGCCGGGCCCGGCCGCACCGTCGCCGTGAAGCTCCCGCGCTCCGTGGACCTGGTGATCGCGATCGTCGCCGTGGCCCTGTCCGGAGCCGCCCTCGTCCCCCTCGACCCGGAGTGGCCGGCCGAACGGATCGACCTGGTCCTGGCCGACACCCGGCCGGTCTGCGTACTGACAGCCGACGAACTGACCGCCCTGGCCTCCGCGGCCCAGTCGTCGGACGCGGGCGCGACGCACCGCGACGACGCCGGCCGTGCGACCCCGCTGCTGCCCGCGCACCCCGCCTACGTGATCCACACCTCGGGATCGACGGGCCGGCCCAAGGGCGTCGTGGTCCCCCACGCGAGCCCGGTGGCCCTGCTGACCGACGCGGCCGCCTCCTTCGGCTTCGGCGCCAGCGACGTCTGGACCCTCTTCCACTCCTGCGCCTTCGACTTCTCCGTCTGGGAGCTGTGGGGCGCCCTGGCCCACGGCGGGCGGCTCGTGGTCGTCCCGCACGACGTGGCCCGCTCGCCCCGCGCCTTCCTCGACCTCCTCGTCCGCGAGCGGGTCACCGTACTGAGCCAGACCCCGTCCGCCTTCGCCGCCCTGGACCGCGCCGACGCCGAGGACCCGGCGCGCGGCCGCGGACTCGCCCTGCGGTGGGTGGTGTTCGGAGGAGAGGCGCTGCGGCCGCGGACCCTGCGCGACTGGTACCGGCGCCACGGCGGGAGCACCGCCCCCACGCTCGTCAACCTGTACGGGATCACCGAGACCACGGTCCACACCACGCGCCGCGACCTGACCCCCGCCGACGCCGGCCGCGACGGCAGCCCGATCGGCGCCCCGCTGCCCGGCGCCCGGCTCCACGTGCTGGACGACAGCCTGCGCCCGGTGCCCACGGGGACCCCCGGCGAGCTGTACGTCGGCGGCCCGGGCGTCGCCCACGGCTACCTCGGGCGGCCCGGCCTCACCGCGGGGCGCTTCGTCGCCGACCCCTTCGGCCCGCCCGGCTCCCGGCTCTACCGGTCCGGCGACCTGGCCCGGTGGACGGCGGACGGGGAACTCCAGTACCTGGCGCGCGCGGACGACCAGCTGAAGAGCCGGGGCCACCGCGTCGAACCCGCCGAGATCGAGGCGGCGCTCCTCGCGCTGGACGGCGTGACCGCCGCCGCCGTCGCCGCCGTACCGTCCCCGGACGGCGACCCCCGCCTGGTCGGCTACGTCGTCCCGGCCGACGACCACCGGGCGCGGACCCCCACCGACCGGAGCCCGGAGGCCGCCGCGCCGTCCCCGGCCGACGCCCCTCCGAGCGAGACCCACCCCGACCACCCCGCGCAGCCCCCCACCGACCGCGGCCGGCGGCTCGAACCCCTCGCGCACCGGCTGCGTCGAGCCCTGCGGACCCGGCTGCCCGCCCACCTCCTGCCGGCGGAACTGGTGCTCGTCGACGCGCTGCCGCTCACCCCGAACGGCAAGCTCGACCGTGCCGCCCTGCCCGCGCCGGGCGGCCGCGCGGCCCGCGACACCGAGCGCCCCACGCCGGACCCGGTGTTCGCCACCCCGCTCCAGCAGCACGTCGCCGACCTGTTCTCGCAGCTCCTCGGAGCGGCCCGGGTGCGCCCCGAGGACAACTTCTTCGACCTCGGGGGAGACAGCCTGCGGGCCGCCCGGCTGGCCGCCGCCCTCCGCGCCGCCCACCACGCCGACATCGACGTCCGCGACGTCTTCGACCACCCCACGGTCACCGCCCTCGCGGCCCGGCTGACCGCGCCCGCCGACGCCCCCGCGTCCGCCCCCGCCCAGGTGCCACCCGGCCGCCCCGAGCGCGTCCCGCTCTCCCACGGGCAGCGACGGCTGTGGTTCCTGCACCGCCACACCGGCGCCGACCGCGCCTACAACGTGCCCCTGACGGTCCGTCTGGCCGGCGCCCTGGACCGCGCGGCCCTCGCGGCCGCCCTCGGCGACGTGACCGACCGGCACGAGATCCTGCGGACCGTCATCGAGGAGGAGGACGGCCGCCCCCACCAGCGGATCCTGCCGCCCGAGGCGGGCCGCCCCCGCCTCGTCGAAACGGACACCACCCCGGACGAACTGCCCGCCCTGCTGGCCCGGGGCGCCCGGCACGCCTTCCGGCTCGACCGCGAGACCCCGCTGCGGGCGACCCTGTTCGGCACCGGCCCCGGCCGCCCCCACACCCTGCTGCTCCTCCTCCACCACATCGCCTGCGACCACGCCTCGCTCGGCACGCTCACCGCCGACCTGGAGACCGCCTACGCCGCGCGGCTGCGCGGAGCGCCGCCCACCGGCCTGCCGCCCCTGCCGTACCAGTACGCCGACTTCGCGCTCGACCGCGCCCCGGAGCCCGGACCCGGCGGCGGTTCCCCCGCCGAGGAGGACCGGCTCGCGTACTGGACGCGTGCGCTGGACGGCCTGCCGTCCCGTATCGCCCTGCCCGCCGACCGGGCGGCGCCGCCCACCGACGACGGGGCCACCGCCGCGTTCCGTGTCCCCGCCGCGCTGCACCGGCGGCTCGCCCGCCTCGCCGGCGCCGAACGCGCCAGCCTGTTCATGGTCGTCCACACCGCGCTCGCGGTGCTCCTCACCCGCCTCGGCGCCGGAACCGACATCCCGGTCGGCACCGCCGTCGCCGACCGGCCCGACCCCCGGCTCGACGCGTCGGTCGGCTTCTACGTCAACACGCTCGTCCTGCGCACCGACACCTCGGGGAACCCCACCTTCCGGGAGCTGCTCGGCCGGGTCCGTACGGGCGACCTGGACGCCTTCGCCCACCAGGACGTCCCCTTCGAGCGGGTCGTGGAGGCCCTGGGCCCGCACCGCCCCGAGACCGGCCCGCCGCTCTTCCAGGTGATGCTGGTCCTCACCCCGCCACCGCCCGAACGGCTCGACCTGCCCGGTCTGCGCGCCGAGGTCACGACGGTCGCCACCGGCACCGCCAAGTGCGACCTGGCGTTCAGCCTGTACGAGCGCCGCGGCCCCGGGGGCGACGGCGAGGGGCTCGACGGCGTACTCGAGTACCGCACGGGCCTGTTCACCCCGGAGACCGCCCGCACCCTGGGCGAACGGCTGGTCCGGCTGCTCGGCCGACTGGCCGACGCCCCCGACACCGCCGTCGGTACGGCCGACCTGCTCGCCCCGGAGGAACGCGCCGAACTCCTGCTCCGGTGGGGCGCCACCCCGGCCAGGCCCGGCCCGCCCGGCGACCCCGCCCGGAGCGTCGGGGAGCGGATCGCCGCCCACACCCGCCGCGCGCCGCACGCCGTGGCCCTGCGCTCGGACACGGAGACACTGACGTACGCGGAGCTGGAGGCCAGGTCCGACCGGCTCGCCGGTCACCTCGTCGCCGCCGGGGTGGGCCGGGAGACCCGCGTCGCCGTCCTCATGGAGCGCGGCGTGCTGTACGCCGTCACCGCCCTGGCGATCCTCAAGAGCGGCGGCGTCTACGTACCGCTCGACATCCGGGCGCCGCACGCGCGGCGGACCCGCGTCGTCGCCGAGGCCGGTGCCGCCGTCCTGGTCGTGGGCCCGGGCCTGCCGCCCGGGGAACCGCCCCCGGAGGCGCCGACGGTCCTCGACGCCGTCGAAGCCCTGGCCGCACCGCCCCCGCCGGGCTCCGCACCCCCGGACGCCGGTCCGGCCGTTCCCTCCTCTCCTGCCGTGCCCAGCGACCCCACCGACCTCACCGCTCCCGCCGGCACCGAGCGGCTGGCCTGCGTCATCTTCACCTCCGGGTCCACCGGCGTACCCAAGGGCGTCGCCATCACCCACGGCGGCATCCTCGCCCTCGCCGCCGACGCCTGCTACGAACCCACCACCGCCCGCCGCATGGTGATGCACTCCCCGCACTCCTTCGACGCCTCCACCATGGAGCTGTGGGTGCCCCTGCTCAACGGCGGCGAGGTCGTCGTCGCCCCGCCGGGCGACCTGGACCTGCGGACCCTGCGGCGGCTGATCACCGAGACCCGTCCCACCAGCCTGTGGCTGACCGCCGGACTCTTCCAGCTCGTCGCGGAGGAGGACCCGGCCTGTCTGAGCGGCCTCGACGTGGTGTGGACCGGCGGCGACGTCGTCTCCCCCCGGGCCGTCCGGGCCGTCCGGCGCCACTGCCCGGACACCGCGATCGTCAACGGCTACGGCCCGGCCGAGATGACGACCTGCGCCACCTGGCACCAGGTCACGGACGCCGACCTGGCCGACGGAGCGGGCCGCCGGGGCATCCCCGTCGGCCGCCCGCTGGACGGCGGCCGGAGCTACGTCCTGGACGCCGGGCTCCAGCCCGTGCCCGTCGGGGTGACGGGAGAGCTCTACCTCGCCGGGACCGGCATCGCGCGCGGCTACCTCGGCCGGCCCGGACCGACCGCCGAACGCTTCGTCGCCGACCCCTACGGCCCGCCCGGCGCCCGCATGTACCGGACCGGCGACCTGGCGCGCTGGCTGCCGGACGGCACCCTGGCGTTCGGCGGACGGGCCGACGGGCAGGTCAAACTGCGGGGCTTCCGCATCGAGACGGACGAGGTCGCGGCCGCGCTCATCGAGCACGACACCGTCGGCCAGGCCGTCGTGGCGGTCCGCGAGGACCGGCCGGGCACGAAGCGGCTGGCCGCCTGGGTGGTCCCCGCCGAGGGCGCGGAGGCCGACCCGGAGACACTGCGGCGGCACCTCGCCGAGACGCTCCCCGACTACATGGTCCCGGCGGTGTGGGCGGTCCTCGACGCGATGCCGCTCACCCGCAACGACAAGCTGGACCGCGCCGCCCTGCCCGAACCCGCCCCGGCGTCCCGCCCGCACACCCCGCCCGGCACCGTACGGCCCGGGGACGCCGCCGACCCCCGTACCGCACGCGAACGCGTCCTGCGGGACCTCTTCGCCGAACTGCTCCGGACCCCGGCGATCGGCGTCCACGACGGCTTCTTCGACTCGGGCGGCGACAGCATCGTCGCCATCCAGCTGGTCAGCCGCGCGTACGAGGCCGGTCTGGGGATCACCGTCAACGACATCTTCCGCGCGCCCACCGTCGCCGGACTCGCCGCACGCGCCCGGCCGGTGGGCGACCCGGCGCCCACCACCGCCACCGGCCCGGACGACGGCGCCGGACCGCTGCCGCCGACCCCCATCATCCGCTGGTGGCGCGAACAGGCCGGTGACCTCGACACCTTCAGCCAGCACATGGTCATCCGCACCCCGGCCGGACTGACCGCCGACCGGCTCACCGCCGTCCTCCAGACCGTCGTCGACCGGCACGCCGCCCTGCGGATGCGCCTCGACCCCACCGGCGAGGAGTGGCGGCTCGACGTCCTGCCCACCGGACGGATCCGCGTGGCCGACCGGGTGCGCCGGGTCCTCGCCCCGGCCGACGGACGGCCGCCCGTCCTGCGGGCCGGGGCGCTGGACGAGGCGCGCGGCCGGCTCGACCCGAGGTCCGGGCACCTGCTGGCCGCCGAGTTCCTCGACCGGGGCCCCGGTCTGACCGGCCGTCTGCTGCTCGTCGTCCACCACCTGGCGGTCGACGGCGTCTCCTGGCGGATCCTGCTGTCCGACCTCGCCGCCGCCGACCGGGCCCTCGCCGCCGGAACCACCCCCGGTCTCACCGCGCCGCCCGTGCGCTTCCCGGACTGGGCCCGCACGCTGGAGGCCCAGGGGACGGAAGGGACCCGGCGCACGGAACTGCCGCTGTGGACCGAGACGGTGGCGGGGACGGACCCGGGACTGGCCGAGCCGCTCGCCCCCGGCGCGGCCCGGCCGGCGCGCGAGCTGACCGCCACGCTGCCGCCCGGCCGGACCCTGCCCCTGCTCACCGAGGTCGGGGCCGCCTTCCACTGCGGTGTGGAGCCCGTCCTGCTCACGGGCCTGGCCCTCGCGGTCGAGGAGTGGCGCCGGCGCAGGGGCCGGCCGGCCGGCCCGAACGGGTTGCCGGTCGACCTGGAGTCGCACGGCCGCCCCGACCTCCCCGGCACCGACCTGACCCGGACCGTCGGCTGGCTGACCGCCCTGTACCCGGTCCGGCTGCCGCCCACCGGCTGCTCCTGGACCGATGTGCGGAGCGCGGGACCCGCCCTCGGCCACGCGCTCAGACAGGTCAAGGAGACCCTGCGCGCGGTCCCCGACCGCGGGGTCGGCTACGGCGTCCTGCGCCACCTCGACCCGGTGGCCCGGCCCGCGCTCGACGGCCGGGTCCCGCCCCAGCTCGGCTTCAACTACCTGGGCCGGCTCGCCACCGCCACCGACACGGACTGGAGCATCACCGGGGAGCAGGTCACGTCCCGCGCCGCCGGAGCCGCCGGCCGCCTGGGCGAGCACGTCCTCGACATCAACGCCCTGACGACCGACGGACCCGACGGACCGCGGCTCACCGCCTCGGTGACCTGGACGGCCGGTCAGCTCACCGAGGCCGAGGTCCGTCTCCTCACCGACCTGTGGTTCGCGGCCCTCGACTCCCTCGTCCTGCACGCGCGGACCCGGGGCAGCGGCGGCCGCAGCCCCTCCGACCTGCCGCTCGTCCGGCTCGACCAGCGCGAGATCGACCGGCTGGAGGACGCCCACCCCGACCTGGCGGATGTCCTGCCGCTCACCCCGCTCCAGGAGGGGCTGCTCTTCCACGCCCTGTACGCGCCGAACGCGCCGGACGTCTACCAGGCGCAGTGCGTCCTGCGGCTCCACGGCGACCTGGACCGGGACGCCCTGCGCGCGGCGGCCACCGCCCTGCTCTCCCGCCACCCCCACCTGGGCGCCGCGTTCGTCCACCACGGCCTGCGCCACCCGGTCCAGGTCGTCCCCGCCTCGCCCGTCCCCGGGTGGCGCGAGCTCGACCTCACCGGTGTGTCCGGGGAACGCCGGGAGCGGGTCTTCGACCGGCTGAACCAGGCCGACATGGGCCGCCGCTTCCACCCCGACCGCCCCCCGCTGCTCCGCTTCACCCTCACCCGGTGGGGCCCCGGCGAACACCGGCTCGTCCTGACCAACCACCACCTGGTGATCGACGGCTGGTCGATGCCCCTGCTGGTGGGAGAGCTCCTCGACCTGTACGCCCACAAGGGCGACCCCACGGCACTCGCCCCGGTCACCCCCTACCGCGACCACCTCGCGCTGCTGGCCACCCGGGACGCGCCCGCCGCCCGCGAGGCGTGGCGCGCCGCCCTCGACGGCACGGCCCCGGCACGGCGCCTGACCCGCGCCGTGGCCGGGGGCGGCGGGCCCGCCGCCTCCCTGAGCGCCGTCCTGTCCGACACCACCACCAAGGCGCTGCGCGGTCTGGGCAGCGACGGGATCACCCTCAACACCGTCGTCCAGACCGCCTGGGGCATGCTGCTGGCCCGGCGCCTGGGGACGCGGGACGTCGTGTTCGGCACGACCGCGTCGGGCCGCCAGCCGGAGCTCCCCGGGATGGGCTCGATGATCGGCCTGTTCATCGACGCGGTACCGGTGCGGCTGCGCCTCGACGGCGCGGAGACGGTACGCGAGACCCTGCGCCGCCTGCGCGACGAGCAGGCCCGGCTGCTGCCGCACCACCACATCGGGCTGAGCGAGATCCAGCGCGCCGCGGGGCGCAGGGAGCTGTTCGACACCCACCTGGTGTTCGAGAACTATCCGCTGGACCGGGCCGCGCTCACGCGACCCGTGGCGGGACTCCGCGTGACCTCCGTGACGGGCCGCGACGCCACCCACTACCCGCTGACCCTGGTGGCGTTCGCCGCCGACGACCTGCTGCACCTGCGCCTCGACCACCGGCCGGACGCGCTGGAGCCCGGGACCGCCCACGATCTTCTGCGCGAGCTGACCCGCCTGCTGGACGCCGTCGCCGAGCGGCCCGGGCAGCCGGTGGACGATCTGCTCGGCGCGGAGTTCCGGAACGACGACGACAAGAGAGAGGTCATCCGATGACCAACCCGTTCGACGACGAGAGCGCCGTCTTCCTGGTGCTCGTCAACGACGAGGGACAGCACTCCCTCTGGCCCCGGTTCGCCGAGGTGCCGGCCGGCTGGACCCGCGCCTTCGGGCCCGACAGTCGCGCGGCCTGCCTCCGGCACATCGAGGAGACCTGGACCGACATGCGTCCGAGGAGCCTCGTCGCGGCCCTGCCGACGGACACGTAGTGCCCCCCGCGGGCGGCCCGCCGGTGGTCCCCCGCGGTGCCCCGGCGCGGCGGGGGCGGCGTGGAGGACCACCGATAGGCTGGGCGGATGAGTGAGTATGCGCCCTCCTGGGAGGCGTTGGCCGGGCAGGTCGCCGACATGTCGCGGCGGCTCTCCGAGCTCGAGGCCAGGCTGGGGAGCGACACCCGCGGGCCCGGTCCGGACGAGACGCCGGCCGACGCCTACTGGGCGCTGCCGCAGCTGCGGGAGCGGCTGCAGGAAGTGGCGCGCGGCGGGGTGCTGTTCGCCGGTTCCGTGGTCGGCCTGGACGGCGAGCTCGTGGAGTGGGAGCGGTCCGACGCCACGGACTCGGTCCTGAGCTCCGACTGGTCGGAGGCGGCCGACGCGCTGGGCGCCCTGGGCCATCCGGTGCGGCTGCGGCTCATCCAGGCGCTGGCCGGGGGACGCACGGCGGTCGCCGAACTCATCGAGCTGGAAGGGCTCGGCACGACCGGCCAGATCTACCACCATCTGCGGCAGCTCGTCTCCGCCGGCTGGCTGGAGACGGCCGGGCGCGGCCGCTACCAGATCCCGCCGACCCGCCTCGTACCCCTGCTGATCATGGTCACGGCGGCGCGGCGCTGATCTCGGCGAACCGATCGGCGCCGATCGGGCTGCCCCGCGGGATCGGGGGTAGACGGGAGCTCTGACCCCGACCGGACAGAGGAGTTGGGCCATGTTGGCCATAGGCGCAGCGGTGCTCTTCGTCATCGCGTTTCTGATCAACGCCGCCGAGATATCGACGAACGACGTCTTCACCTCGGGGAACATCATGCTGCTCGGACTCGGGCTGCTCGCCCTGCACGTCGCCGGAATCGGCGGCCGGTCCCGTCGGCCCTGACGCCGCCCCGCCCGTCCCCGGACGGGCGGCGGCCTTCGACCGATCCCCCCTCAGGAGGCAATGATGTCCTCGTTCACCACCACGTACACCCACGCCGCCGCGTCCGGCGACCCCTCGGCGATGGTGACCGCCGCCGACGTGTCGGCCGCCCCCGCCTGGCTGCACATCGTGGTCATCGTGCTCGCCGCGATCGTCCTCGTCCACAGCCTGACCAGGCACCACAACTGAGGCCCCGTCCGGAACCCGCCCTCGCAAGCCGTGCCGAACCGCCCCCGACCGTGCCGAACCGCGATGATCGGGGCACGGGGCCGAGCAGGCCGCAGGACGACGAGGTGAGTGACGTGACCGGGACGAACGGCAAGGACGGGCAGGACGGGCGGGACGAGGACCGGGACGATCTGCTCCGGGGGCTGAGCGTGGACCACACCCGCCCCGAGCAGCCCGTACTGCTCAGCGCGGCGGGCGACCCGATCCGTACCTGGCAGGAGAACTACCCCTACGACCGCAAGGTGCGCCGGGGCGAGTACGAGTGGACCAAGCGGATCCTGCAGATCGAACTGCTCAAGCTCCAGCGGTGGGCCAAGGACACCGGCGCGCGGGTCGTCGTGGTGTGCGAGGGCCGGGACGCCGCCGGAAAGGGCGGCACCATCCGGCGGTTCACCGAGCGGCTCAACCCCCGTGGCGCCCGGATCGTCGCCCTGGACAGGCCGACCGAGCGGGAGACGGGCCAGTGGTACTTCCAGCGGTACGTCGCCCACCTCCCCGGCCCCGGCGAGATCGTGTTCTTCGACCGCTCCTGGTACAACCGGGCCGGGGTCGAACGCGTCATGGGGTTCTGTACGGACGAGGAGTACGCGCTGTTCCTCCGTCAGTGCCCGCTCTTCGAGCGGATGCTGGTCGACGACGGAATCCACCTGGTGAAGTTCTGGTTCTCGGTCTCGCGCTCCGAGCAGCGCACCCGGTTCGCGATCCGGCAGGTGGACCCGGTGCGGCAGTGGAAGCTCTCCCCCACCGACCTCGCCTCGCTCGACCGCTGGGACGACTACACCGCCGCCAAGGTCGCCATGTTCAGGACGACCGACACCGCCTACGCGCCCTGGACGGTGGTCAAGAGCAACGACAAGCGGCGCGGGCGCCTGGAGGCCATGCGCAGCCTGCTGTGGCGCATCGACTACACCAGCAAGGACCGTGAGGCCGTGGGTGAGCCCGACCCGCTCGTGGTCGGCGCGGCGGACACCCTCCTCGAAGCCGGCGAGGAGACCTCGACGCTCTCTCCCACCCCCCTGGCCGCGCACCACGACGGCCCGGGGGAGCACCCCGGGCCTGACGACGCCCGCTGAACGGGAGTTCTGTCGGACGCGCTCGGGACGACGCCCTGGGCGGCGGGCTCAGTTCGCCGCTTCCAGGGCGTCCAGACGGGTGTCGTAGGCGGCCCGGGCCGTGGCGATCTCCTCCTGGTGGTTCTCCGTCCAGTCCACCAGGGCCCTGATCGTGGTGTGCAGGGTCGCGCCGAGCGGGGTGAGCTCGTACTCGACGCGCGGGGGGACGACCGGGTGCACCGTGCGCCGGACCAGGCCGTCCCGTTCGAGCTGACGCAGCGTCACGGTCAGCATGCGCTGGCTGATGCCCTCGATCCGGCGGCGCAGCTCGGAGAAACGCAGTGTCTGGCGCTCCAGGTGCGCGATGGCGAGCAGCGACCACTTGTCGGCGACGCGGTCGAGGATCTGCCTCACCTCGCATCCCTCACGGGCGTCCCACTGGCGTACGTCGTAGTCCTGCTCGGTACCCGTGCAGTGACTTGGTGACTTTAAAGTGCGTTCTTCCATGGTTCCCCACCGTGCCGCATGATGCCAGTGGTTACAAGTGGGAACCGGTACAAGGCGCTTTCTTTGCAACTCGCCCCAAGCCTGCCGCGTTCTCACGCGAACTTCAAGGGAACTCCAAGCACCTGCCGCAACAATGCGGCTGATTCCCTATGGCTATCCCTTCGCGTACAAGGAGAAATTCTGTGTCCACACTGCAATCCTCGAGCAGCGGCACCGACCGCATGAGCGGGCGCGCGTGGGGCGTGCTGTTCGTGCTGTGTGGCGCGATCTTCCTCGAAGGCATCGACGTGGCCATGCTCAACGTCGCCCTGCCCTCGATCCGCGAGGACCTGGACATGTCCACCGGCATGCTCCAGTGGGTGATGAGCGCCTACGTGCTCGGCTACGGCGGCTTCATGCTGCTGGGCGGCCGCGCCGCCGACCTGTTCGGACGCCGCCAGATGTTCGTCTTCTGGCTCGTGGTCTTCCTGCTCTTCTCGGGTCTGGGCGGTTTCGCCACCGAGGGCTGGATGCTCATCGTCGCCCGCTTCGTGACCGGTGTCGCCGCCGCCTTCATGACCCCGGCGGGTCTGTCCATCATCACGACGAGCTTCGCCGAGGGCCCGCAGCGCAACAAGGCCCTGCTGGTCTACTCCGGCACCGCCGCCGGCGGCTTCTCCATCGGCCTGGTCGTCGGTGGTCTGCTGGCCGCCATCAACTGGCGCTGGGTCTTCTTCGCCCCGGTCATCCTCAGCCTGCTGATCCTCATCGCCGCGATCGCCCTCATCCCGAAGTCGGCGCGTCCGGACCGTACCGGCCAGGGCGTCGACCTCGCCGGCGCGATCACCGTCACCGGCGGCATCCTGCTCCTCGTCTTCGGTGTCGAGCGCGCCACGCACGTCTCCGCCGCCTGGACGATCGGCACGATCGCGGCCAGCATCGTGCTCTTCCTCATCTTCATCGCCGTCGAACGCAAGTCGTCCTCGCCGCTGGTGCGCCTGGGCATCTTCCGCAACGGTTCGCTGGTCCGCTCCAACCTGGCCGGCATGCTCTTCGCGGCGGGCTTCTTCGGCTTCCAGTTCATCGCGGTGCTCTACCTCCAGGAGCTGCGCGGCTGGTCGACCCTGCAGACCAGCTTCGCCCTCATCGTCATCGGTGTGGACGCGATCCTCTCCCCGACCCTCACCCCCAAGCTCGTGGCCAAGTTCGGCAACGCCCGGGTGATCTTCGGCGGTCTGCTCCTCGCCGCCCTGTCCTACGCCCTGTTCCTGCCGGTCGGCGCGGACTGGACGTACCTGGCGATGTTCCCGAGCCTGATCATCCTGGGCCTGGCGTTCTCCCTGGCCTACGGACCGCTCACCATCGTCGCCACCGACGGCATCGCCGAGGAGGAGCAGGGCGTCGCGGGCGGTCTGCTCTACACGTCCTTCCAGTTCGGCGCCGCCCTCGGTCTCTCCGGTGTCGCGGCCGTCAACATCGCGGCCACGGACGGCACCTCGCCCGCGGCGCTCCTCGACGGCTACCAGGCCGCCCTGGTCGTGCCGCTGGTCGCCGCCCTCATCGCCGCCTTCATCAGCGCCTTCGGCCTCCGCAGCCGAGCCGGCGCGACCGACGCCGAGCCCGCCGCCGTGGAGGTTCCCGACACGGCCCAGCGCGTCGAGGCGTCCCGGTAGGTCCCCCCACCTCGCGCCGCACCGCGCGCGAGCCGCATTGCCCTGGCCTCCATGCCCCGGTTGGCCAGGGCAATGCCATTTCCTTTTCCGGTTCTCCCTCCCCCTCTTCCCCCTCTTCGGTCTCCTGCGCGGACCCCGTTCCCCGGTAACCGGACGCTCAATTTCTTCGAGAGCATCGAATTACCTGCACGTGACCCCTCTTCCGAGAGAATACGAATGCCCGTCGGCGCAGGAAATACGCGCCGTAAAGTTGCTGTGGCAAATTCTGAGGAGACAGGATGACCACGACCGACAGTGCCGTGACCGCGGTGCTGGACGAGGTGACAGCCCTCGTCGACACGCTTCGCAAGAGCGGACCCGCGGGCGAGGAGCGTCGCTGGATCCCGGACGAGAACATAGAGCTGCTCGACAAGGCCGGCGTGTACCGCCTGGCGGTCCCGCGTCGCTTCGGCGGCATCGAGGCCCCGGTCGCCGACCAGGTCAGGATCCTGAGCGAGATCGCCCGTGCCGACACGGCCACCGGCTGGGTCTCGATGATCTGGGTGTCCAGCTCCTGGGTTCCCAGCCTCTTCCCGGACAAGGCCCAGGAGGAGGTGTACGCCGGCGGCGCCGTCCGCGTCTCCACCGGCTTCACCCCCTCCGGCACCCTGACGGCGAACGAGGACGGCTCGTACTCCCTCAGCGGTTCCTGGAAGTGGCTCTCCGGCGCCCGCGGCGCCAACTGGGGTCTGCTCTCCGCCCTGCTCGTCGGCCCGGACGGGACCCCCGCCCCCTTCGCCGCCCTCGTCCCCTTCAGCGAGCTGAGCATCGCCGACGACTGGCACGCCGCCTACGGCGCCGGCACCGGCAGCTCGACGGCGACCGCCGACAACGTGACGGTCCCGGCCCACCGCGTGGTCAGCCTCATCGAGATCCTCGGCGGGACCACCGGCGACCGCTCCAACACCGGCGCCACCGGCCGCAACTACGCGTTCGTCCCCTTCTTCATGGCACAGGGCGCCTCCGCCTACATCGGCATCGCCAAGGGGGCCTACGAGCTGTTCCTCGACCGGCTCCCGGGCCGCGGCATCACCTACACCTCCTGGACCGACCAGAGCCAGTCCCCGGTCACCCAGATCCAGGTCGCCGTCGCCGCCAACAAGATCGCGGCCGCCGAGGCGCTCCAGGAGAACTGGCTGCGCCGTCTGCAGGAGCACGCCGACGCCGGCACGAGCCCGTCCGTGGACGAGCGGGCCGCCGCCCGCGGCACCGCGGCCTTCGCCATCCAGCTCGCGAAGGAGGCCGTCGACGAGCTGTTCGAGGCCAGCGGCGCGTCGGTGATCCTGCGCGACGTCCCCTTCCAGCGCTTCCACCGGGACATCCGGGGCCTCGCCCTGCACGCCCTGTTCGCCTTCAACACCAACCAGGAAGTGCACGGCCGGGCCATCCTCGGGCTCGCCCCGGACACCCCGTTCCTGTGAGCCGCCGTTCCGGCTGACCGGAACAGACCGGCCGCACAGGCCAGACCGGGCCGCCCGCACGCGCGGGCGGCCCGGTCTCGTACGCCCCCGGGCGATCCCGTACAACCCCTGATCCCGTACACCCCCCTGATCTCGTACGTCCCCGTGAGTGATCTCGTACATCCCTCTGTGCAGGAAGGCATCTCGCCATGACCGACACCACCGTCCTCGTCCTCGGCGGTACGGGAAAGACCGGCCGCCGCGTCGTGAACCGGCTGAAGGAGCGCGGGGCCACCGTCCGCGCGGCCAGCCGCTCCGGGGACGTCCGCTTCGACTGGGACGACAAGAGCACCTGGGAGCCCGCGCTCGCCGGTGCCGACGTCGCCTACTTCGTGGACGCGCAGGACAAGCCCGGCGCCTGGGACGCCGAGGCCGCGCTGCGCGAGCTCTCCGGCCTCGCGGTCGGCAGCGGGGTGCGCCGCATCGTGCTGCTCCAGGCCCGGGTGACCGATCTCGTCGGCGGCAAGTCGCTGATAGCCGGCGAGCGCGCCGTGCAGGAGTCCGGCGCCGAGTGGACCGTGCTGCGGCCCAACTGGTTCTTCCAGAACTTCGACGAGGGCGTCCTGCTCGACGGCGTCCTCGCCGGCGAGGTGGCCCTGCCCGCCGGCTCGGGCCGCGAGCCGTTCGTCGACACCGAGGACGTCGCCGCCGTCGCGGTCGAGGCCCTGCTGGAGGACGGCCACGCCGGTCAGACCTACGAGCTGAGCGGCGCCCGCGCCCTCACCCTGGACGAGGCCGTCAAGGAGATCGCCCAGGCCACCGGCCGCGACATCCGCTACGTCCCCGTCGAGCACCAGGCCTACGTGGACGAGCTCGTCGGCTACGACGTGCCCGCCGACTACGCCCTCTTCGTCGCCGACCTCGTCGCCCAGATCCGCGACAACAAGAACGCCGTCCCCACCGACACCGTCCGGCGCGTGCTGGGCCGTGAGCCCCGCGACTTCTCCGACTTCGTGAAGGACGCCGCCGCGCGCGGCGTCTGGAACGTCTGAACCCCGGAGTCCGACCCGAAGGGGCCCCGCCGGTCGTCCGGCGGGGCCCCTTCACGGTGACGCACCGCCTCACACGGCGATCCTCCGCCCGCGCCACGGCGCCTGCGGACGGGCCGCCGCCGTCACCGGCGACCCGTCCGTCCGCGGCGGCAGCAGCGTCAGGGTCGACGCCCGGTGCTTGCCGCCGCCCCAGCCGGGCCGGCGGTCGAGCAGCTCCGGCCGGGCCGTGGCGACGGCGAGCAGCGGAGCCGTACCGGCGCCGTCGGAGAGCGATTCGAGCCGGTCCAGCACGGCGTCCGCCGCCCGGTGGGCGTCGTCGACGACGACCACGACCGGTTCGAGCGCGGCGGCCGCCGTCAGGAGCTCCGCCCACACGTTCAGGACCTCGCTCCGGTCGGCCGGGTCCACCGGGGTGCCCCCCGCGGGCAGCAGCGGCAGGAGCCGCCGGTACATCTGGGCGCGGCGGGCCTTGGCCATGGGCAACCGCCAGACCGCCGCGGCGAGTTTGGCCCGGGCGACCTCGACCGCGTCCTCGGCGAGGACCCCGCAGTAGCGGGCGAGGATCACTCCCGCCACGGCGAGCGGCTCGCCCTCGCCGGTGGCCCGCGCGGTCAGGACCCGCACCGGCGCCGGGGACTGCACGGCGATGCTGCGCTCGAACTCCGCCAGCAGGTGGGACTTGCCGACCCCCGGCGCGCCGAGGACGGTCACCAGGTGGGGGACCGAGCTGTGCCGGGCCCAGTCGAGCAGCCCGTTGAGCACCCCCAGTTCGTGTTCGCGGTCGGTACGGAACGCGGCCTCGTCGCCGAGGAGGCCCAGGACCTGCCACGCGTCGGAGGAGTCGTCGGCCGACTTCGCCGCGACGGAGGCGGCGGTCGCGAGGCGCGCCGCACCGCTCATCCACACGTCGCCGTCCGGTACGCGCCCCAGCATCGCCCGGCCGTCGTCGAGGAGCGTGCCCACGGCCGAGGGACGGCCGGCCTCGGCGGCCGGGCTGAGGCGGACGAGGGCCCGGCCGGTGGTCACCGCCGCCCTGAGCGCCGTCTGCGTGTCGACCGAGAACCGTTCGCGCAGCGCCAGGGCGGCCCGGACGGCCCGCTCGGGATCGTCGTCGCCCGGCCCGTCGACACCGAACAGGGCGAGGGTGAGCGATCCGATCGCGGCGACCACGGTGCCGCCGAACCGGGTGATGACGTCCTCGACGGTGTGCAGGGCCGTCTCGATCTCCCCGGGCGACACCTCGTCGAGACTGTCCATCCGCAGTCCCACGAGCAGCGCGCTCACCGGGATCCGCTCGGTCACGGCCGTGCCGCCCTGACGCGGCACCACGAGCGGGGCGGCGGCGGGCTGTTCGGCGGGGGGCCGCCGCGCGAGGACCGGGGCGAGGGCCTCGCGCGGCGGAGTCGTGGCGTCCGCGGCGAGCGCGGGGTCGTGGGTCAGGATCGCGTGCTGGAGCGTACGGAGACCGTGGCCCGGTTCCAGGCCGAGGTTCTCCACCAGGGAGGACCGCACCCGCTCGTAGACGTTCAGCGCGTCGGCCTGCCGTCCGCAGCGGTACAGCGCGAGCATCAGCTGCCCGCGCGCCCGTTCTCGCCAGGGCTCCGCCTCGGCCATCATCGTCAGCTCGCCGAGTATCGAATGGTGGCGACCGCACTCCAGTTCGGCTTCGAAGAGGTCCTCCAGGACGTCGAGCCGGTCCCGGCGTGCCGCGTCGAGCTCCGGCCAGGCGATGCCCGACTCGGCGAGGTCGGCCAGGAGCGGCCCTCCCCACAGGTCGAGGCCCTTCCTCAGCCGCCGGGAGGCCTCCTCCGGCGCTCCCGCCGCGAGTTCGGCGCGGCCGGCGGCCACCCATCGGCGGAAGACCAGCAGATCCACGTCGTCGGGGTCGACCCGCAGCATGTAGCCGGGCGCCTTGGTCACCAGCTCGGGGGCGGCGTGGTTTCCGGGGCCGGTGTTTTCGGCCAGAATCGTCCGGAGTCCCCATATCGCGTTGTGCAGGATCTTCCGGGCCGTGGCCGGAACGTCCTCCGATTCCCAGAGGGCCTCGACGAGCTCGCTCGTGGCCACCACGCGGTTGGCATTCAGCAGCAGATAGCCGAGTGTCGCGCGCTGTTTCGTCCCACCCAGGGCAACGGGCCCGTCCGCCGATATCGCTTCCAACGGCCCTAGCAATCTGAACCTCATTGCCCCCCGCTCCAAGGTTTGACGTTCATTCGGAAATACCCACGGGCCGAATCAGGTTGGCAATCCTTGACGCGCCGGAAGGCCTGTGATGCACTTCCCGCAGATTTTCCGCCACTCTCTCACCAGTCCCTTGAAAGAATCTTGAGCAGTGCGTGACGGGAATATTTTTTCCCGGGCGGGACAGGCCAGGAAAAAGAGAAGGTGAAATTCATGATCGACAACGAGGCGGCTTCGGTGATCCGCGACGGAGCCGACACCGAAGCGGACGTGGCAATTCTGGGTCTCGGCCTGATGGGGCGGGCCATCGCCACCGCGCACCTGAGGGCCGGACGGACCACCACCGTGTGGAACCGGACCCCCGGCAGGGACGGCGACCTGATCACCCAGGGCGCCCGGGTCGCGCCCACCGCGGCGGCCGCGCTGGCGGCGAGCGGAGACCTCGTGATCGTCTGCCTCAAGGACCACGAGGCGGTCCGGTCCGTCCTCGACCCCCTGGGGGAGTCCCTGCGCGGGCGCACCGTCGTCAACCTGACGTCCAGCACCTCCGACCAGGCGCGCGAGCTCGCCGCCTGGGCCGCCGACCACGGCGCCTCCTACCTCGACGGGGCGATCATGGCCGTCCCGCAGTCCATGGGAGGCCCCGAGGCCGTCCTGCTCCACAGCGGGGCCGAGGAGGTCTACCTCCGGCACCTGCCCGTCCTGCGTGACCTGGGCACCTGCCTGCACCTCGGCACCGATCCCGGGATCGCGGCCCTCCACGACGTGGCCCTCCTGCACATCATGTGGGGCGTCCTGAACAGCTTCCTGCACGGGGCGGCCCTGGTGGGGACGGCCAAAGTCCCGGCCGCCGACTTCGCCGTGCTCGCCAACCGGTGGATCTCCTCGATCACCGAGTTCGTCTCGGCCTACGCCGAACAGATCGACGCCGGCGCCCCCGTGGCGAAGGACGCCACCCTCGACACCCACGCCGCCGCCATGGACCACCTCGTCCAGGAGAGCGAGGCGGCCGGGGTGGACGTCTCGCTGCCGCGGTTCTTCCGGGGCCTGGTGGACGAGGCGCTCGCGGGCGGCCGGGGCGGCGACAGCTATGCCGCCGTCGTGGACCGATTCCGCCTGCACCCCTGAAGGTGGACACGCGGTGGAAGGCACGGTAACCGCAGGAGAAGTAGGTGACTTCAAAGTGCCTTCTTCCGCGACCGGAGGCCGTGCTGCATTCTGATACCAGAAGGGGTCTCCCCACCCCTTCAGAGAATGCCATCGACAATCGGACGCCGAGAGGAATCGATATGGCTACCACCGTGGAATCCTTCTCGGAAATCGAAGACAAGTTCTTCTCCTACATCCAGGACATCGTCTACTGCACGATGATCACAGTGGACAAGAAGTCCCGGCCCCGGGCCCGTGTCCTGCTCCCCATCTGGGAAGTGGTCGACGGAAAGCCGGTCGGCTGGCTCGCCGCCTACAAGACGCCGGTCAAGGTGGCCCATCTGGCCAACAACCCGCACACCACGTACTCGTACTGGAACCCCCGGCAGAACGCGGTGTTCGTGGACAGCGTCTCGACGTGGGCCGAGGACCAGGAGACCCGGCAGTACGCCTGGGACCTCTACCGCAAGGGAAGCCCGGCGGGCGTCGGGTACAACCCGCTCAACTTCTGGCGGGGCGGCCCCGAGGATCCCAAGTACCACGTCCTGCGCATCGACCCGTGGCGGGTGCAGGTGCTGCGCGGCTCGGACCTCAGCAGCCGCATCTGGACCGACGAGAGCCGCCGCTGACCCGGTCGCGGACCCGTCGCACGACTCCCGGCGCGGGCAGATGATTCGGCCTCTGCCCGCGCCGGGCCCCTACCCGGCCGAGAAAAGCTTCAAGATTCCCAGATATCGGTAACCGGGCGCTCATCAATTGACAGTCCCGGTAATGAGCGAGATATGAGCGAATTCCGGAAGTAGTCGAATGAACCGGCAGTACAGTCGGCGGACCGGATGAATTCACGGCAGAGGAGGCAGGATGGCCACCGTCGACATCGACGCCGGCACCGTACTGAAAGCCGTTCGGGAGGGCGTGCAGGCCCTCCGTGAGAACGGACGCGCGACCGAGGAGCGCGGCTGGCTCACGCAGGAGAACATCGAACTGCTCGACCAGGCCGGGGTCTTCCGGTCCGCGGTTCCCCTGCGGTTCGGCGGGCTCGACCTGCCGCTCGCCGACCAGTTCGCGCTCGTCGCCGAGATCGCCCGGGGCTGCGGCTCCACGGGCTGGGTGGCCAACGCCTGGATCTCCAGCGCCTGGATCATCTCCCAGTACCCCGACCGCGCCCAGGAGGAGATCTACGGCACCAGCGGCGGCTCCCTGAAGGTCTCCGGCGGCTTCACGCCGACCGGCCGGGCGACCCGCACCGACGACGGTTTCGTCCTGAACGGGAGCTGGCGCTTCAACACCGGCATCCGCGGGGCCGACTGGAACATCCTCGCCGCCCTCGTCGAGCGCTCGGACGACGTGCACGAGGAGGTCTACGCGGTGGTCCGCGCCGACGAGATGACCCTCGCCGACGACTGGGACGTCTCCTCCGCCTCGGGCACCGGCAGTGTCACCTCGTCCGTCAAGGACCTCTTCGTCCCGGCGCACCGGGTCGTGGACGGCTTCGAGGTGCTGGAGGGCCAGGTCGGCGACCGGGCCCACACCGAGGGCAGCGGCCGGGAGTACGGCCTCACGGCGTACGTGATGGCCCTGTCGGCGGCGGCCTACCTGGGCATGGCCCGCGCCGGCCTGGAGCTGTTCCTGGACCGGCTGCCGGGCAAGGGCATCGCCTACACCCACTGGGAGGAGCAGCGGGCGCACCCGCACATCCAGTTCCAGGTCGCGGCCGCCGCGAACAAGATCTCCGCGGCGCAGGCGCTGGCCGACAGCTGGACCCTGCGCATGCAGGCCGCCGCCGACGCGGGTGAGCGGATGTCCATGAACGACCGGGTGGAGATCCGCAGCCAGATCACGTACGCGGTCCTGCTGGCCAAGGAGGCCGTGGACACCCTGCACTCGGTCAGCGGTGCTTCGGTGATCCAGCGCTCCCAGCCGTTCCAGCGGGTGCACCGGGACATCCAGGGGCTCGCGCTGCACGGCCTGATGGCGCCTCTGGGCGGCTTCGAGGCGTACGGCAGGGTCCTGGTTGGGCTCGACCCGGACACCGAGTTCTTCTAGACCCCGGCAGCCCCCTCCGAGGGCCGTGCACGGCGACACCCCCCGCCGTGCGCGGCCCTCGTCCGTGCCCGGACGCGGCAGCTACTCAGAGGAAGCGCAGCGACTCGGAGAGCAGCGACCGAGAAATCTTGAGTCGCTGTCGGTCGCTTTTGAAGAAGTCCAGGTCGGAGGGGTTAAAACCTTCAAAACAGCGACTGAAGCGACTCAAGGCTCGTATCTATGACACGCACACGCGCACGCGAATGTCCTCATAAACTCCGACCTTGAGTCGCTACAGTCGCTGATGGGACGGCCGCAACCGCTCTGACCTGGACTTCTGTGGGAGCGACCGAGCAGCGACCGAACCCCTTCAGAGTCGCTCCGGGGCCGTTTTCCTCAGTCGCTGGAGCCGTTCCGGACGTGCGTGTGCCCAGCGACCGAAGGAGTTCGGTCGCTGGGCACGGGGTTTCGGTCGCTGACAGCGACTCAGGCGCGGCGGGCAGCGACCCGGCGCAGCGACTCAGGCCTCGGGCAGCGTGATGCCCAGCTCGCGCATCGCCGCCGACTCCGGACCGCCCTCGGAGCGCTGGGTCTTGTATCCCTTGATCCGGGGAGCCACCGTGCGCGGGTCGATGGCCTCGGAGGGCGCGCCGGACGCGTAGAGCCCCGCGGGCTGTCCGTCCCGGTCGTGGGGGAGCAGCCAGAAGACCCGGCGGACGAACGTCCCCGAGGCGCGGGAGGAGCGGGCGTCCGCGCCCAGGATCGCGTAGCCGACCATGCGGCCGGCCCGGTGGTAGGCGGGCTTCCCCCGCCGCGTCGGGAGCCGGTCGAGGGTCTGGCGTACGTAGTCGAGAGGAGCGATGTCTTCCAGCCACACGAGTTCTGTCTCGGAGCTGAGCTGCTCGGGATCGATGAGCGCGCTCATACCGTCTCGCCCCCTTCGGTGTTGAGTCCGATGCCCGGGTAGAACTTCCGCTGATTCGACAAGATCATCTGCTTGGGGGTGCTGATACCGATGGTTTCACGTACACGGGCCGCGAAGGACCTGGAGGAGACGGGATTGGCTCCTTCCATCTGGCACCAGCCCGTGTAGCTGTTGTACAGCTGCCGCTGCTCGGCGCGCATCGCGGGGTGCAGTGTGCAGCACTCGCCGAGGAAGCGCCCCGTGTGGTCCTCGGTCTCGGCGTAGGCGGTCGTGGCGGTGCGGACCTGGTCCGGTCCCGTCAGGTCGCGGGGTCCGTCGAGGTAGCGGCCGGCCCCGGCGATCAGCCAGTGCAGGATGCCCGGCCCCTCCTCGGTGACCAGGACGTCGGCGAGGTTGTCGATCTGACGGTCCGTGGCGACGACCCTCTCGAACGGGATCAGCGTCATACGGCGCCAGAAGGCGTATCCGCCGGTCCCGACCTCGGGGCGGTGGTTGCCGAGCAGCCAGAGCTTGTGCGTCGGGTCGAAGCTGAAGAAGTCCTGCCGCATCCGGCGGGCCTTGATCCGGTCGCCGCCCGTGAGCAGCTTCACCCGGGCCTCGTCGAAGCGGTCACCGGGCTTGAGCTCGGAGCACACGATGATGCGGCGGCCGTGCAGCTCCGCCAGGTCCGTGGGGTGCCCCTCGAAGGGGCGGGCCATCAGGAACCCGGGGGGAGCGGCGTCGGCGTAGTCCCCGAGGAGCTTGACCATCACGTCCAGCAGGACGCTCTTGCCGTTCTTCCCCTGCCCGTACAGGAACGGCATGATCTGTGCGCCGACATCGCCCGTGATCGAGTATCCGAGGAGCTCGTGGAGGAAGTCGATCAGCTTCCGGCCGTCCTCGTCCTCGCCGAAGGTGTCGGTGAGGAACCGGTTCCACCGGGGCGTGGACATCGCGCGGGCGGAGACGCTCGTCGCCCGCGAGTGGAAGTGCTTGTCCGGATCGGGGGCGGACAGCTGACCGGTGGTCAGGTCCACGACCCCGTTGGGCGTGCACAGGGCGTACGGGTCCGCGTCGAGCAGGGCGGCGTTGAGCACCATGCCGGGTGCTGCCTTCGCCTGGAGCAGCATGGCCTTCATGCCGGAGGTGGACAGCGCACGGCGCTTGTGGCGGCGGAGGTCCGCCGTGGTGTGCCGGCCGATCGGGTCGCTCTCGGCGAGGGTCTCCGCCATCTCCCCGGCGGCCCACACGACGGTGTCGTCCTCGTCCAGGGCCCAGCGGTACCCCGACCAGCGGTACCAGCCGATGCCGGGGACGTGCCGGAAGTCCCGCCCGTACAGGGCCACGAACAGCTTCGCGTTGCCTCGGTCGCTGAGGCTGTCGGGCAGCAGACCGTGCTCGGTCGCGTGGGGCGTCACGTCGCTGGCCGGCGCCTGCGCGGGCACGGCCGGCTGCGGGGTCGAGAGCAGGATCTGCCGGGCCACCTCCGCCGGATCGAACAGTCCGTCGTGGGACTCGGGTACGCGGGTCACGAGAGGTCTCCCGGCATGAGGGGACGCTGTCGGCCGGCGCTCAGACCGCTGCGGATGAGCTGCAGTGCCCGCCGTTCCTGCGTGGGGCGGGCGTGGAGCGCGGCGGCCAGCAGCGCGGACTCGGCTTCGGACTCGGTCAGATGACCGGCGCTCACCAGCCCGCCCGCGGTGTAGGCGGCTCGGTTGAGTTTGTCGCTGAAGGCGGCCCCCTCGGGGACGGAGGCGCAGGCGGACACCGCGGCCAGGACCGTGGCCAGGGTGCGTCCGACGACGGCCCTGCCACCGCCCGCGGCGATGACGGCGGCGCGGGCGCGCTGGGGGACGGGGGATCCGGCGCGCTGCGGCGGCAGTGCGGGCAGGTGACCCGTCCGGGCCAGCTCCAGGGCGAGCCAGGCCGGCAGCGGCGCGGGGTGCCGGACGCTCCCGACCGCCGTGTAGGACCCGGCGTCGGTGACGGTGCCGGGCGCGATGATGTACCCGCCGTGGGCCCGTACGTCGACCTGCCAGGCCAGTGCGCGGGAGGGGCTCGATCCGGCCGAGCACTGCCATGCCTGCCCGGGTTCCGCCGTGTACCAGATGTGCATGCCTCCGGAGGGGGTGCGGACGCGCAGGGTGGCGGTGTCCTCGGCCGGATCGGGCTGGCCCCGCAGCGCGGCCAGCAGGGCGAGGCTGTGGAACCCGTGGCGCAGCCCGTTCAGCGAGACGGCCGGGGGGATGGGGATTCCGGGCAACAGCCGTTCCCGCTGCGGCGGCAGGGCGTCGTGGGCGTCCACGTCGATGACGACGAGACCGGCGCTGCCGCAGGCCACGCCCACCCCGAAGCCGGGCTGCTGCCCCCACCAGGCCCGGATGCGGGCGACGTCGGTCGTGGCCGCGTGGAAGCCGTGGCACCAGCGTCCGGACGGGATGCAGGGACAGTCCTGAGGTCGGTGGGTACGGACCTGACACTCCCTGCAGTTGGCGCTGGGTGTCTTGCGACGGGGCGCGAGAGGATGCACGGGCCACCCCTGCCGGGAGCACCACAGGGCGATGTCCAGAGGCGTCCCAGGGCGGCGGCCGGCGGGTTCGGTCTCGCTGCGACACGGTGAGTCGCTGGGCGATTTCCCCAGGTCAGGGAGCATGAGGTGTTCCTCTCAGCGACCGAAGCGACTCAAAGTCGGAATATGCTCCGAGTAGGTTAGCGGAGGCTGGGACGAAATCCCGTGAGCCCCTGTGTGAACAACGACCGCAAGGAGCCGGGTGGTACCCGGTGGGGGAAGACCGGGTCCACCCGGCAGCCTCGGCAGTCCCGACGGCGCCGGCGGGCGTTCCGCACGAACGGCGGCCGGGCGTCAGGACGTCAGTGGGGCCGACAGGGCCGTTGAGGGGCGAACGGATCGTCAGCGGTCACGGGGCCGTCGCCTTTCCCAGGGGCGCGAGGTCGGGACGCTTGGGCCGCATGCCGTCGCCCGCCGACTGGCCGCGCAGGTGCCGCGCCAGCCAGGGCAGGAAGTGCGCGCGGAACCACAGCAGATCCTGGAGCTGTTCGGCCGGCCACGGGCGGTGCTCCGGCGCCCTGGCGGCGGTGGGCTCCGGCCGCGGGGGAAGACCGAGCACGTCGGCCGCCCGCCGGGCGACCTGCTCGTGCCCCTCGGACGACAGGTGCAGCCGGTCCTCGCTCCAGGCGCCCGGATGCTGGATCGCCCGCAGCGACCACAGGTCGACCACCGCGCAGCCGTGCCGGTCGGCGATGGCGCGGATGTGGGCCGTGTAGACGGCGATCTTCCCGCGCAGCCTGCGCAGGACCGGCGTGTCGCGGGGGTCGAAGCCGGTGAAGACCAGGACCGTACGGGCCGCGCCGGTCAGCTCGGCGACCGCTGCGTCGAAGCGCGCGGCGATGTCGTCGGGCGAACTGCCCGGATGCAGGATGTCGTTGCCGCCCGCGCACAGACTCACCAGGTCCGGTGCGAACTCCCGCACCCTCGGCACCTGCTCCTCGACTATCTCGTCGATCAGCCTGCCCCGGACGGCGAGGTTGGCGTAACGGAACTCCGGGGTGGGGGAGTGCCGGGCCAGCCGGGTGGCGAGCCGGTCGGCCCAGCCGACCGGCTCGCCACCGGGGGTCTCGTCGCCGACGCCTTCGGTGAAGCTGTCGCCGAGCGCGGCGTACGAGCTGATGCCGAGGGCGGTGTACGCCCCGTCGCCGGGCACCGGGGGGGGCCCCGGGGCCCGCGCCGGGTGCGCGCCCGCCGATAGGAAGAGCACAACGCAGAAATA
>NZ_JBEOXR010000042.1:0-76763 GCF_040296665.1 Streptomyces sp. NPDC002057
GGGCGGTACGACCTTCGTCGTACCGCCCCCTCCCGCGTGGCCGAAAGGCCGCGACGCGGAACTCAGACGACCGGTGAGACCTGGGTGTCCGGGTCCGCGGCCGGGTGCGGGACCTTCTCCCCGGGCTCCTCACGGCTGGCGGACCAGGCGGCCCACAGGTCGGCGTACCGGCCGCCCGCCGCCACCAGCTCCTCGTGGGTGCCGGTCTCCACGACGCGGCCCTGGTCGAGGACGACCACCCGGTCGGCGGCCGCGGCCTGCGGCAGCCGGTGCGCGACGAGCAGCCCCGTGCGGCCTTCGAGCGCCCGCGCGGCCGCCTCCTCCAGGACGCGCGCGCCGGCGCTGCCCGCGTCGGCGGTGGCCTCGTCGAGGATCGCGATGGGCGGGTCCGCCAGGACCAGCCGGGCCAGCGCGAGGTGCTGCGCCTGCGTCACCGTCAGCCGGTGCCCGCCCTCGCCGACGACCGTGGCCAGGCCCTCGGGAAGTGCCTTCGCCCACTCCAGGGCGCCGACGCGGTCGAGCGCCGCGTGCAGCGCCTCGTCGTCGGCGTCGGGCCGGGCGAGGCGCAGGTCGTCGGCGAGGGTGCCGGCGAAGACGTGCACCTCCTGGCTGATGAGCGCCACGGCGCGGCGGACCCCGGCCGGGCCCAGCGTGCCGACGTCGACCCCACCGAGGGCGATCGAGCCCCCGGTCGGGCTGTGCACGCCGGCGATGAGCTTGGCCAGGGTGGTCTTCCCGGCGCCGCTCGCGCCCACCAGGGCCACCCGCTCCCCGCCGCGGACCCGCAGGTCGACCTCGTGGAGGACCGGGGCCCCGGAGCCGTACGCGTGGCTGAGTCCGGACACCTCGACCGTGCCGTCGGCGAGGGAGTGCGCCTCGCTCTCGGCCCGCTCCGCCGGGAGGTTCGACACGCCGACGAGGCGGGCGAAGCTCGCCCCCGCCGACTGCGCGTCGTCCAGGAGGAACAGGGTCGCGTTGATCGGGTTGAAGAGGCTGTGGAAGTACAGCGCGGCGGCCGTGGCCGTACCGATGCTGACGGAGCCGTTGTCCACGAGGACGAATCCGGTCGCGAGCATCGCGGCGAGCCCGATGAACTCGGCGAGGTTGAGACGCGAGAAGAAGCCGGTGACGATGTGGATGCCCCGCAGGCCCAGGTCGCGGGCGGCCGCGGACCGCTGCTCCAGCAGGTCGGCGTGGGTGCCGTTGAGGCGGAACGCCCGTACGGTCCGGACACCGCCGACGCTGTCGAGCAGCTGGTGCTGCAGCGCACCGGTGGCGATGCGGTGCTCGCCGTACACGGGCGCGGCGCGGCGCATGTACCAGCGCACCGAGAGCACCTGGACCGGGGAGGCGAGGAGCGCCGCGATCAGGAAGCGCCAGTCGAGCACGGCGAGTCCGACGAAGGTGAGCAGGATCGTCAGGGCCGAGCGGCTGAACTCGGGCAGGGCCTGCCGGACCGACTTGCCGATCATCGACACGTCGCTGGTGACCCGGGAGACGAGGTCGCCCGAACCGGCGGCCTCGACGCGTTCGAGCGGCAGCCGCAGCGCCCGCTCGATGAACTGCTCGCGCAGCGCGGCGAGGACCGTCTCGCCGAGCCGGGCCACCAGGGTGCTGCCGACGGCCGCGGCCGCGCCGCGTGCCACGGCCACGACGACGAGCAGGACCAGGGGGAGGGTGAGGGCGGCCGCGCCGCGCTTGTCCACCACGAGGTCGACGATGTGTCCGAGCAGGGGAGCGGTGAGCAGCCCGATGGCGGTTCCGGCGACGAGGACGGCGATCGACACCGCGGCGAGGGCCCGGTGGCCGTGCAGCATGGTGCGGAGCGCCGCGACGGACTCGGCGGCGGTGGCGGTCGGCAGCAGCACGCGGTCCGGGCTGGTTCCGCTCATGGTCTGTTCCGTCTCTCTCGTGCGTCCTTCGTCCTCCGGTGCCCGGCGGTCGGCCCTCTCGTCGGCGAGCGTCATGCGAGCACCGCCGCACGGTAGGTCGCGTCGGCCGCGAGGAGTTCGGTGTGGTGGCCGGTCGCCTGGACGGCGCCGTCCTCCAGGACCACCACGCGGTCGGTCACCGCGAGGAGCGCCGGGCTGGTGGTGACCAGGATCGTGGTGCGGTCCCGGCGGACCTCGCGCAGCCGCGCGGCGATGTGGGACTCGGTGACGGTGTCCACCGCGGTGGTCGGGTCGTGCAGCACGAGGACGGGCCGGTCGGCGGCGAGCGCGCGGGCCAGGGCGACGCGCTGGCGCTGACCGCCGGAGAGGGACCGGCCGCGCTCGGCGAGGAGGGTGTCCCCGCCGTCCGGGAGGAGCTTGGCGACGTCGTCGGCGGCGGAGGCCCTGAGGGCGCGCTCGACCGACGCGGTGTCGTCGCCGGCACCGGCCCGGACGTTGTCGAGCAGTGTGCTCTCGAAGAGGTCCGCGTCGTGGTGGGCGACGAGGACCGCCTTGCGCAGCGCGTCGGGGTCGAGCGAGGTCAGCGGGGTGCCGTCGAGCTCGATCGCGCCCTCGGCGGGGTCGGCCTCACGGGCCAGGCAGACGAGGAGGTCGTTGGCGGCGGCCGCGTCCCGGGCGACGATGCCGGTGAGGCTGCCGGCCGGGAGTTCGAGGTCGACGCCCCGGAGCGTGCCGAGCGTCACCCCGCGCAGGGTGACGTGTCCCGCGGTGCCGGCGGCGGGCGCCTGGTCCCCGGCCTCGACGGTGACGGGGGAGGCGAGCACCTCGGCGATCCGCTTGGCCGACGCGCGGCCCTGGGCGAGTTCGGCGTTGACGTAGGCGAGCAGCTGGAACGGGCCCAGGAGGAACTGCGCGAGACCGACGGCGGCCACCAGGTCGCCGACGCTGATGCTGCCGTCCATGGCGAGGTAGGCGCCCACCACACCGATGACGGCGATGAAGACGCCGGTCAGCGCGAGGACGGCGCCCTCGTGTCCGGCCCGGCTGCGCGCGGCGCGCAGGGCGGCGGAGAGCGAGTCCTGGCTCGTGGTGCGGTAGCGGGCCACGGCCGCCGACTCGGCGCCCATGCCCTTGAGGACACGGAGTCCGGAGACGAGGTCGGCGGCGACGCCCGAGGCGTGGGCGGCCCGCTCCTGCTCGGCCTCGCTGCGCTGTTCGAGCGGACGGCTGATGCGGTGTCCGAGCCAGAGCAGCGGCGGGATGCCGAGGAGGACGAGGAGTCCGAGCGGGACGGAGATCCTGAGGAGGGCGACGGCGCTGATCACGAGGGCGGCGACCGCCGACACCCCGTACGCGATGGCGGTGGCCACCGAGCCCACGCGGCGGGCGTCGTTGGTGGCGATGCTGGTCAGCGCGCCGGGGAGGCGGTTCGCGTCGGCGCCGCCCCGGGGGTCGAGCACCCGCGCGGCCAGGTCGAGCCGGAGCCGGTGCGCGGCGAGTTCGCCGCTGCCCTCGGTGATCCGGGCGCTGGTGCGGTAGCAGGTCGACAGGACCAGGAACAGCACGGCGAGGACGATGAGGAGGCGCAGCAGCGCCTCGGAGGAGCCGGTGGCCACCGCCGTGTCGATGGTGGCTCCGATCACCACCGGCACCAGGGCCTCACAGCCCTGGTGGGTCATCCCGAGCAGAGATGCCGTGATCACTCGGCGGCGTTGCCCTCTGATCGCCTGGCGGAGGACAAGTCCCCCCGTCGGTCCGCCCGTTGGCATGAGACTCCTTCACGGAGGTAGATGAGAAGATGATTGGTTAGGTAAGCCTACTCTGAGTTCGGAGCGGGTCGGTGTGGGTCGTGGGGAGTTGTGGAGAAGCCTCCGGCCGGGGCGCCGGGCGGGTCCTGTCCGGCGCGTTGACCTCGGGACACGGTTCGGTTAGCCTCACCTAAGTCGTGATCCGTCGGTCTGCGCACCGCCAGGTTCTCGCCGTACATCTGAACCGCCGCCAGGGGGAGTTGTCGTTGTCCGTCGAATCCCGGGTGGTGTCGGGACAGCAGCCCCAGGAGCACCCCGCGGAGAAGGGCACCGATCCCGCGGCGGCGCGCTCGGGCCGCACCGGCGCCGCGTTCCGGGGACTCGGTCTCGTCCTCGGCCTCGCCGCCCTCGTCCTCGTCGGACTCCTCAGCGTATGGGTGGGCACCCGGGGCATCCCCTTCACCGCCACCTGGCACGCCCTGTGGAACCCCGACGGGTCGGAGACGTCGGTCATCATCCACGACTACCGCATCCCCCGGACCCTCCTCGGCATCCTCGTCGGCATGGCGCTCGGTCTGGCCGGCGCCCTGATGCAGGCCCTCACGCGCAACCCGCTCGCCGACCCCGGCATGCTCGGCGTCAACCTCGGGGCCTCCGCCGGTGTGGTCGTCGCCATCGCCTTCTTCGGAGTCGCCGCACCCCTCGGCTACGTGTGGTTCGCCCTCGTGGGCGCCGCCGCCGCGTCCGTCGGCGTCTACCTGCTCGGCTCCTCCGGACGGAAACTCGCCTCGCCCGAGCGGCTGGTCGTCGCCGGAGCCGCCGTGACCGCCGTGCTGTACGCCTTCAACTGGGCGATCCTGCTGCTCAACCCGAGTGCCTTCGACCAGTTCCGCTTCTGGACCGTGGGCTCCCTCGCGGGCCGCTACTACGACATCGTCCTGATGGCCCTGCCGTTCGTCGCCACCGGCCTCGTCGTCGCCCTCGTCCTCGCCCCCTCGCTCAACGCCCTGGCCATGGGCGACCAGATGGGCCGGGCCCTCGGCGTGAACGTCGGCCGGACCCGCGCCCTGGGCGCCGTCGCCGTGATGCTCCTGTGCGGGGCCGCCACCGCCGCCGCCGGACCGATCGGCTTCGTGGGCCTCGCCGTACCGCACATCGCGCGCTTCGTGGTCGGCTCCGACCAGCGGTGGGTGTTCGCCTACTCGATGCTGATCGCCCCCGTCCTGCTCCTGGGCTCGGACGTCCTCGGCCGGGTGCTCGGCGCCCCCGGCGAGCTCCAGGTCGGCATCGTCACCGCGTTCATCGGCGCCCCCCTCTTCATCGCCCTGTGCCGTCGCCGAAAGCTGGTCATGCTGTGACTGCCGTACGGGAGGCGAAGGCCTCCGCGCCCGAACCGGCGCCCCGCAAGGTGCCCGGAGAGGCGTCCGGGCCCGCGACCGCCCCGGCCCTGCCCCGCGTCATCACCGGCCGGGTCCTCCGTACCCGCCGCGGAGGCGTCTCCCTGCGGGTCCGGGGCCGGACCCTCGCCGCCACCGCGGGCCTCCTCGTCGCGCTCCTCGTCGTCGCCGGCATCACCCTCACCACCGGCGACTTCGACCTCTCCGTCGGCGAGGTCGTCCAGGCGCTCACCGGAAACGGGAACGGGATCGCCGACTTCGTCGTCAACACCCTGCGCATGCCACGACTCGTGACCGCGCTGTGCGTCGGCGCGGCCCTCGCCGTGAGCGGCGCCATCCTGCAGAGCATCACGGGCAACCCCCTGGGCAGCCCCGACATCATCGGCTTCACCAACGGCTCCGCCGTCGGCGCGCTCGTCGTCATCGTCATGCTGCACGGCAGCATGACGCAGATCGCGCTCGGCGCCCTGGTCGGCGGACTCGCCACGGCCCTCGCCGTCCACCTCCTCATGATCGGCCGGGGCATCCAGGGCTTCCGCCTCGTCGTCGTCGGCATCGGCGTCAGCGCCCTGCTCCTCGCCGTCAACTCGTACCTGATCACCCGCGCCACCTTCCAGGAAGCCCTGGAGGCGCAGTCCTGGCTGATCGGCAGCCTGGGCAACCGGCTCTGGACGCACGCCCAGGCCATCGGCATCGCCGTCGCCGTGCTGCTGCCCCTCGCCTTCTTCCTCTCCCGCCGCCTCTCCATGGTCGAGATGGGCGACACCACCGCCATGGCCCTCGGCGTCAACGTGTCGCGCACCCGCACCGCGCTGCTCGTGATCAGCGTCGCCCTGGCCGCGTTCGCCACCGCGGTGACCGGACCCATCTGGTTCGTCGCCCTGGCCGCGCCCCAGGTGGCCCGCAGGATCACCGGCTCCTCCGGCCCCGCCCTGCTGCCCTCCGCCCTCATGGGCGCCGTCATGCTCGCCCTGAGCGACCTCGCCGTGCAACGGATCTTCGCCCCCGCGCTCCTCCCGGTCGGCACGGCGACCGGCTGCGTCGGCGGCCTCTACCTCATCTGGCTACTGGTCACCGAGTCGCGAAAGAGCCGCGCATGACTGCAACGAACCCTCCGGCCCCCCGCCTGCGCGCCGAGAACCTGACCCTCTCCTACGACCAGCGGACGGTGGCGAGCGACCTCGACGTCGAGATCCCCGACCGCTCCTTCACGGTGATCATCGGGCCGAACGCCTGCGGCAAGTCCACCCTGCTCACCGCCCTCGCCCGGATGCTCAAGCCGCGCACCGGACAGGTCTTCCTCGACGGCGCCGCCATCGCCTCGTACCGCTCCCGGGAGGTCGCCCGCCGGCTCGGCCTGCTCCCGCAGTCCTCCACCGCGCCCGGCGGCATCACCGTGGGCGACCTGGTGGCCCGGGGCCGCTACCCCCACCAGGGGCTGCTGAAGCAGTGGTCCGCCGACGACGAGGCGGCCGTGGTCGAGGCCATGCGCCAGACCGGCGTCCTCGAACTCGCCGACCGGCCCGTCGACGACCTCTCCGGCGGCCAGCGCCAGCGCGTCTGGCTCTCCATGGTCCTGGCCCAGCAGACCTCGATCCTGCTCCTCGACGAGCCGACCACCTTCCTCGACATCGCCCACCAGGTCGAGGTCCTCGACCTCTGCGCCGAACTCCACGCCCGCCGGGGCCACACGATCGTGGCCGTCCTGCACGACCTCAACCAGGCCTGCCGGTACGCCACCCACCTCATCGTGATGCGCCCGGGCGGCATCATCGCGGCCGAGGGCGACCCGTCGACGGTCATGACCGCCGAACTGGTCGAGGACGTCTTCGGCCTGCCCTGCCGGATCATCCCCGACCCCGAGACCGGCACGCCGCTCATGGTGCCCGCCGCACCCCGGGGGTACGCCCGGGCCGAGGGGACGGACCCGACCGACGCCGGCCTCGACGGGACGGCGACCGGGAACGGGCCGGCCCCGGCGGACACCGTGATGGCCAAGACCTCCTGACGACCGCGACCGGGAACGGACTGCCCATGCTCTGTACGAGGCTGACGAACGCGCGCGTTCTCACCATGGACCCGGACCACCCGGTCGCCCACGACCTCGGCATCTGGCGGGGCCGGATCGTGGGTCTGGACGCGGCCGTGACCTCGCTGCCCGCCCGCGAGGTCGTCGACCTCCAGGGCGCCACGGTGCTGCCCGGCTTCATCGACAGCCACGTCCACCTCGCGTGGGCGGGACTGAAGGCGACCACCCCGAGCATCGCCCCGTGCGAGCGCGTCGAGGACGTGCTCGCCGTCGTCGCCGAAGCCGTCTCCCGCAAGGCGCCCGGCGCCTGGGTCGACATCGCCGGCTACGACCAGCGGGCCCTGGGACGCCACCTCACCGCCACCGAACTCGACCGGGTCGGCCAGGGCCGCAAGATCTTCCTCATGCACGACTCGGGCCACGCCTGCGTCGTCAACAGCGCCGTCCTCGACCTCCTTCCGGCCGAGGTCCCGCACGAGGACGGCTTCCTCGCGGAGAGCGCCATGACCGCCGTACGGCGGCTCCGGCTCCCGTACTCCCAGGAGGAACTCGCCGACGCGATCGAACGCGCCGGCCGCGCCTGCCTCGCCGAGGGGATCACCGCCGCCGCCGAAGCGGGCATCGGCGGCGGCCTCCTCGGGCACAGCCCCGTCGAACTCGGCGCCTACCAACTCCTCAGGGACCAGGGCCGACTGCCCCTCCGCGTCCAGCTCATGGCCGCCGGCGACACCCTGCGCCCGCTCGCCGCGCACCGCGACGACGGCATCCCGCGCGCCCTCGACCTCGGCCTGCGCACCGGCTTCGGCGACGACTGGCTCTCCCTCGGCGCCCTCAAGATCTACACCGACGGCGGCATGATGGCCCGTACGGCGGCCCTCACCGCCCCGTACGAGGGCATGTCCACCACCGGACAGTTCCAGGACGACCCCGAGCGGATCGCGGAGCTCATCGTCGACGGCCACCTCGCCGGCTGGCAGCTCGCCGTCCACGCCATCGGGGACCGCGCCGCCGACCTCGCCCTCGACGCCCTGGAGCGGGCCCAGGGACGCAGGCCCCGCCCGGACGCCCGGCACCGGGTGGAACACGCCGGCCTGATCCGCCCGGACCAGCTGCCGCGCTTCGCCCGGCTCGGCGTCAGCGCCGTCGTCCAGCCCAACTTCCTCCGCTACTTCGGCGACGACTACGCGAACGTCATGGGGGAGGTGCGGGCGCCCTGGATGTACCGGGGCCGGGGATTCCTCGACCACGGCGTCACCCTCGTCGGCAGCTCCGACCGGCCGGTCACGGACGGCTCGCCGCTCCGCGCCATCCAGTTCATGGTCGAGCGCGCCTCCACCTCCGGCCGGCTGATCGGACCGGACGAGGGCATCACCGTCGACGAGGCCCTGCACGCCTACACCGCCGCCGGCGCGTACGCCTGCCACTGGGACGACAGTGCCGGAAGCCTCGCGCCGGGCAAGCGCGCCGACCTCGTGGTGCTCGGCGACGACCCCCGCCGCGTCGACACCTCACGCATCGGGGACATCGAGGTCGTGGCGACGTACGTCGACGGGCGCACCGAGAAGGAGAACCGGTGAGCGGGGCGGAGCCGGCCGGGCGGCACCTGGAACGCTTCGCGCCCCTGTGGGACGCGCCCGCCTCGCCGCCCCGGTGGGTGATCTGGCACCCGGACACCGACACCATGGTCTTCGACCGGGAGCTGAACCTCCCGGTGCACGTCGACGACGCGTCCCTGGACGAGGTCCTGCGCCGGATGCGCGAGGCCGGCGTACCGGAGAGCGACGAGTACCCGGGACGAGCGTGCGGATAGCGACCTCCGCGCCGGCGGAGCTGGGCACGGACCCGCTGCCCGCTCCCTGGCGGCGCGGCTCGGGCCCCCGCCTCTGGATCGTGCGGGTCGGCGCCTACACGGAACGGGCCGCCGCACGCCAACGGGTCCTCGACCCCGAGGAGTCGAGCCGGTGCCGGAGCTTCGTCCGCCCCGCCGACCGCGAGCGGTACCGGGCCGCGCACGTGGCGCTGAGGGAGTTGCTCGGCGCGTACCTGGACCGGGATCCCGCGGCCGTCCGCCTCGTCCGCGAACCGTGCCCGGGCTGCGGCGACGGCCACGGCCGACCCGCGGTGGAGGGGACCCCGCTCCACTTCTCCCTCTCGCACTCCGGTGACGCCGCCCTGCTGGGCTTCGCGGACACCCCGATCGGCGTCGACGTCGAGACGGAGCCCTCGCCCGAGGCCGCCGGGGAGGTGGCCGCCGCGCTCCACCCGCACGAGCGGGCGGAGTTGGCGGCCCTGCCGGCACATGACCGGCCGACGGCGTTCGGCCGTTGCTGGGCCCGGAAGGAGGCGTACCTCAAGGGCGTCGGCATCGGCCTGGGCGAGGACCCGTCCCGTACGTACGTGGGCGCGGGTCCGGCGCCCGGCGTGCTCCCCGGCTGGTCCCTGACCGACGTCCCGGCGTTCCCCGGGTACGCGGCGGCCTGCGCGATCCGGACGCCGGGGACGGGGGAGACGGCGGGCCCGGCGTGAGCCGACGCGACCTGTCCGTCGCGGGCGCCGGCGGGCCCGGTGCTCGCGCGGTTCCCACCGGCACCTGACCTCCCGAGGCCGTTACCGGCGTCCCCGCAGCCGTCCGAGCAGCCTGCGGGCCTGGTCGCGCTTGCGCGGGTCGGCGGCGGCCCGCCGGGCCGACGCGATCGTCCGCTGCCCCTGCGGGCTGCGGGTGAACTGCTTGATACGGGCTATCAGTCCGGACATGGGTCCTCCTCGGGACGTGTACCGTCCCCCTACCCTGGGCTGCCACGACCATGTCCGGGTCACCTCACCGGAACGCGACGCACAGCGAGGAACCAGATGAACGACGGCCCTCCCACCCCTCCTTCCTCCCTGTCCTCCGCAGCCCCGGCGTTCCGGCTCCACCCGGGCGCGCCCGACTCCCCGGTGATCCTCCACGTCCCCCACTCCTCCCGCGTCGTGCCCCCGGACGTGCGCAGCGGGATCACGCTCGACGAAGCGGCCCTGGCGCGGGAGTTGGACCACATCACCGACGCCCACACGGCGGAGGTGGCCGCCGCGGCGGCCGCGGCCGCCCCGCTCACGCCCTGGCGGTTCGTCAACGGGCTCTCGCGTCTGGTGGTCGACCCGGAGCGGTTCCCCGACGAGCGCGAGGAGATGCTGGCGGTGGGCATGGGCGCGGTCTACACCCGCACCACCCACCGCGAGGAGCTGCGCCCGGACGGTTTCGACGGACAGCCGCTGATCGACCGCTACTTCCGGCCCTACGCGCGGGCCGTGACGGACGCCGTCGCCGAGCGCCTCGCGGCGGTCGGGCGCGCGGTGATCATCGACGTCCACTCGTACCCGACGAAGGCCCTGCCGTACGAACTCCACGGCGACGGGTCCCGCCCGCCGATCTGCCTGGGCACGGACCCGTTCCACACCCCCGCGCCGCTGCTCGACGCGGCGCGCGAGGCCTTCGCCGGCTTCGGCGGCACGGAGCTGGACAGCCCGTTCGCGGGCACGTACGTGCCCCTGCGGCACTACGGGAAGACCCCGGAGGTCAGCGCGCTGATGGTCGAGATTCGGCGCGACCTCTACATGGACGAACCGGGCGGCCCCGCGGGGCCCGGACTGGAGAGGCTGGCGGACGCGCTCGCGGCCCTCGTCGCGCGGGCGTCCGCCTGACACCCTTCCTTCCTTCCGGCACCGGCACCGGCACCGGCGCCGGCACCACCGTCCGTGCGCTACGGGCGGCGCACGGCGGCCCGGTCGAGCACGGCGTCCAGGACCGCGGGCAGCGCCTCCACCAGCTCCCCGACCTGCCGCTCGGAGACGGTGAGCGCCGGAGCCAGCCGTACGGTCACGGGACCGGCGGCGTTGACGAGGAACCCGGCCTCCTGCGCCGCCGCCTGGACCAGGGCGGCGACCGGCTCCGTCAGCACCACACCGAGCAGCAGCCCCGCGCCCCGCACCTCCGCCACCAGCGGGTGCTTCAACGCCTCCACACCGGACCGCAGCAGCTCACCCATCCGTACGGTGTGACCGAGGAGGCCCTCCGACGCGATGGTCTCCAGGACGGCGGAACCCGCGGCGCAGGCCACCGGATTGCCGCCGAACGTGGACCCGTGCTGGCCGGGACCGAGCAGCTCGGCCGCGGCGCCGAACGCCACCGTGGCCCCGATCGGCAGGCCGCCCCCCAGCCCCTTGGCCAGGGTCACCACGTCCGGGTCCACCCCCGCCTCGGCCTGGTGCGCGAACCAGTGCCCGGTGCGGCCGATCCCGGTCTGCACCTCGTCGAGGACGAGGAGGCTCCCCGCCGCCCGGGTGATCTCGCGGGCTGCCCGCAGATAGCCCTCGGGCGCGGGGATGACGCCCGCCTCGCCCTGCACCGGCTCGACGAAGACCGCCGCGGTGTCCTCCGAGACGGCCGCGCGGAGCGCTTCCACGTCCCCGAAGGGCACGTGCGTCACCTCCCCGGGCAGCGGCAGGAACGGCTCGCGCTTCGCCGGCTGCCCGGTGAGCGCCAGGGCGCCCATCGTGCGGCCGTGGAAGCCGCCCTCCATGGCGACGACATGGGGGCGCCCGGTCCTGCGGGCCGCCTTGAAGGCCGCCTCGGCCGCCTCCGCCCCGGAGTTGGAGAAGAACACCCGGCCCGGCCGGCCGAAGAGCGCGAGGAGCCGTTCCGCCAGGGCGACCGGCGGCCCCGCGACGAACAGGTTCGAGACGTGGCCGAGCCGCGCGATCTGGTCGGTGACGGCCGCGACCACGGCCGGGTGCCCGTGCCCGAGGGTGTTGACGGCGATCCCGCCGGTGAAGTCCGTGTACGCGCGCCCGGATTCGTCCCGGACCGTGCAGCCCTCACCTTCGACCAGGGCCAGCGGGGGAGTGCCGTAGGTGTCCATCATGACGGCGCGCCAGCGGTCCGTCAGCGGGGACGCCGGAGCGGTGGCCGTCCCGGGGACGGTGGCCGGGGCGGTCATGCGGGCGTCTCCTCGTCGTGGGGTGCGTCATCGGGCGCGCTGTCGGGCAGGACCGTGGTGCCGGGGCTCTCCTCGGTGAGGACGCCCCGCAGGACGGCGTGCGGGGTGCGCCCGTCGAGGACGTGGACCCGTCCGACCCCCGACCGGACCGCCCGGAGGCAGCCCTCCATCTTCGGCAGCATGCCGCCCGCGAGTCCGGGGAGCAGCGCGTCCAGTTCCTCCGCGGTGAGCCGGGGGATGACCTCGGTGCTGCGGGGCCAGTCCGCGTAGAGCCCGGGGACGTCCGTGAGCATCACGAGCCGGTCGGCGCCGAGGGCGACGGCCAGGGCCGAGGCCGCGAGGTCGGCGTTGACGTTGTAGATCTCGCCGTCCGCCCCGCGCGCGACGGGGGAGACGACCGGGATGCGGCCCCCGGCGAGGAGGTTCCGCACGGTGTCCGGGGCCACGCTCACGATGTCTCCGACGAGACCGATGTCGACCGGCCGGCCGTCCACCCACGCCGGGCGGCGCACGGCCGTCAGCGTGTGGGCGTCCTCGCCCGACATGCCGACGGCGAAGGGGCCGTGGGCGTTGATGGCGCCGACGAGGTCCCGCTGCACCTGTCCGGTCAGCACCATGCGGACGACGTCCATGGCCTCCGGCGTGGTCACCCGCATGCCGGCCTCGAAGCGGACCTCCAGGGCGAGCCGGTCGAGCATCGAGCTGATCTGGGGGCCGCCGCCGTGCACCACGACCGGGTGCAGCCCCGCCTGCCACAGTTCGACGACGTCCTGGGCGAACGACCGCCGGAGGGCGGGGTCGATCAGGGTGCTGCCCCCGCACTTGAGGACGACGGTCCGGCCCTGGAGCTCCTCCGACCAGGGCACGTCCCTGGACGGCAGTTCCTCCGCCACCACCGCTGCCACGGTCTCCATCGCTCCCACCGCTCCCACGGCGTGCGCGGTCTCCACGACGTCCACGGCATCGACAGCGCGCTGCCCGTCGAGCATCCGCATTCCCGTTCCCCCTCCGGTCATGAGCTGTAGGCGCTGTTCTCGTGCACGTACGCGGCCGTCAGGTCGTTGGTCCAGATCTCGGCCGACGCCTCCCCGGCGCGCAGGTCCACGGTGACCGTGATCCGGCGGCCCGACAGGTCGACCTTCTCCCTGGGCTCCCCCGCGGCGCCGTCCCGGCAGACCCAGACGCCGTTGACGGCCACGTCCAGGCGGTCGGGGTCGAAGACGGCGTCGGTGGTGCCGATCGCCGAGAGCACCCGGCCCCAGTTGGGGTCCTCGCCGTGCAGGGCGCACTTGAGGAGGTTGTTCCTCGCCACCGAGCGGCCGACGGTCACGGCGTCCTCCTCGGACGCGGCGCCGACCACCGCCACCTCGATCTCCTTCGACGCGCCCTCGGCGTCCGATATCAGCTGCCGGGCGAGGTCGAGACAGACGGCGTGCACGGCCCCGGTGAAGTCCTCGTCCGCCGGAGTCACGCCGGAGGCGCCCGAGGAGAGGAGCAGGACGGTGTCGTTGGTGGACATGCACCCGTCGGAGTCCACCCGGTCGAAGGTGGTGCGGACGGCGGCGCGGAGCGCGGAGTCGAGGCGCGGTTCCGCGACGACGGCGTCGGTGGTGAGGACCACGAGCATGGTGGCGAGACCGGGGGCGAGCATCCCCGCGCCCTTCGCCATGCCGCCGACGGTCCAGCCGTCGCGGGTCACGACGGAGGTCTTGTGCACGGAGTCGGTGGTCTTGATCGCCACGGCCGCGTCCTCGCCCCCGTCGGAGGCGAGCCGTTCCGCCGCGAGCGCGATTCCGGCGGTGACCCGCTCCATGGGCAGGGGTACGCCGATGAGCCCGGTGGAGCAGACGGCCACGTCGTCGGGGGTCGCCCCGATCGCCAGGGCGGTCCGCTCGGCCATCGTCCGCGCGTCGTGGGCGCCCGAGGGGCCCGTACAGGCGTTGGCCCCGCCGGAGTTCAGGACGACGGCGGAGACCCGGCCGTCGGCGAGGGCGGCGCGCGTCCAGTGGACCGGTGCGGCCTGGACCCGGTTGGAGGTGAAGACTCCCGCGGCGGCCAACGCGGGGCCCTGGTTCACCACCAGGGCGAGATCGGGATCGCCGGATGTCTTGATGCCGGCGGCAACCCCGCTGGCGAGGAATCCTCGGGCGGCGGTCACGGTCACGGAGCCACTCCATTCATGGGCAGGCCGAGCCCTTCGGACAGGCCGAGGGCGACGTTCATGCTCTGCACCGCGCCACCGGCGGTGCCCTTCGTCAGGTTGTCGATCGCGCTCACGCAGACGAGGCGGCGGGCTGCCGGGTCCACGGCCACCTGCACCTGCACCGTGTTGGATCCGAGCACCGAGGCCGTGGACGGCCACTGGCCCTGCGGTAGCAGGCGGACGAACGGTTCGTCGGCGTAGGCGGCCTCGAACACCTCGCGCACCTCGGCGAGGGCGCCGTCGGCGGCCACGTGCGGGCGGAGGCGGGCGGAGCAGGTGGCGAGGATGCCGCGGGGCATCGGGGCGAGGGTGGGCGTGAAGGACACCGTCACCGGCTCGCCCGCCACCAGGGACAGGTTCTGCGTCAGCTCGGGGGTGTGCCGGTGGCCGCCCCCGACGCCGTACGGGGTCATGGACCCCATCACCTCGGAGCCGAGCAGATGGGGCTTGGCCGCCCGTCCGGCCCCCGAGGTCCCGCTGGCCGCCACGATCACGACCTCGGGTTCGACCAGGCGGGCGGTGTGCGCGGGGTAGAGCGCCAGGGTGATCGCGGTCGGGTAGCACCCCGGCACGGCGATCCGGGTGGTGCCCTTCAACTCGTCCCGGGCGCCGGGCATCTCGGGCAGGCCGTAGGGCCACGTCCCGGCGTGCTCGGTGCCGTAGAAACGTTTCCACTCGTCCGGGTCGCGCAATCGGAAGTCCGCCCCGCAGTCCACGACCAGCGTGTCGCCGCCCAGCCGTGCGGCGAGCGCCCCGGACTGCCCGTGCGGCAGGGCGAGGAACACGACGTCGTGCCCGTCGAGCTCCGCCGCCGAGGTCTCCGTCAGCACCCGGTCGGCGAGGGAGGTGAGCTGGGGCTGCACCTGGCCGAGGGTGCGTCCGGCGCTGCTGTGTGCGCTCAGGACGCCGATCTCGACTTCGGGATGGGAGGCGAGCAGGCGGAGGATCTCCCCGCCGGCATAGCCACTGGCGCCGGCCACCGCGACCCGTGAGGTCATGTTCTTCCGTCTCTCCTGATGCATGGGGACGTGGGGCGCACGGCCGGGGGTGACACCCCCAATCGGCACACCGAAACTTAACTTAGCCTAACCTAAGTATCGGTGGGGGTGGAATCGCCACTTCCCCGCGCGCCCGTGGGGCGGGCGTTCGCAACTGGTCATCAGGAGGAAAGAGTTGACGCCCGGTCGACGGCCCGGGGCGGGGGGCCCCGGGCCGAGGCCGGGCGGGAGGGCCCGGGTGGTCAGGCCGGGGAGCCCCAGGCGGTCGTCAGGCCGTCCAGCCACGCGGGCGGGAGCTCGGCCGCGTCCCACTCCTCGCGCAGCTCCGCCGGGGTGGCGGCGAGGCGTTCGAGCACGGCGACGCTGGTGGGGGAGTGGACGAGGGAGTAGCGGCCGTGGATCGCGATCGCGCTGCCGGGGCCGTACTCCGCGTAGAGCCGCTCGAAGTGCCCCTGGTGGGCCGAGGCGAACGCGGACAGACGTCCCGGGTACCCGGCCCGCTGCCGGGGGTTCATGGTGCGGAGCACGGCGCCCAGCACCTGCTCGGTGACCTCGGGATCGAGATCGGAGACGTCGGCGAACGACAGGTAGAGCGGGGTGACCGCCACCTTGGCCCGCTCCATCTCCGCCCTGCCGACGGGGGAACGCTCGTCGGGTGCGGAGGCCGACGGGCCGGAGGTGACGGCGTGGACCAGCGCCCGTTCGGCGAGGGCGCCGAGCTCCTCGGTGACCGCCAGGGCGCCGTCGGACCAGCCGGACGCGTACGGCTCCCCCTGCTCCGCCGGAGCGCTCCGGCCAAGACCGCTGATCTCCGTGTGCGCGAGGGCGAGGGCCCCGGCCTCGACGAGCCCGATCAGCTCCTCCGCGTCGCCGGTGTAGACCCCCGCGCGGGCGAGAAGCTGCAGGAGCGTGCTCTTCGCGTTGAGCACGCTGGCCGCGTCGAGCTGCTGCCGTCCCTCGTCGGCGGTGTCCATGGGGGTCCTCCTCGTCGTACGGGCGGCGCGCTGCGGGTGCGCGGGACGCTCCGTTCGAGCCTACGCAACACCCGTTGCCCCGTGGCCCGCATCCCCCGACTCTCGCGCGCGCGTCGCCGGGAGACGGGCGGGTCACGAGCCGTCACGAGCCGTGTCGCCGCCCCCGCGTGGTGGAGTCAGTCCCGGTATACGCGCAACTGCGCCACCTCGTACGACATCTCCGACACCCCGGGCTCGGGCGCCGGGTGGTAGCGGCCGGCGCAGACGGACAGGTTCACGATGAGGTGGGCACGCCAGGAGCGCCCCACCCCGCGGCGGTCGTCGAAGACCCGGGCGCCGTTCACCCACCACACCACGTTGCGGGCGCCGAACTCGACCCGCAGGTCGACCCACGCCCCCGGCCGGATCGCCGCGTTCCGGTAGTAGAGGTGGCGCCCCCGGATCCGGTTCGACAGCTCCAGGAGGTCGGGGTTGTCGGGGTGGTACTCGAAGACGTCGATCTCCTGCCCGCCGTCGAGCCAGGTCCAGATCGCCGGCCAGGCGCCCGTCTGCACCGGCAGCCGCACCCGCGCCTCCAGGACGTCGTCGGCCCGCACCAGGAAGGCCTCCGCGCTGCCCTCCGTGGTGAGCAGCCCCGCGTTCCAGTTGCCGTCGCGCCGGCGGGTCGCCCGGAAGACCCCGCTCCGGCTGTACGAGGGGTCCTCCACGAGGTGGTCGAGTTTGTTGTCGCCCGGATTGGTGGGCCCGCCGCCGGGATACGCCCAGGAGCGGCCCGCGACCCACTGCGCGACGGAGGAGAAGTCGGCGTCGAGCACGAGGGTCCCGGGGGTCCGCGCGGGCGCCCGGGAGGACGCCCCCGTGTCCCTGCCGGAGCGGCCGCGTCTCCGCAGCCTCTCGAAGAGGTCGGTCAGCACGGCACTCTCCTCTCATGCGGGCCCCGTCGGCCCCCGAACGATCTGCCCCACCCCGCCCTGTTCATGCGGCTATCGAGTGCCATTGGCGACAAGTCGTCAGATACGACGCTGTTCGGTGTGACACCTGGATTCCGCTGGAATGTCCCACTGGGACATTAATAGGTGTACGGTGCAGATATGAGTGCGGAGCGAGAGGACCGAATCCCACGGCGCGGCCCGAAGGGGGCGCGGACCCGTGAGGCGCTCGGCGAGGCCGCGCTGAGGCTCGTCCTCGAGCGCGGGCCGGCCGGGGTCTCCGTCGAGGACGTCACCGACGCTGTGGGCGTCTCCCGGCGCACCTTCAGCCGCTACTTCACCTCCAAGGAGGAGGCCGTCCTCGACGGCATCCGCGCCGACTGCGCCCGGATCAACGCGGCCCTGGCCGCCCGCCCCGCGAGCGAGACCCCCCTCACCGCCTACCGGGCCGCCCTCCGCAGCTGGCTCGCCGACCCGGTCACCCCGGCCTGGCACCGCCGCGACGGCGTCCGGGAGGTCCTCCGCCTCGCCGAGGACGAAGCTCCCCTGCGCGCCGTGCTGCGGAGGGTCCTCCTGGAGGGCGAGGCGGCCTCGGTCCGGCTGGTCGCCGCCCGGATCGGCACCGACCCGGAACACGACCTGCGGCCCGCCGTCGCCGTCGGCTCCGGCGCCGCCACCCTCCTGGCCGCCACCCGTGCCTGGGTGCTCGGCGGACCGAGGGAGGCGCTGCCCGCCCTGGTGGAGGAGGCCTTCGCCCTGCTGGCGACGGAACCGCCGCCGACGGAACCCCCACCGGAGACGCGACCGACGGAACCGCGACCGAAAGAACAGCGACCGACAGAGCCGCCGTAGACCGGCCGGTCCCGTCACGCCCCCTGAACCCGCCTTCCCCCCGTACACCCCCGCAAGGAACCACCATGACCCTCTCCCGTACCACCGACCACACGCAGGAGTTCGCCGGCAGGATCGCGCTCGTCACCGGCGGCGCCTCCGGCATAGGACTCGCCGTCGCCCGCCGCCTCGCCGTCGCCGGTGCCGCCGTGGCCGTCGCCGACCACGACGCCGAACGCGCCGCCGCCGCCGTCGCCGAGCTCACCGAGCACGGCGCCCAGGCCCTCGCCGTACGGATGGACGTCACCGACGACGCCTCCGTGGGCGCGGGCGTCGAGGCCACCGTCGCCGCCTTCGGCGGCCTGCACCTGGCGGTCAACAACGCCGGCGTCGCCGGCGCCCGCGTCCCGCTCGCCGAGACCCCGGCCGAGGAGTGGCGGCGCGTCGTCGCCACCAACCTGGACGGCGTCTTCCACTCGCTGCGCCACGAGCTCCCCGCGATCCTCGCCTCCGGCGGCGGCTCCGTCGTGAACATGGCCTCCATCCTCGGGACCAACGGCTCCGCCGGCAGCGCCGCCTACGTCGCCGCCAAGCACGGCGTCGTCGGTCTCACCAAGACGGCGGCACTCGAATACGCCGCCCAGGGGGTGCGTATCAACGCCGTCGGCCCCGGCTACATCGACACGCCCCTCCTCGCGGGCCTCGGGCAGGAGGCGTACGAGGCGCTGGTCGCGCTCCACCCCGCGGGCCGGCTGGGGCGCGCGGAGGAGGTCGCCGAGCTCGTCGCGTTCCTGCTCTCCGAGCGGGCGTCCTTCGTGCACGGCAGCTACCACCTCGTCGACGGCGCCTACGCCGCCCGCTGAGGCGCGCGGCCGAGAGCGACGGAGCCCGAAGGGGCCCGCAGGGGTCCGCGGGGCCCGAAAGAACCGGAAAGGAAAGCGTCATGAAGGCACTGCAGTACCGCACGGTGGGCGCCCCGCCCGAGGTCGTCACCGTTCCCGACCCGGAGCCCGGCCCCGGGCAGGTGCTCCTCAAGGTCACGGCCGCCGGCGTCTGCCACTCGGACATCGCGGTCATGAGCTGGTCCGCCGACCAGCTGCCCTTCCCGCTGCCGCTGACCCTCGGACACGAGGGCGTCGGCACCGTCGAGGCCCTCGGCCCCGGCGCGGAGGGCTTCGCCGTCGGTGACGCCGTCGCCGTCTACGGCCCCTGGGGGTGCGGCACCTGCTTCATGTGTTCCCAGGGCAAGGAGAACTACTGCCTGCGCGCCGCGGAACTCGGCATCAGGCCGCCCGGACTCGGAGCCCCCGGCGCCATCGCCGAGTACATGATCGTCGACAGCCCCCGCCACCTCGTCCCGCTCGGCGGCCTCGACCCCGTCCAGGCCGTACCGCTCACGGACGCCGGGCTCACCCCGTACCACGCGGTCAAGCGGTCCCTCCCCAAGCTCGTGCCCGGGAGCACCGCCGTCGTCATCGGGACGGGCGGGCTCGGCCACGTCGCCATCCAGCTCCTGCGCGCCATGACCGCGGCCCGGGTCGTCGCCCTGGACGTCACGGAGGAGAAGCTCGCCCTCGCGCGTGCCGTCGGCGCGCACGAGACGGCCCTGTCCGACGCGTCGGCGGCCGCCACGGTCCGTGAACTGACCGGCGGTCGCGGCGCCGAGGTCGTCCTCGACTTCGTGGGCGTCCAGCCGACCGTGACGGCTGCCGGTGCGATGGCCGCGGTCGAGGGCGACGTCACCATCGTCGGCCTCGGCGGCGGCGCCCTGCCGGTCGGCTTCGGATCCCTGCCGTACGAGGTCTCGGTCGCCTCGCCGTACTGGGGCACCCGGACCGAGCTGATCGAGGTGCTCGACCTGGCCCGCTCCGGCGCCGTCGACGTCCACGTGGAGACGTACGGACTGGACGAGGCACCGAAGGCCTACGAGCGCCTGCACGAAGGGCGTGTCAACGGCCGGGCGGTCATCCTTCCCCACGGCTGAGCCCTCCCCGCCGGGGCGGCCGAGTCGTCCCGCTCACACCGGAACCATGTTTCGGATACGCTGTATCCGAAACATGGTTCGAGGTGTGCCGCCTCCGTGCGGGCACCCGGGGGACGGCGAGGAGCCTCAGACATGCCGGAATCGAACGACACGCCCACACCGACACCCACGCCGATGCCCGCGTCCCTGCCCGTGTCTGTGCCTCCGGCGGCGGTCGGCGTCGACGCCGACGTCACGGTCGTCGGCGCGGGCCCCGCAGGACTCGTCCTGACGCTCGACCTGGCCAGGCGAGGCATCGCGGTACGCCTGGTGGAGCGGGACGAGAAGCGGTTCGAGGGCTCACGCGCCAAGGGCATCCAGCCCCGCACCCTCGAAGTCCTCGACGACCTGGGCCTGGTCGACGCCGCCCGCGCGGCAGGCGGCGCCTACCCTCCGATGGGCCTTCACCTCGGCCCCTTCACCAAGGCCTGGCGGATGCACGCCACCGCCCCCGACGGGGTCGGCACCCCCTACCCCGACCTCCTCCTGCTCCCGCAGTACGCCACCACCGCCCTCCTCCACGAGGCCGTCGAACGCCTCGGGGCGCGCGTCGACTTCGGCGCCCGCGCCGTGGAGATCACCCAGGACGACGAGGTCTGCACGGTACGCCTGGCCGACGGCCGACTGCTGAGGAGCCGGTACGTCGTCGGCGCGGACGGCGGCTCCAGCACCGTCCGCAAGGCCGCGGGCATCGCCTTCGAGGGTTCCACCGACGCGTCCGACCGGATGATCCTGGTGGACGCCGCCGTCGACGGCCTCTCCCGCGACCACTGGCACATCTGGCCCCGCCCGCGGGGCCGCGGCGTCGCGGCATGCCCCCTGCCCGGCGACGGCGACCGCTTCCAGATCATGATCAGGATCCGGCCCGGCGACCCCGTCGACCTCGGCGAGACCGCCCTCGCCACCCTCCTCCGCCGACGCGCCGGCCGCTCCCTCACCCTGCGCGACATCAGCTGGTCCTCGGTCTTCCGGCCCAACATCCGCCTCGCCGAGCGCTACCGCAACGGCCGTCTCCTGCTCTGCGGCGACGCGGCCCACGTCCACACGCCCGCCGGAGCGCAGGGCCTCAACACCGGGGTCCAGGACGCCCACAACCTCGGCTGGAAGCTCCAGCAGGTCCTCGCGGGCGCGGACGACGCGCTCCTGGACAGTTACGAACGGGAGCGCCGCCCCGTCGCCGCCCAGGTCCTGGGCCGCTCCACCGAACTCTACGAAGGGCTGCGCCGCGCCCGCCCCGGCGGCCTCACCCGGGGCCCGGAGGAGCACCAGCTCGGCATCTCCTACTTCGGCGGACCGCTCGCCCCCGCCGACGGGCCCCGCACCGCGACCCTGCGCTGCGGCGACCGCGCCCCCGACGCCGCCCTGCCCGAGGCCACCGGCACGGCGAGGCGCCTCTTCGACCTGTACCGCGGCCCGCACTTCACCGCCCTCGCGTTCGGAGCGGGCGCCGCGGCCGCCGTCGAACGCCTTCCCTGGCCGCCCGGCGGCGCCCCGTTGCGCCGCCACACCGTGCAGGCGTCCAGCACCCCTCGTACGCCGCGCGAAGCGGCCCTGCTCACGGCGTACGGCATCACGGAGGACACCGTCGTCCTCGTCCGCCCCGACGGCTACGTCGGCCACATCGAACACGTCGGTCCCCTCCGCCGCACAGCCGACCGGCCCGGCGGTGACCGCACTCCGGCCCCGTCCCCGGTCGTCGACCTCATGACCGCCGGGACCAAGGCCGGGACCAGGACCGGGGCCGCCGACTGACGGCGGCTGCGGCCAAGGACGGCGCACGCCCGAGGGGTACGGTGTCCACCGCACCACCGAAGGCCGTCGGGAGCAGCCGCGCGCAGGGCGGCGACCCGGCACAGTGAGAGAGGGCCCACCCATGGCCGCCACCCCACCACCCCCCGGCAGCCCGGCCTGGTGGGCCGCACGCCCGACCCCGACCGCCGCCGGCGCGCCCCGGCGCGGCCGCCCCTCACTGGACACCGCGCACATCGTCGGCACCGCCCTGGGTCTGGTCGACGAGCACGGCGTCCAGGCGTTCTCGCTGCGCATGCTCGCCGAGGCCCTGAACTCCGGGACGGCCACCCTCTACCGCCACTTCGACGGCAAGGACGAGATCCTGGCGTACGTCGTGGACCGGGTCCTGGGGGAGGTCGACCTGGACGGGCTCGCCGAGGCCGCCGACTGGCGCGAGACCCTCACCGTCACGTCCCGCCGGTTCCACGACACCCTGCGCCGCCATCCGCACACCCTGCCGCTCCTGATGGCGTACGTACCGGTCGGCCCCCACGGTCTCGCCCGACGCGAACGGGTCCTGGCGGCGCTCCTCGCGCACGGCCTCCCCGTCGACCTGGCCGCCCGTGCCTTCACCGCCGTCACGCACTACGTGATCGGCTTCACCGCCCAGCAGCACGGCCCCGCCGTGCCCGACGACCGCGCCGAACTCGCCGCCTTCTACCGGGGGCTCGACCCGGCCGCCCACCCGGCTCTCCTCCAGGCCGCCCGGTCGCTGACCTCCGTCGCGATCGAGGAGGAGTTCGACTTCGGTCTCACCCTCCTCGTGCACGGACTCGCGCACCTCGCCCCCGCACGGTGACCGCGCGCCCCTGAAATCCGCTGACGCCCCGCCTCCGCCATGGGAGCGTCTCGGGCAGGGCGCGGGCGCTCACGGGACGCGCCGCGTGCGAGGAATGTCGTCGGTCCGGTTCCGGGGCCGTGAGGCCGGAGGGCCGGAACCGGACCGACGACCCGAGCGGGTTATCCGGCGTAGGTCTCGAACTCGGCCACGCGCGGGGTCCCCGTCGAGCTGACGATCTCGAAGGTGATCTTCTTCAGCGCGGTCCGGGGGACGGCGATGACGCCCGCTCCGCTGCCGGAGCCGAGGACGGCGCCGGTGTCGCCGTTGAGGACCCGCCAGGACCCGATGGCCCCGGCCGAGCCAGCCGCCTCACGGATGGTGACGGCGGAGACGGTGGTCGCGGAGCCCCACTTGACCGACACGGAGCCGGTCGAACCGGCCGGTGACCAGAAGGTGCTCAGGTCGCCGTCCCGTACGTTGCCGTAGCTCGTACCGTCCGCCTTGCTCGAACCGTCGGCGCCGGCCCCGATGCTGAGGTTGGTCCCGCCGGGCTGGGTCGGTCCGGTGGTCGGCGTGGTGGGCCCCGGTGTCGGGGTGGTCGGCCGCGGCGTCGGGGTCGTCGCCGTGGGCGTGGGCGTCTGGGGCGAGCAACCGCCGTTCGACACGGCGAGTCCCTTACCGGCGCCCGCCGTCCGGCCGACGACGTCCGGCACGCAGGAGGCGGCGTCGAGGGTGTGGGCGTAGGGGACGGCGACGGTGGTGTTGGACTGCGGGTCGGGACCGGCCGGGTTGTTGTCGGTGCCGCGCGCGGACCAGGTCACGTTGTCGAAGACATTGCCGCTGACCTGCCAGTATCCGGCGGCGTCCGTGTAGAAGGTGCCCAGGACGTCCTTGGAGTCCTCGAAGTAGTTGTTGTCCACCTTGGCGCGGGCCCCGGCGCGGGAGTTGATGCCGGACTCGTTGATCCGCAGATAGTGGTTGTTGTACATGTGGGCGACACCGCCGCGCAGCAGGGGGGCGCGTGAGTCGATGTTCTCGTACAGGTTGTGGTGGTACGTGATGAAGCCGTTCGAGAGCTCCGTCTCGCTGGACCCGACGAGGCCGCCGCGGCCGGAGTTGCGCAGGATGCTGTAGGACAGGGTCACGTACTGGGTGTTGTCCTTCATGTCGAAGAGGCCGTCGTAGCCCTCCGACTCGCCTCCCGACGCCTCCAGGGTGACGTGGTCGACCCAGACGTTGCGGACGTCGCTCTCCATGCCGATGGCGTCGCCGCCGTTGGACGTGGGCGAGCCGGACTTCTTGACGTTCCTGACGGTCACGTTCTGGATGATGATGTTGCTGGACTCACGGATGTGGATGCCGAGTTGGTCGAAGACCGCGCCGGAGCCGACCCCGACGATGGTGACGTTGCTGATCTGCTTGAGCTCGATCACGCCGGCGGCGGTGTTGCAGCTGGTGCCCGACACCTTCGCGGTGTTGGCGTGGTTGACGGTTCCCTCGACCTCGATGGTGATCGGGGTGCTGCTGTCGGCCCGTGCGCACAGGGCCGCGTGGATCGCGGTTCCCGTGGTGGCCCGCACGGTCTGACCGCCGGCGCCGCCGGTGGTGCCGCCGTTCTGGGTCGCGTAACCGGTGGCGCCACCGGTCGCGGCCGATGCCTGGGGCATCGAAAGGACCACGCCGGTCGCGGCCGCGAGGGCCAACGCGCCCGCAGCCGCGTGAAGTCGAAGTGCGAGGGGTCGTCTCATGCTCGCCGTCCTTGTGTCGTCGAACGCTGGGGGTTGTTCCCGAGTGCGTACGCAGTGCGGTGCGGTGCTGGTGGAACGCCGTTCGGTCGAGAAGGGACCGCCCGTGGGCAGCCCTGTGCTAGGGCGCCCACAGACGGATGGAAAGCGCTTTCTGCTCCGGGACGATAAGGTGCCGCCGAAGGCGTGGCAAGGTTGTGCGCAAGGGAATCGAGGAGTGGATGGGAGCGCTCCCTCGGAGGCTCTCTCCGGGACTCCCTCCGAGGCTTCCGCCGAGATGCGTCCTGCGCCGTGTTCGGTGACTCGGGCCGCCCGGCGGGCGTCGTCGCGCCTGAGGAGGACGGCCTGTTGTCCACCGGTCGGTGGACAACAGGTTCAACCGGCCGAGCCTGTCGGCGAGACGGCCCCGGCGGCGAGTCTGGGACGCATGACGAACCCCACCGTACGGATGGCCCGCCTCAGCGCCCGGCACCCGTGGCGCGCGCTGATCGGCTGGATCCTCTTCGTGGCCCTCTGCCTCGGTACGGGCATGGCGCTCGGCGCCAACCCGGCGACCACCGAGGACTTCCGCATCGGCGAGGCCGGCCGTGCCGAGGCCCTCGCCGCCGAAGGCGGTCTCCAGCAGAAGCCCCTTGAGCGGGTCCTCATCCAGGCCGCGCCCGGCACCGGCCCCTTCGACCGGACCGAGGCCGAGGCCGCCGCAGCAGAGATCGGCGCCCGGATGCGGGGGCTGCCGGAGGTGCTCTCCGTGGCCGACCCGGTCGCCGACGCCGGACGCGCCTCCCTGCGGGTCGACATCACGATGAAGGGCGCCGAGCTCGACGGGAAGCGGCACGTGGACGCGTTGCTCGCGCAGACCGCCGACGTCGGTGCGGCGCACCCCCGGCTGCTCGTCGAGCAGGTCGGCGGCCCCTCCATCGGCAAGGGGGTCGACAAGCTCCGCGGCCAGGACCTCGCCCGTACCGAGATCATCGCGCTGCCCGTCACCCTGATCACCCTGCTGATCGTCTTCGGGTCGGTGGTCATGGCCGTCGTGCCGCTGCTGCTCGCGATCTCCTCGATCGTGGCCGCGGTGGGCCTGTCGATGGTCGCCTCGCACGTCTTCCCCGACGCCGGCGTCGGCACCAACGTCATCCTGCTCATCGGCCTGGCCGTCGGCGTCGACTACACCCTCTTCTACCTCAAGCGGGAACGCGAGGAGCGGGCTCGGGCCGCCGACGGGCGCCTGGCCACACAGGCCGTCGTGGAACTCGCCGCGGCGACCTCGGGCCGGGCCGTGGTCGTCTCCGGGCTGGCCGTGGCCGTCTCCAGCGCCACCCTCTACCTCGCGGACGACGTCATCTTCTCCTCCATCGCCACCGGAGCGGTCCTCGTCACCCTGGTCGCCGTCCTGAGCTCGCTGACCGTCCTGCCCGCGCTCCTCGCCCTGCTGGGCGAGCGCGCCGAACGCCGCAAGGCCCGCAAGGAAGCCCGTAGGGACGCCCGGTCGGAGGCGGACCGCGCCGCCGACCGGTCCGCTCGGGGCGGTGTCTCCCGCGCCCTTGGTACGGAGGGCGGCCCGGGCACGGGGGACGAGGGCGCGACCCCGCCGGCCGCCCCGCGTGCGGGGGGAGGCCGGATCACGGCCGCGATCCTCCGTCCGGTCGCCAAGCACCCCGCCGTGACGCTCGCCGTGTCCTGCCTCGCCCTCCTCGCGCTCGCCCTGCCCGTCCTGAGCATCAACATCACGGAGATGAGCCGCGAGACGCACTCCCGCGCCATCCCCGCCATGCGGACGTACGACCGTCTCCTCGCCGCCTATCCCGAGCTGAGGTCCATGCACCAGGTCGTCGTACGCGCGGACGCCCGGCGAGCCGGGGAGGTCACCGGAGCCCTGCGCGCACTCGCCGAGCGCGCCGCCGCCGAGGACCCGGCGATCAGCGGCACGCCCGTGCTGCGCGCTTCGGCCGACGGCCGCACCACGCTCCTGGAGATGGCGGTCCACCGGTCCGTGAACAGCGCCGAGGCCCGCACCTCGCTCGACCGGCTCCGCGGCGAACTCGTCCCCGCGACCGTCGGCGCACTGACCGGTACGGAGGTGGCCGTCACCGGCGAGGTCGCCCGCTACGCCGACTACCCCGCCCACCAGAAGCGCAAGCTGCCGCTCATCGTGGGGGCGCTCCTGCTGGTCACCTTCGCGATGACCGTGTGGGCGTTCCGGTCGGTGGTCCTCGGGCTCGTCGGCGTACTCCTCAACCTGCTCTCCGCGTTCGCCTCACTGGGCCTGCTGGTCCTGGTCTTCCAGAACGAATGGGCCGAGGGGATCCTCGACTTCACCTCCACGGGCTCGATCGGCTCCCGTGTCCCGCTGTTCCTCTTCGTGATCCTCTTCGGTCTCTCCATGGACTATCAGGTGTTCGTGATCAGCCGGATCCGCGAAGCGCGCCTCGGCGGCGTGCCCACCCGGCAGGCGGTCCTGCAAGGTCTGGCCTCCTCCGCGGGGGTGGTCACCAGCGCGGCCGTGGTGATGGTGACGGTCTTCGCGAGCTTCGCGGCGCTGCACCTGATCGAGATGAAGCAGATCGGGTTCAGCCTGGCGGTCGCGGTGCTGCTGGACGCCTTCGTGATCCGGATCCTGGTCCTGCCCTCCCTGATGCTGCTGCTCGGCGAGGCGAACTGGTGGCCCGCGCGCGGAACGCGCCCCACCGGGAGGCCCGAGCGGACGGAACGTCAGCCGGTGTCCGTAGGCTGATCGGATGACCGACCGGATGAGCGTGCGGAGCACCGACGGAGCGGCCGACGAGGCGTCCGAGAGGGCACCCGGCCGGACCGTCGGGACGAGGACGGACGAGCCGGCGGAGCGCGCGGCCGGGGGGACGGGAGACACGGTGGTCGAGGAGGCGGCCGGGGGTAGGGGAGACGCGGTGGTCGAGGAGGCCGCCGGGGGTACGGGCGGCGCGGCAGCCGGGCGGACGCCCGAACGGACCACCGAGCCCCCGGCGCTCACCGCCCTGCGCCGCTGGTACACCGCCGCCTGGCTGCTGCTGGGCCTGATCCCCTCCGTCGTCGCCGTCGGCAACGACTCGGGGCCCGCGAAATGGGCCTCCGTCGCCCTCGTGGGGCTGGCTCTCGCCCACACGGCCACCCACCGCGCCCGGAACCACACCCCCGGCTACCTGGCGGCCCTGGCCGCCGGTCTCGGCGTGATGGCGGCTCTCCCGGGCGGCGGTGCGGCCCTGCTCGTCGTCGCTCTCCCGCAGTTCTGGTTCCAGACCCGCGGGCGCCGGGCCGCGGTCCTGTCCAGTGGCTGCGCGACCGCGGCCACCGTGGTGGGGAGCCTCCTGCGGGACTCGCCGGGCAACGCGGTCGCGGCCCTCACCGGATACGCGGTGTCGGTCGTGGCGGGAATCCTGCTCCACCGTCTGGTCGCGGACGGCGAGGCCCGCTCCACCGCGCTGGCCGCCGAACTGTCACTCATCCAGGAGCAGTTGGCGGAAGCCCACCGCCGCCGGGGCGCGGCCGACGAGAGGGAGCGCATGGCCCGCGAGATCCACGACACCCTTGCCCAGGGATTCGCCTCCATCATCGTGCTGGCCGAGGCGGCCCGGACCGGCCTCGACGGAGATCCGGAGCGCACCGCCCGGCAGTTGCGTTCCATCGAGCGGACCGCCCGCGAGAACTTCGCCGAGGCCCGGGTCCTCGTGGGCTCGGCCCCGCAGAGCGGTCTGACCCCCGGCTCGGTGGTGCCGACCCTGCGCCGCACCCTGGAGCGGTTCGCGCAGGACACCGGGATCACGGTGGAGGCGGAGCTCCCCGAGGACGTCGACTGCGACCAGCAGACCCGGATCGCGCTGCTGCGCTGCACCCAGGAGTCCCTGGCCAACGTGCGCAAGCACGCCGACGCGAGCACGGTCGGCGTGGTCCTCACCCGGCATCCGCACGCCATCGAGCTGGAGATCACCGACGACGGACGGGGCTTCGTGGTCGAGGAGTCGCGGGGCTTCGGACTCGACGGCATGCGCAAGCGGCTGGCCGAGCTCGACGGCGAGCTGACGGTGACGAGCTCGGTCGGGGACGGCACCCGCGTCCTCGCGACCCTCCACACGAACGGAACGGCCTGACATGCCCTCAGCCCACGATTCCCGCGACCCGCACGACCCGCACGACCCGCACGACCCGCACGACCCGCACGACCCGCACGACCCGCACGACCCGCACAAGCATCACGAATTGCATGCATCGCACGGACCGGGGGCCCCGGGGGCCCCGATCCGGGTCGTGGTCGTCGACGATCACACCGTGATGCGCGCGGGGGTGATCTCGCTCCTGGCGCCCGTTCCGGACATCGTCGTCGTCGGCGAGGCCGACGACGGGAGCACGGGCCGCGACCTGGTCGAGCGGCTGAGCCCCGACGTCGCGCTGGTCGACCTGCGGATGCCGGTCATGGACGGGGTCGCGGCCACCGCCGCGATCACCGCGGGTCCCGCCCCGACCCGGGTGCTCATCCTCACCACGTACGACACGGACGTCGAGATCGAGCGGGCGGTGGAGGCCGGTGCCATCGGCTACCTGCTGAAGGACACCACCGCCGTCCAGCTCGCCGAGGCCGTGCGCGGCGCCGCCCGCGGGGAGACCGTCCTCGCCCCGCGCGTCGCCGAACGCCTGGTCGCCCGGATGCGCCGCCCCGCGCCGGTCGTCCTGACCCCGCGCGAGCGGGACGGGCTGGGGGCGGTGGCCGACGGCCTGTCCAACGCCGAGATCGGCAGGCGCCTGGTGATCTCCGAGGCGACGGTCAAGACCCATCTCCTGCGTGTCTTCGCCAAGTTGGACGTCAGCGACCGCACCCGGGCGGTGGTCGTGGCCCTGGACCAGGGCCTCCTGCCCGAGCGCGAGATCCCGCACCGCTAGGAGGGGAGGCCGCAGGCCGGCGGCGGTGAGGTCCTCAGCGGGCGGGAGTCGCCGCGCACGAGCGATCACCGGCGTCGCCGAGTCGGAACGGAGCGCGGGAGGTCGTGGTGTTGCGCCGGAGCGTCAGCAGGATCTCGCCCTTCGTGTGGTCCGGGAACCACACGGCGTACAGCGTGCGCGCGCCCTTCGCGGTGGTGCCGATCCGCAGGACCTCGACGGGCTCGCCGCCGCAGGACGCGGACGTGACCTCCTGGTGGTCGGCGGCGAAGACACGGCCCCAGCCGTTCGCGAACGAGGTGAAGAGCCCGCTGATCCTCGGGTGCTTCGCCACGGGCGGATCGTTCGGGCGGGTCACGCACGTCCGCCGGAAGACCAGGTCCCCGGCCACCGACGCGGAACAGAGCCGATGGTCGGCGGTCTCCCAGACGTAGGCCGCCTCGCCGTTCGGCCATGCGTCGATCAGCATCAGCCCCGCCGGACCGGGCGCATCGGGCTTGAGCTCCACCGCCTCCGAGAGGGCCGCACGCGTGCGGCCCGCGACCTCCGCCCGGGTGGCCGGCCGCGACGCCGACGGCGACGGGGGCTCCGCCACGGACGGCGACGCGGAGGCGGAGGGCGGTGGCGCGGCGACCGGCCTGCCGGCCCCGTCCGTACAGCCGCTCAGGGCAGCCGTGACCATCGCGGTCGTGACGACGGCGGTCCGCAGCCGGTGTCGCATGTCGTTCTCCCCCGTGCCGATCATGTTCATGGCGCGGAGTGGAGCCTAGCGGCGCCGGCGGCCGTGCGAGCGGGAATACCGGTGGAGCGGAACCGCCGCGCACCCCCACCGCGCCGCCGAACCCAGTCGCGTCCGGGCAGGCTCACCACCGTCAGCGCGCGGAACCGGGCGCCGATCGGCCGGAGAACACGCTTGTCGCCACAGTCTTGATCAAGTAGCGTTCCTCGACGTGAACACCGGACCGGCGATTCGACGCCATACACAGACGGGCCATCCGGTGGACGACTGACCGCTCGGCGGGTGCGTCGAAAGCACCCTCCCGGTTCGGCACGAGGACCCCCCAGCGCGCAAGCGCCGCAAGTCCTTTCCGTGTCGAATCAACAGCGAGGTCATCCACATGGCAGTCACGTTCAACCACACCATCATCGCGGCCAAGGACAGTCACGAGTCCGCGCGGTTCTTCCGCGACCTGCTCGAACTGCCCGAGGCGCCCTCCTGGGGCCCCTTCGTCAACGTCCAGCTCTCCGACGGCGTGTTGATCCAGTTCGCCGCGCCCCCGGTCGACATCCAGATGCAGCACTACGCGTTCCTCGTCGACGACGAGCTCTTCGACCGCGCCTACGGGCGGCTCCGCGCGCAGGGGATCGAGCACTGGGCCGACCCGCAGATGCGGCGCCCCGGCGAGACCAACACGGATCACGGCGGTCGCGGGGTCTACTTCAAGGACCCCGCAGGTCACGCCTTCGAGCTGATCACGCGGCCGTACCTGTAGTCGGCCGGCGCCCGGAGCCGCGAGGCGGCCGGCCGGGCACCCGAGCGGGGTGCCCGACCGGCCGCGGTCGGCGCCGGAGTTCCCGGCCCGGCCGTGCTCAGTCGAGGAACTCGCCGTCGCGCGCCACCACGACGCCGCCGTGCACCACCATGTCGCGGCGAGGCATGTCCACGACGACCTGCGGCAGGCATTCCCCCTTGACGAGCACGAAGTCGGCCGGGGCGCCGGCCGTGAAGTCGGCGTGGGCCAGGCCCATCACGTCCGCGCCCCCGTGTGCCGCGACGTCGTGACAGTCCGTCAGCTCCTCGTCGAGGCGCACGTCCGTCACCCAGCCGAGGATGTGCGCGCGGTGCATCATGTCGGCGTTGCCGAACGGGCTCCACGAGTCGCGCACGCCGTCGGAACCGAGTCCGACCCGCACGCCGTACTCGCGCAGGCGGGCGATCGGCAGGACGAGCGAGTCGGACGGCGCCACCGTCGTCAGGGCGATGTCCTGATCGCCCAGGTCCTGCGCGATCGAACCGAGTTCACGGTCCGTCAGGCCGGGCAGGCAGAAGACGTGGCTGACCGTGACCTTCCCGGCGAGGGAGAGGGCGCGGGTGCGGTCGACGATGCCGCGCATCGCCTTCATGCCCTTCTCGCCGCGATCGTGCAGATGGATGTCCACGCCGACGCCATGGCGGTCCGCGATGCCGAAGACGGCGTCGAGCTGCGCGTCGAGGGCGTCGTCGAACCCGATCGGGTCGATGCCGCCGATCATGTCGACGAGGCCCTGGCGGGCCGCCTTCTCCAGCAGCGCCACCGTGCCCGGCGTACGGATCACACCGTGCTGCGGGAAGGCGACGATCTGGACGTCCAGGGCGTGACGCAGCCGTTCGCGCGCCTCCGCCACGCCCTCCACCCCGGCCAGGCCGTAGGCCGGGGCCACGTCGGCGTGGGCCCGCATGGCCCGGGTGCCCCGGGAGACGGCGTGCGACATCAGCCCGTACGCCCGCTCCTCGACCGGGCGGCGCTGGCTGCGGAACAGCTCCACGTCCTGGGCGACGTAGTCGGCGATGCCGCTCGCGGGGCGCCGTGACACCCAGGAGCCGCCCCAGGTCGTCTTGTCGGGGTGGATGTGCGCGTCCACGAGGGAGGGCAGGGCGATCCGGCCGCCGCCGTCGACGACCTTCGCGCCGCGGGGCGCCGGGCGGTCCGAGACGCGCCCGTCGACGACCACGAGATCCCTGGCCCTGGCGCTCCCGAACGGACGGACGTCACGGAAGACCACCGTCCGCGCCCGGTGCCCCGCGGCCCCGGACGGCGCCGCCTCGGCGGACACGGACGTGGTGGCCGCCTGCGCGGACGTGGCGGTGGTGGCGGCGGTGGCCGTGGCACCGGCCAGGGCGGCGGCGCCGGCCAGCATCGTGCGGCGGGAGAGCGCGCCGGGGGAGGACGGAGACGGGAGCGATGTCGCGGACGAGGACGAGGGGGACGGCATGAGGACTCCTTCGAGGGGGTGGGGTGATGGGCCCGGTACGCGGTCCCGGGTCAGGTCAGGACGCCCGCCCGGACCACTTCCACCGGCTGCTTCAGTACGCCGGCGTCGGCGAGCGGGTCGCCGCTCAGGAGGATCGCGTCGCCCGCGTAGCCGCGGGCCAGGCGGCCCACCGAGCGTTCGAGGCCCAGGAGGCGGGCGGCGCCGGTCGTCGCGGTGCGGATCGCGTCGAGGGCCGGAAGACCGGCGGCGCGCATCAGCGCGACCTCGCCGCCGATCGGGTCCACCGCACCGCCGGACGAGTCGGTGCCGGCGGCGAGCGGGACGCCGAGCTCGTGGGCGGCGAGCACCGCCCGCTTCAGCACCGGGAGGTACGCGCGTCCGCGTTCGGCGAGGACCGGGTCCGAGGACTCCGCCAGGCCGGCGATGGCGGTGAGGGTCGGCGTGAAGAACGTGCCCCTGCGCCGCATCTCGCGCAGGGTGTGCTCGCCGACGAACGCGCCGTGCTCCAGGGACCGGATGCCCGCCGTCACGGCGTCGTGGCAGCCCCGCTCGCTGTAGCTGTGGCACAGGACGCCCTTGCCGCGGCGACGGGCCGCCGTGACGATCTCGGCGAGCTGCTCCCGTGAGTAGACCTGGGCGAGCGGGTCCTGTTCGGGGAGCCCGGCGCGTTCGTTGACCCGGGTCTTGATCACGTCCGCGCCCCGGTCGAGGTTCACCTCCACCACGCGCCGCAGGGCCTCCGCCGAGCGGACGCCGTCCTTGAGGCGGGCGAGGGGGGTGAGGTCGGGGTCGGCGAGCACGGTGTCGCCGAGGTCCGGGGTGACGAAGACCCCGGCGGCCTTCAGGCGGGGCGCGAGGGCGGGGGAGTGCCGGGCGAGTTCGCGGACGGCGATGTCCTGGTAGAACGCGGTCGATCCGCTGCGCGCGCTCGTCGCGCCCTTGCGGACGGCGTCGCGGGCCTCCGCGGCGGTGCTGAGGTGGATGTGCGCGTCGACCAGGCCGGGCAGGACCCACCGGCCGTGGGCGTCGAGCACCTCGACCCCCCGCGGCACGGCGACCCGGTCGCGTCGGCCGGCCGCGCGGACGGTCCCGTCCTCGATGACGACGACGGCGTCCTCGGTGACCTCGCCGGTGGCCGGGTCCAGGAGGGTGCCGCCCCGGATCACCAGGTAGCCCTGCCGGGCGGGGGAACCGGAGCCGCCGTGCCGGCCTCCGGCGGGGGCCGGCCCGGCGGAGGCGGCCGCCGGTCCGGCGGCCGCCACGGTGCCGGCCAGGGCGGCCGCACCGGCGAGGACGCCGCGGCGGGTCAGCCTGCCGGGGGGCGGCGGGATGGCTTCGACGCACATGGGTGCTCCTTGGGGGAAGGGGCCGAGGGCTTCCCCGTTTTGTATACCAAGCTGGAGGCGAGCGACAAGGGAGGTGGTCGGGAGATCCGGAAAGGACCGTTCCGTGACGTCGTCGAGCGTCGAGGGGTGCGTCGTCACCCCTTTTTGGTATACGAATGACCCAGGGCGTTTCCCGGGAGGCCGAAGGCCCTCAGGCGTCGCCGAAGAGGGAGCGCAGGGCGACCGTCCTGCTGTCCCGCACGTGCAGCAGCGTGCTCGCCGCCGCCGCCTCCGCGTCCCCCGCGGCGATGTGCCGGTACATCTCGGCGTGCTGGGCCCGCATGTGCGCGGGCTCCTCGCGCAGGCCGAAGACCAGGCGCAGCTGCCAGCTCAGCTGCTCCATGGTGCGGGCGAGCAGCGGGTTGCCCGACATGGCCACGACGGACTCGTGGAACGCCGTGTGGGCGGCCACCTCGCGGGTCCCCTCGTCCGCCGCGGCCGCCGACTCGGCCTGGTGGAGGGTGGCTTCGAGCGCGCCGAGCCCCCGGGTGTCGCCCGCCGCGCGTGCCCGCGCCGCGAGCCGGGACGCCTGGACCGCCAGCGGCTCCCACACCTCGTACAGGTGCTCCACGTCCGACCGTTCCAGGCGGCGCACGCGTACCCCGCTGTGCGGGAGCAGTTCCAGGAGCCCCTCCGTGACCAGGGCGCGCAGCGCCTCGCGGACCGGTACGCGGGACATGCCGAGCTCCTCGGCGACCTCGCGCTCGACGAGGCGGGCGCCCTGCGCGTACCGCCGGTCGACGATCCGCTGGAGGACGGCCTCCCGCGCGCGCGTGCCGAGCGGGACCGGGGCGGGGAGCGCGGCCTCGTCGCCGTTCGCCGAGCCGTTCCTGTGTCTGTCCGCCACCTGTTCCGACCTCTTCCGTCCACGTCCGCCCCGCGCTAGGGCCGCCCGGGGCGAGGATACGTCGGGCCGTTGCGGGCCACCGGTCAAGCCGTGGAGGTCTGTTGGTCCCCGGTGTTCGCTCCCGGCTGTGGTACTGCCTTACAGAGACATCGTCATGTTTGTGTTGAAATACCGCATTGCCGGTGAAAGGTGTCATCTGTGTCAGAGGAAGATCAGGGGCCCGACGACCGCGGAGCGGGCGCCGAACGGAGCGGCAGGGAGGGACTGCCGGTGACGGCGGACCTGCCCGGCCGCGCGGACCACCACCATCGCGCCCGTACCGACCGGATCGTGTTCGGTGTCACCGCCGTCCTCACCGTGGCCTTCGTCGTCTGGGGCGCCACGGCCACGGGCAGCCTGGAGAGCGTGTCGAGCAGCCTCCTGGACGGGCTGATCCGCAACGGCGGCTGGGCGTTCATGCTGGCCGCGTCCGGCTTCGTCGTGTTCGCGCTCTGGCTGGCGATCAGCCGGTACGGGCGGATCACCCTCGGCCAGGAGAGCGAGGGCCCGGAGTTCCGGACGGTGTCCTGGATCGCCATGATGTTCAGCGCCGGTATGGGCATCGGCCTGATGTTCTACGGCGTGAGCGAGCCGCTCGCCCACTACGGGACCCCGCCGCCCGGCACCCATCCCGTCGACTCGGCCGAGCGGATGCAGATCGCCATGGCCACCACGCTCTTCCACTGGACGCTCCATCCGTGGGCGATCTACGCCGTGGTGGGGCTCGCCATCGCGTACTCCACGTTCCGGCGCCGGCGCCGGCAGACCATCAGCGCGGTCTTCGTCCCGCTGATGGGGGAGAAGCGGGCGTACGGCGGACCCGGCCGGTTCATCGACATCCTGGCCATCTTCGCCACGCTGTTCGGCTCCGCCGCCTCGCTCGGGCTCGGCGCGCTCCAGATCGGCAGCGGCTTCGAGGAGCTGGGCTGGATGGAGAAGGCGGGCACCGGGCTGCTCGTCACCATCATCGCCGTCCTGACCGTGGCCTTCGTCTTCTCCGCCGTGTCCGGGGTGGAGAAGGGCATCCAGTGGCTCTCCAACATCAACATGGTGCTGGCCGCCGTGCTCGCCCTGTTCGTGTTCGTCGCCGGACCCACCATCATCGTGCTCGACCTGCTGCCCACCTCGATCGCCGCCTACATCGGCGACCTGCCGCAGCTGGCGGGCCGCACCGAGGCGACCAGCGGCTCGAACATCCACGACTGGCTCGGCAGTTGGACCGTCTTCTACTGGGCCTGGTGGATCTCGTGGACGCCCTTCGTCGGCATGTTCATCGCCCGGATCAGCCGTGGCCGCACCATCCGCCAGTTCGTCGGCGGCGTCATCCTGGTGCCCAGCACCGTCAGCCTCGTGTGGTTCGCCGTCTTCGGCGGTACGGCGATGAAGCTCAGCGAGCAGGGCGAGCTGGCGGCGGAGAGCACCCCGGAGGGGCAGCTCTTCGGAGTGCTCCAGGAGTTCCCGATCGCCGGTGCCATGAGCCTGCTCGTGATGATCCTCGTCGGGATCTTCTTCGTGTCGGGCGCGGACGCCGCCTCGATCGTCATGGGCACCCTCTCGCAGCGCGGCTCCTTCGAGCCCACCCGCCCCGTGGTGGTCTTCTGGGGCGTGGTGACCGGCGCGGTCGCCGCGATCATGCTCCTCATCGGCGACGGCCAGGGCGACGCCCTCGCGGGTCTGCAGAACCTCACGATCCTGGTCGCGGCGCCGTTCGTCCTGGTGATGATCGGGATGTGCGTGGCCCTGATGCGGGACCTCCGCGAGGATCCGCTGATCGTCCGCGGCGAGGTCGGCGTGGAGGTCATGGAACTCGCCGTGATCGCGGGCCACGAGCAGTACGACGGCGACTTCGAACTCCGTATCGGTCCCGGCACCGCGGACTCGGACGCGCCCACCGGCACCGGCACCGGCACCGGCACCGGCGGGTCCTGAATCACGCCCTGCCGGCGGCCTTCTGGCTCCTCCTGGACAGCGAGTCGACGACCACGGCGGCCAGGAGGACCGAACCCGTGATCATGAACTGGACGGCGTTGCTGACGCCCATGATGTTCATGCCCGACTGGATGGAACCGATCACCAGGGCGCCGAGCAGGGCGGACCACACCGTGCCGCGGCCGCCGAAGAGGCTCGTGCCGCCGATGACGGCGGCGGCGATGACGTTCATCAGGAGGTTGCCGCCGCCGGAGGTCTGGCTCGCGGACTGGATCTGGCCGGCGAGGAAGAGCCCGCCGACCGCCGCCATGGTCCCGGCGATCGAGAAGACCGACATCCGCACGAACGGCACGCTGATGCCCGCCCTGCGCGCGCCCTCGATGTTGCCGCCCACCGCGAAGATCCGGCGGCCGTACGTGGTGCGCCGGAGCACGAAGTCCAGGAGCACCAGCACGATCAGGAAGACGAGGAGCGCCAGGGGCAGGCCCTGGTACCGGTTGAGGATGTACGCGGTGGCGAAGGCGATCGCCGCGATGACGACCGTACGCAGCACGATCTCGGCGACCGGCCGGGACGGCACCCGGGCCGCCCGGCGCCGTTGGGCGTCCAGGAGCGAGGCCGCCAGGAACAGCCCGACGCCGACGGCCGCCGCGATGTAGGCGGCGGCCGGGCTGTGGTAGATCGTCGAGTAGAGCCGGGAGACGATCGACTCGCTGGGGATGTTGACCGTGCCGCTGCTGCCGAGCACCTGGAGCATCAGCCCGTTCCAGGCCAGGTTGCCCGCGAGGGTGACCACGAACGCCGGTACCCCGACCTTCGCGAAGAAGAAGCCCTGGATGAGTCCGACCGCCGCGCCGCCCCCGATGGCGATCAGGAGCGCCAGCCACTCGTTCATGCCGTTCAGGACGTTCAGCACCGCGAAGATCGCGGCGCACAGACCGCTCACCGAACCCACGGAGAGGTCGATCTCGCCGAGCAGCAGCACGAAGACGATGCCGACCGCGATCATGCCGGTGCCGACGATCTGCTGGCTGAGGTCGGACAGGTTCTGGGCCGAGAGGAACGTGCTGTTGAGGCTGCCGAACACCGTCCAGATGATGATCACGGCGAGTACGACCGGCAGCGACCCGAGCTCTCCGCTGCGCAGCTTGCGCCGGAACTCGTCGAGGTACCCTTTGACGCCCTCCTCGCGGACGAGGAGCCGGGTGTCGACGGCGGGCATGGCGCCGGACGCCGGTTCCTGACTGGCGTCGTCGGCGCCGGAGGGGCTTCGGCCCCGGTCGCGTCTCATCGGTCGTCCTCCAGCTTGCGGGCCTGACGGCGCGTGACGGCGCTGTCGGTGGCCCCCGTGATGGCGGAGATGATCTCCTCGGTGGTCGTGGAGCGCTTGTCGAAGAAGCCGTTGTTCCGGCCGAGGCGCATCACCGCGATCCGGTCGGCGACCGCCATCACGTCCACCATGTTGTGGCTGATCAGGATGGTGCCGAGGCCCTGCTCACGGAGCCGCTCGACCAGGTCGAGGACCTCCGCGGTCTGCTCCACACCCAGCGCGGCGGTCGGCTCGTCGAGGATGACCACCTTCGGCGAGCCGATCAGCGAGCGGGCGATGGCCACCGTCTGGCGCTGACCGCCGGAGAGGGAGGCGACGGGGATGCGGACGCTCGGGATGCGGATGGAGAGGGTCTGAAGGAGTTCGCGCGCCCGCTGGTCCATGCGGACCTCGTCGAGAACGCCGAAGCGGCGCAACTCCCGCCCCAGGAACAGGTTGGCGACCACGTCGAGGTTGTCGCAGAGCGCCAGGTCCTGGTAGACGGTGGCGATGCCGAGGTTCTGGGCGTCGTGCGGCCGGCCGATGGAGACCGGCCTGCCCTCCCAGGTGATGACGCCCTCGTCGGGCGGGTTCACCCCGGCGATCGACTTGACGGCGGTGGACTTGCCGGCGCCGTTGTCGCCGACCAGCGCGACCACCTCACCCGCGTGTACGTCCAGATCGAAGTCCTTCAGCGCCTGGACCGCGCCGAACCGTTTGGAGATGCCCCGGAGTGTGAGCACGGGTGCCTCAGGCAAAGGAACCGCCTCCTCCGCTCGCCCGCTCGCGCGGGTCCGAGCCCCGCCGGGGCGACCGCCGTCCCGGGCGGGACGCCCCGGGCCGAAGCGCCCGGGACGGAACCGCCGTGCCGCTACTGGAGTCCGGCCTCCTTGCAGGCCGCGGCATACGTCGGGGTACAGATCTCCTGGACCGTGTACAGGCCGTCCTTGACGACGGTGTCCCCGATGTTGGTCTTGTCGACCACGACCGGCGTGAGCAGGTTGGCCGGGACCTTCTGGCCGCTGCCGCTGGTGACGGTGGTGGGCGTCAGGTCGGCCGGCAGCGGCTTGCCCTCCGCGAGGTTGACCGCCATCGTCGCCGCGATGTCCGCCTCCGGCTTGTACGGCTTCATGACAGTGATCGTCTGGGTGCCGAGCAGGATGCGCTGGATCGCGTCGAGCTGGGCGTCCTGGCCGGTCAGCGGCACGTTGATGCCCGCCGCCTTCAGGGCGGTGGCGATGCCGGCGGCCAGTCCGTCGTTGGCCGAGTACACGCCGACGATGTTGTCCTTGCCCAGGGCGCTGATCGCGCCGGACATCTGCTGGTTGGCGTTGTTCGGGTCCCAGTTCGGCGTGTCGTACTCCTTGCCGATCTTCACCTTGCCGTCCAGGACCGAGTGCGCCCCGGCCTTGAACTCCGCCGCGTTCGGGTCGGTCGGCGACCCGTTGTGCATCACGATCTGGCCGCTCGCGGCCTTGTCGCCGAGCGCGTCGAGGAGCGCCCGGCCCTGGAGTTCGCCCACCTTGCGGTTGTCGTACGAGACGTACGCGTCGACCGGACCCTGCGCGAGGCGGTCGTAGGCCACGACCTTCACGCCCGCGTCACGGGCCTTCTGCACGGACGACTGGATCGACTTCGCGTCCACCGCGTCCAGGATGAGCACCTGGTCGCCCTTGGCCAGCGCCGTGTTCACCTGCTGTTGCTGGGTGGTCGCGCTCTCGGCGGCGTTGTAGTAGTCGATCTGGGCGTTCGGTGCCAGTTCCTTGATCTTGGCCTCGATGTACGGCCGGTCGAACTTCTCGTACCGCGTGGTCTTGCTCTCCGGCAGCAACAGGCCGATCTTCACGTCTTGCCGCGCCGCAGACGCCGCGCCCGGCTGGACGGCCCCGCTGGTCGCCACCGCGCCCAGACAGAGGGCGGTGGCTCCGGCCAGGGCTATCGCGCCCCGCAATGTACGGGTCATGGGAGGCTCCTTCCGTACTCCCCTCCCGCCGCCTCACGAGTGCGGGAACGAGGATGCACATGTGGCCTATATATCGACATTAGCCGCAAGCCGGGGACCGGCAAGCGGGTGAGACGGCTCCGGCCGGGCGGCGCCGCTCCGCCGGCTCGGGCGCGACGGCGCCGGTTCCGGCCGGGCCTGTGCGGTCCCGTCCCCGATGCGGCACCCTGTCCGCATGCCCACCCCGCGCACACTGCGCTCACAGGACCCCGTCGCCGTCGCCGTCACCGAGGCCGTCCGCACCGGCGACCTCGACGCCCTGCGCGGACTGCTCGCCGCACACCCCTGGCTCGCCGCCGCCCGGGTCGTCGAGGAGCGGGAGGGCCACGGCCCCGGCGGGCGGAGCCTGCTGCACCTGGCCGCCGACTGGCCCGGCCACCGGCCCCGCGGCCCCGAGACCGTCGCCGTGCTCGTCGCGGCCGGCGCCGACCCGGACGCCCGCTTCACCGGGGCGCACCGCGAGACGCCCCTGCACTGGGCCGCGAGCAACGACGACGTCCCCATGATCGACGCCCTCGTCGCCGCCGGAGCGGACATCGAGGCCGACGGCGCCGTGATCGCGGGCGGCACGCCCCTCGCCGACGCCCGCGCCTTCGGACAGTGGCGCGCCGCCCGCCGGCTGCTCGAACTGGGCGCCCGCCCGACCTTCCAGGACGCCGCGACCCTCGGCCTCCTCGACCGGGTCGAGGCCCGTCTCGCCGCCGATCCGCCGCCCGCTCCCGAAGAACTCACCGAGGCGTTCTGGGGGGCCTGCCAGGGCGGCCGCCTCCCCACCGCCGTCCGCCTCCTGGAATCCGGCGCGGACATCGACTGGATCGGCTGGGACGACCTCACCCCGCTGGACGTCGCCCGCGCCGGGAAGGCGGACGAGGTCGTCGCCTGGCTGACGGCTCGCGGGGCACGGACCCGCGCCGAACGGGAGGCGGCCGACGGCGTGTGAGCGGCCCCGGCCCCGCACGCGAACGAAGGCCCCGTGCGGGGCCGGGCCTCAGGTCCCGTCGGTGACCTCGGTCGTGCCGGTGGTCCGCAGCAGCCTGAGGAAGGCCTTCAGGCCGGTGATGATCTCCTCGTTGTCGGTGAGCCGGTTCACCGTCGTCTCGAACTCCCGCGCCAGCGCGGCGATCCTCCGGTCGGTCTCGTCGGCACGTCCGTGCGCGGAGAGGGCGACGGCGTCCACCGTGCGGCGCAGCTCGGCGAGGGCCCGGTACTGCTCCTCCGCCTTGCCGTCGAGAACACCGGCCCCGCTCTCCAGGGCGGCCACCCGGCCGGTCAGCGCCACCACGTCGTCGCGCGGGAACGTCACGTCCTTCAGCAGGACGCCGAGCCTGCCCCGCAGCTGCCCGAAGTACGCTCCGGCCGGTCTGAAGAACGTACTGACGAGGAAGAACCCGGCGAACCAGTAGCCGGCCCCACGACCGGTCGCGGCGGCCACCGCGAGCGCCACGCCGGCCGTCACCACGTGCCCGGCGACGGCGACCCGCAGCATCGCGCGTGCGATCCGCCGCGCCTCGCCGTCCCGCTCCTCGGAGACGACGATGCCCTTCTCCCGGCTGACCGCGATCTCGGCGAGGACCGCATGGGCCCGGAAGTACAGGTTCCACGGGGCCGTGAGGAGCAGCAGGAGCCAGAGCAGCCCCAGGACGCCCGCCCCCACGGCCAGCACCGTCCCGGGCGGTGCCCCCACCGCGTACGCCAGCACCAGCGCTCCGACCGCGAGCCCCGCAGCCACGAACGCCCCCACGACCTTGCTCATGCCGCCCCCTCCGCGCCGGTCCACACCCTGGCGTCATGGTCCCGCCGCGCCCCGCTCCCGGCATGAGTACCGCTACTCAGATCCTCGGAACGGAAGCGCGGACGACGGAACTCGGAGCGGAGGCGTGGACGACGGAAGGGGGCGGAAGCGTGGACGCCGGGAGGGGAGCGGCACCGACCGCGGAGCCGGGAGGGGACGGTGGGTCAGCCGATCGTCGGCGGCGCACCGCGCGGCGGCGGCGGGCCCTCCGCCCGTACGGCGCGGACGACCACCACGATCACGCAGAACGCGATGAGCGTCTCCGCCCAGAAGAACGCCAGGTAGTCCAGCAGACTGCCGATGGGCGGCGCGCCCGGCGCGGTGTTGCGGAAGGCGGCCAGGGCGAACAGCGTGGCCGCCATCCAGCCCAGGGCCGGCCAGGTCAGCCCCATGCGCCGCCGTACGAGGTGCCAACCGCCCATCAGTACGGCGACGGCGAGGGCCCACATCGCCACCATCATGAACACCGCGAAGACGAGCACGCTCCGGGAGCGGGCCACCTCCGCCGAGAACACGGCGGCGCCCCGGATCTCGGAGGTGTCGACGGCCAGGGCGAACAGCGCGTCCCGGTTGGTGAGCGTCATGCGGACGGGAACGCTCTCGCCGCCCTGCACGGCTCCGAACTCCATCTCCGCCCCGTACGCGTCGAAGGGATAGTCCGTGACCGCGCCGCCCGTCAGGGCGACGGGCACGTCGACCGTGGCGATCCGGCTGTGCGCGGGGAAGGTGAGGTCCCCGCGCACGGACGACGAGGTCTGGAGGGTCAGATCCTCGGCGGGGGAGATGCCGCCCGCCTCCGCGAGCGTGCCGCGCGGGGTGACGAGGACGCGCAGGACCAGCTCCCGGCCGGCCGCGTCGACGCGCTGCACCGAGGCGTCGATGTCGATCCGGTCGGGAGCCCGTCCTCCGGCGGTGTGGCGGGTGTCCAGGTCCTGGCGTTCGCCGAACTGCAGCCACAGCCCGCAGAGGGCGGCCGCCGCGACGGCCAGGAGCACGAGTGCCGTGCTCAGCGGCCCGCCGGGGGGCCGTGGTGGACGTCGCTTCAGGGACACGGCCGTGCTCCAGGGTGGGGAGGAAGGGTGACTCAGGCGGCGGGCTTGCCGGGCTGGTCGTGGGTCGCGCAGTGGATGCCGCCGCCACCGGAGGCGATGGTGTCGATCTGCACCTGCACGACGTCCCGCTTCGGGAAGTGCTCCTGGAGGATGCCCCGGGCCCGGTCGTCGGCCGCCCGGTCGCCGAACTTCGGCATGAAGACGGAGTCGTTGGCCACGTAGAAGTTGGCGTACGTCGACACGAAGTCGTCGCCCTCTCCGGTGATCCGGTCGAGGTCGGGCTGCGGCAGGTCGACGATCTCGAAGCGGCGGCCGCGCGCGTCGGTCGCCTTCTCCAGCACCGAGCGGGCCTGGTCCGCCGAGCGCGACCAGGAGTCGGGCGGCGAGCCGGGGAACGCCTGGTCCAGCAGGACCACACCGGGGGCGGTGAACCGTACGAGGCTGTCCACGTGGGCGTCGGTGATGTCCTCGCCGCGCACACCCGCCAGCCAGACCACCTTCTCCACTCCGAGGGTCTCGATCAGCTCGTCCTCGATCTGGTCCCGGGTCTTCCCCCGGTTGCGGTTGTCGTTGACGATCGAGCTCTCCGTGACGAGGAGGGTGCCCTCGCCGTCGGTCTCGAACGAGCCGCCCTCGGCGACGAGCGGCGCCTGCTCGCGGGGGATGCCGTACTTGCGGAGCAGCAGACGGCCCACCTGGGCGTCGTTGGTGTGCTCCTGCTTGTTGCCCCAGCCGTTGAAGTTGAAGTCGACCCCGATCAGCTCGTCGCCGTCCTCCACGAAGACGGGAACGGTGTCACGGGCCCACAGGTCGTCCACCGGGAGCGGGATCACCTCCACCTGCGAGCCGCAGGCCCGCTGCGCCGCCGCGACCTGGGCGGGCCGGGCCATCATGACGACCGCCTCGTATTCGGCGACGGCGCGGGCGATCCGGGCGATGTCCTCCCGTACGTAGGGCAGGTCGTCCTCCCAGACGGAGGCGAGCGCCGGCCACGACATGAACGTACGGGTGTGGCTGTCCCACTCGGCGCCGAACCGGCGCTCGCCGGCCTCGGAGGCGGGGCGGGAGGAGCCGGTGGCGGCGCGGGACGAGGCGGCGGGGCCGGCCGACGCGGACTCACCCGGGCCGCAGGCCGCGGCGCCGAGGGCGAGGGCGCCGCCGATGCCGGCGAAGGCGCGCAGGGTCGAGCGGCGGGAGGGAGGAAGGTGGGACACGCTGTGCTCCGATTCATGGGCTGGCGAGACTATCCAGCGTCGGCGGGCGGATCGTGGTGACGCGCGCGCGGCATGGCGGGATTCGCGGGCCTGGGCTTCACGCGGGTGACCCGGCGTACGGAGACGGGGTACCCGGGACGTGAGTGGGGGTGGGCCGTGGCGCCACTCTGACACTGACTGGATTTTCAGTCAAATAGCCCGGGCGGCGTGGCGTCGTGCCCACGGTCAGCCCGTGACGCACACGGTCCGCCGGTCCGGCAGGTCCAGCCGCCGTACCTCCGCCGCGATCGCCTCCCGCATCAGCTCGCGCGCGTGGCCCACCGGCAGGATCCCGATGAGCCAGCGGGTGCTCAGTCCTTCGAGGAGGGCGGTGAGCCGCTCCGCCGCCGCGACGAGGTCCGCGTCCGGGAGCGGGGGTCCGACCCGGCCCAGGAGGTCCGCGACCTCGCGGACCCAGCCGGCGCCCGCCCGCGCCAGCTCCTCCCGCAGTTCGGGGTCGAAGACCGCGCCGGCCCGCAGCTCGCCCCAGGCGGTGCTGTTCTCGCGGACCTCCGGCAGGTCCTGGAGCTCCAGGAGGAGCCGCCGTTCCAGCTCCCGGCGCGAGGAGGCCGGATCGCGCGGGCCCGGGGGGTCCCGGCGCGTGAACCTCTCCGCGCGGGTGCCGATGAACCCCAGCGTGCTGCGCAGCAGGCCCGCGCGGTCCTCGAAGTGGTAGTACACGAGCGCCTTGGAGACCCCCGCCTCGGCGGCCAGCTCCTCCATCCGGAGGCCGCGCACGCCCCGGCGCGCGATCACCCGCGCCGCCGCCTCCAGGATCGTCCGTCTCCGGTCCCTCATTCCCGTACCCCTCTCACCGTTCCCCCGGTCGGCGACCGGACTCGTGTTGACTGAAACTTTAGTCAACGGCACGATCAGGTGGAGGGCGCGCCGTGCGCCCGTACGCGCGCCGGCGGGCTCCTCTCTCCTGGACCCCGCCCCGAAACGCCGTTCCGCACCGCCGAAAGAGCCGCCGATGTCCTCCTCCCCACCCGCCGGGACGCAACCGGCCCACGCGCCGCTGTCCCTCGACGACCCCCGTGAGATCGGCGGCTACCGTGTGCACGCCCGGCTCGGCGCCGGCGGAATGGGGGTCGTCTACCTCGCCCACACGCCGGGCGGGCGCCCCATCGCGGTGAAGGTCGTCCGGGAGGACTTCGCGGCCGACCCCGAGTTCCGGCGGCGCTTCGCCCAGGAGGTCGCCAGCGCCCGCCGCATCCACGGCCTCTTCACCGCGCAGGTGGTGGACCACGGCGTCGACGAGGCCGTCCCCTGGCTCGCCACCGCGTACGTACCCGGCCCCTCGCTCCAGCAGGTCGTCGAGCGGCACGGGCCGCTCCCCGCACGCACCGTCCTCCTGCTCGTCGCGGGCATCGCGGAGGCCCTCCAGGCCGTGCACGCGGCGGGCGTGGTCCACCGCGACCTCAAGCCCGCGAACGTCCTGCTCGCCGAGGACGGCCCTCGCGTCATCGACTTCGGCATCGCGCGGGCGGCCGACGCCACCGGGCTCACCGGCACCGGCCTGCGGATCGGTACGGCCGCCTACATGGCCCCCGAACAGGCCGTCGGCCTTCCGGTGACGTCCGCGACCGACGTCTTCGCGCTCGGCGCGCTCGGCGCCTACGTGGCCGGAGGAGCCCTGCCGTTCGGCACCGGGCCCGAATCGGCCGCGCTGTACCGGGTCGTCCACGAGCCCGCCGACCTCTCCCGGGTGCCGGGGGAGCTCCGCGCCCTTCTCGGCCGGTGCCTGGCCAAGCGGCCGGAGGAGCGACCCACCCCGGCCGAGCTGATCGCCGCCGTACGCGCGCACCCCGCGGTCGGCCCGTCTCCGGAGTTCGCCGGGGGATGGCTGCCGGGAGCCGTGAGACAGGAGATCGCCGGACGGGGGGCGGGCGCGGACACCACGCCTCCGCCGCCCCCGGCGTACCCCACGCCGCCCGCGGACCCCGAGGTGCCGACCCCGCACGCCCTGCCCACCCGCACGGCCGGGCCGCCCGCGCCGGTGCGACCGCCCACGCGGCGGGCCCAGGCGGTGGACGAGGGCGCGCGGGCGGCGCCGGGCCGGGCCCGCCGCGGACGGCGGCGCGCGATCCCGCTCGCGGTCGCCGTCGTCGCCCTGCTCGCCCTGTCCGGCGCGGCCGCCTACCACCTGACCGGGCCTCGGACCCCGTCCGGCGCGACCGCCGGAGCCACGTACACGCGCGGCTTCCCCGACGTCGAACTGACCGCCCCCGACGGCGGGTACGAGTTCGACCTCGCCGCCGGGAAGGTGGTGCCCGCCGAGACCGCCGCCTGGTACCTCGCCCGCGAGGGCGGGGAGCTCGTCGTGCCCGAGGACACCGACGCCTTCGTCGCCTCCGGATACACGCTGAGCCCCGCCGACTGCGAGCGGGGCATCGACTCGGAACCGGTCACCCGCCTTCCGCTCGACGACCTCGCCGACGAACGCCCCTTCTGCGTCCGCGCCTCCGACGGCGAGCGCCTCGTCATCGCGCGCCTCGTCGAGGCGGAGCCCGGCGCCGGCCCCGTCACGGTCGTGGTCGGCCAGTACCGGGCGGGCCGCTGAGCGGCGGTGCCGGCGACGATCACATCGCCCGGCCGTCCGGATAGGGTTCACGGCATGTCGTCTCGCAGTACTCAGATTCTTGAAGCGGCCGCCCGGGTGATCGCCCGGCGCGGGGTGCGCGGGCTTCGCGTGGAGGAACTCGCCGCGGAGGCAGGGGTCTCCACCGGCCTGATCTACTACCACTTCAAGGACCGCACGGGGATCCTGCGGCACACGCTGGAGTTCATCAACGACCGCGCGGAGCGGTACACCACCTCCCGGGACCCCGAAGCGGAACCGCTCAGCGCCCGCGAGGAACTCGACGAGGTCCTCCTCCTCGAACTCCAGGACACCCCGGAGGTACGGGAGAACAGCTCGGCCTGGGGCGAACTGCGGGCGAGCGCCGTCTTCGACCCGGTTCTGCGCGAGGACCTGGCGAGGGCGACCCTGGTGTGGGTGCAGGAAGTCGCCGCGCTCCTGGGCCAGGTCCAGCCGATGGCACCGGCGGCCACGCTCGCCGCGTCGGCGGAACGGCTCACCGCCCTCCTGGAGGGTCTGAGCATGCGCTGGCTCAGCGGAGGCCTCGCGGTCGACCACGCGCGCACCCTGCTGCGGGAGGCCGTCGACGTGGAGTTGGCCGCCCTGCGGCAGCCGTAGCGGGCACCGGCCCGGTACGGAGTCCGCGCGCCGGACGCCTACGCGGGGCGGGTGGAGGTCAGGACGCCGACCTTGTCGATGCGGTGCTCGGGGTTGTTCTGGGCGTCCCGCCAGAAGTTGCCCGCCGCGTTGTCCTCGGGCGTCGCGCAGGTGGAGAGCGTGATCATGGCCCGGGTGGGCTTCTCGCCCGGCTCGCCCGGCACCGCCGCCCGCTGCTCGGCGAGCGAACGGGCCGAGCGGAAGGACGTGGTCCGGGTCTCGACGATCTCGTAGGTGTAGACGGTGCCCTCGGCGACGACGCGCACCTCGTCCCCCACCTCGACCGAGGGCAGTTCGCGCAGGGGTCCGCCGGCCGAGAGCCGGTGGGCGGTCACCAGGTAGTTGCCGATCTCGCCCGGCCCCACGCCACCGCGCTCACCGTAGGGACTCGCGGCCACACCGCGGTCCTGGAGGCGGGTGCCGGCGGCGTCGTCGGTCGTCCCCTCGTACGGCACGACGTCCAGGTCCTCGACCCCGATCGACGGTATGGACACCTCGGCGGCGACGGGCCCCCGGGGCGAGGGGGCCGGCGAGGTCGCGGGGGTGACCGGGGGAGCGCTGGCGGGAGGGGCGGGAGCGGGAGGGGCGGCCTCGGCCGAGGGGCCCGACTCCGTGGCCGCCGGGACCACCGATGTCGGGCCGTGCGCGCCGGTGGCCGTGGCGTCGCCGTCCGCGCAGCCGGAGAGCGCGGCGACCACCGCGACCACCGCGCCGAGGACGGCGCCCCGGACCCGGCGGCCGACCCGGCCGCCGGACGATATCGGGGGAGACGCTCCACGCTTCGCACCCATCTCCCCAGGATGACCCACTCCCCGTCCTCCGGCACCCACGGCGGCCATCCGCACGGTCGGCCGCCCTCCCGTACTCGCGGCGGCCATCCGAGCGGCCGAGGCCCGGGGCCGCCGTATCCCCGGTGCCCCGCCCCGGCCTCTCCGCCGGAAAACGGGTTGGCCGGCCGCCGCCCCGCTGTCATGATCCCTCTGTTTCCCTGACGGAGGACATTTGTTCGTATTCGTGTGTGCCGAGTGCGGCGCCGAGCTGACCACCCCGTTGTCCCAGGTCGTCCTGCCGGCCCACGCCCATCAGTCGTACGGGAACGGGACACAGCTTCCGGTGCTCATGGAGTCGGGCACGTTCGCCGTGGATCCCGAGCCCTCGGGACCGCCGTGGCGGACGTGGGAGGAGATCGGTCCCGAGGAGGCCGCCGCCCGTGGTGTCTACGCGCCGGACCACCCCGTCCCGGGCGGCGCGCCCGGTGCGATCGTCCTCGCGCCCGGCGACGCCCCGGGCACCCGTCTGATCCCGGAGCACGGCGGGGGCGGCTACTGCTGCGGTCTCGGCAGGGCCGACGGCCCCAACGTGGCCTGCGTGGCGTGCCGGCTTCCCGTGGCGACCCGGATCGACGACTGCTCGCTCTGGCAGGCGCTGTGGCTGGTCCCGGACGCCGTGCGCCGCCTTCCCGTCGACGGCGCCGACGCCACGCCGCGTTCCTGGGCGCGGGTGATGGCGGAGGGGGTGAGCACGCCCCCGTTCGAGGCGATGGCCGGGTGGGGGTCGCGGACGCGGGTGGCCCACTGGACGAATCACTGGTGGTCCTGGAGCCCTCGATGGCAGGCGGCGGTCGGCCAGGCGCTCGCCCACCTGCTCGCGGCCTCGGAGGGGCGGCCGGTGACCGTCCCGGACGGCCTGGCGGGGGAGGTGTTCCGGCCCGCGCTCGACGCCCTGCTGCCCCCGGGGCCGGGGGCGCGTCGCGCGGCCCTGGCCGGTCCCGGACTGCCCGACCCGGAACCGGACGCCGACATCCTCCTGGTGCCGGCCCATCCGCAGACGGGGGAGACCTGGACCCCGCCGCCAGGCCCGGCCCGCGAGGCGTACCGGGTGCCGCTGGCGTTCGGGGTGTGGCGGGGGCTGGTCCTTCCCGAACGGGGCCGGCCCGTCCCCGCCTCCGGCGGCCTGCCCGAAGGCGTTCTCCGGGACGACTACGACCCGTCGGCGTCACGGCCCCGTCCGCCGTTCCAGGCCGACGGGCGGGCGTTCCGGCATGCCATGGTGCGCATTCCGGCCGTGCGCGGTCCGTGGCTGAGGGAGCTCATGGGGGACGGCGCGCGGTTGAGCGGAGCGGGGTTCTTCTAGGGCGCGGCCCGGGCCGGTACCGGAACATGTTCACGCACCCTTCATCTCTTGACTGATTTTTCAGTCAGTGCCACAGTGAGGCCGTCGCCGGGCTCCGCCGGTCCCGCCCGCCCCACCTCGGGCTCTCGGGTGCGGGGCGAGCAGGGGTGGCCCGTCTTCTCGCCCTCCCCGACCCTTCGCCGGGGGAGGCGCGGAAAGAGCCCCTGACGTGCGCGAGGTCGAGATGCCTCCTTGCCCCCGCCGAGCGCGACCAAGCCGGATCTCCTCGCTCAAGGCCTTGACTGAAAATTCAGTTAAGGCCACGATCCATCCCACCGATCGAAATGAGACACCGATGACCACCACGTACCGCATGCCCGCCGAATGGTCCGAGCACGAGGGCTGCCTGATGGCGTGGCCCACCCGCGCGGAGCTGTGGAACGGCGTCCTCGACGCCGTCAAGAAGGAGTACGCGGACGTCGCCCGCGCCGTCGCACGGTTCGAGCCCGTCACCATGGTCGCCCCGCCCGGCTTCGCCGCCGACGCCCGCGCCCACTGCGGCGAGGACGTCACCGTCGTGGAGCTGCCCCTGGACGACTCCTGGTTCCGCGACTCCGCGCCGCTGTTCGTCCTGGACGGCGACGGACACCGCGCCGGCGTCGACTTCCGCTTCAACGCCTGGGGCCGCAAGCACCACCCGTACGACTCCGACGACCGGGTCAGCGCCCTCATCCTGGAGCACCTCGGCGTCGACCGCATCGCCTCCGACATGATCCTGGAGGGCGGCGCGATCACCGTCGACGGCGAGGGCACCCTCATCACCACCGAGCAGTGCCTCCTCCACACCAACCGGAACCCGGACCTGACCCGCGACCGGATCGAGGCCGAGCTCAAGAGCCGGCTGGGCGTCAGCAAGGTGATCTGGCTTCCGTACGGCGGTCTCCTCGACACCGAGACCGACGGCCACGTCGACGGTGTGTGCGCCTTCGCCGCCCCCGGCAAGGTCGTCGTCTCCCTGCCCGACGACCCCGAGCACCCCGACTACGCCCGGATGCGCGCCAACCGCGCCGTCCTGGAGGCCTCGACCGACGCCCGGGGCCGCGCCCTGGAGATCGTCGACGTCCCCCAGGTCGCGTTCGCCGAGGTCGCCGGCGGCCGGGTGGAGGTCTCGTACCTGAACTTCTACCTCGCCAACGGCGGCGTCGTGGTCCCGGTGGCCGGAGTGCCGCAGGACATGGCCGCCCTGGAGGTCATCGCCGCCGCCTTCCCGGACCGCAAGGTCGTCGGCGTCCGGGCGCCGGTCATCGCGTACGGCGGGGGTGGCGTGCACTGCATCACCCAGCAGATCCCGGCGGCCCGCCCCGCCGCGTAACGCCACCGGCCGCCACCGCGTCACCCACCGCGTACGAACGAAAGAGAGCGCGACGATGAGCACCGCACCCCCACCCCGCGTCCCCCGACGCCGCCCGGGACCGCTCCGCGGCCGGTCCGTCCCCGCGACGGCCGCGCGGACCGTGCTCGCGGTCCTGTCCTCGGTCGCCGTGCTCGCGGCCTGCGCCGGTCCGCCCCGCCCCGGTACCGACGGCCCCGGGGCGTCGTTCACGCTCTCCGCCGGCACCCCGCGGCCCAAGGGCGACGTCGACTCCTTCACCTGGGCGCTGTACGCCGAGCCGCCGACGCTCGACCACACCGTCGCGTTCGACTACCCGCAGAACACGATCCTCTCCAACGTGTGCGAGAGCCTGATGCGCTGGACGCCGGGCCTCACCCTCGAACCCGGGCTCGCCGAGAAGGCGTCCAACCCCGACCCGACCACCTGGGTGTACGACCTGCGGCGCGGGGTGCGCTTCCACGACGGCCGGACCATGACCGCCGACGACGTCGTCTTCAGCCTCGGCCGCCAGCGGGACCCGGACAACGCGGCGGCGTGGGCCCAGAACTTCCAGAACGTCACCGCGGTACGGAAGACGGGCCCCCTCCAGGTCACCGTCAAGCTCAAGAAGCCCGACTCCCAGTTCCCCCAGTACATGGCGACGGCAGCCGGTGTGGTCGCCTCCAAGGCCGGGGTCACCGCCGCGGGCAAGGACTACGGCACCTCCGGCGGCCTCGCCTGCACCGGGCCGTTCTCCCTCGGCGCCTGGCAGAAGGGCCAGTCGCTCGAACTCGACCGCTTCGACCACTACTGGGGCACCCGGGCCAAGGCGGGCAAGGTCGTCTTCCGCTTCCTGACCGACCCCTCCGCCCGTACCAACGCCCTGCTCAGCGGTGAGGCCGACGGCGGCTACCTCATCCCGACCGAGAGCTACGCGCGCCTCAAGGGCAGCGGCGTCGGAACCCTCTACTTCGGCGAGGGCCTCAGCACCGTCAACGTCAACATCACCAACATGAAGGGCCCGCTCCGCGACGTCCGCGTCCGCCAGGCGCTCTCCCTCGCCCTGGACCGCTCCGGATTCGTACAGGCCGGACTCGGCGGAGCGGGCACCGTCACCAACTCCCTCACCACCCGGGCCGCCTGGGCGGGAGCCTCCCCGGAGACGCGCGAGGCCGCCTTCGCCGGCCTGCCGCCCACCGACCGGGACATCGAGAAGGCGCGCGCGCTCGTCGAGGAGGCGGGGGCCACCGGCAAGAGCCTGACCGTCGCCACCAGCTCGATCGGCCAGGACGTCTCCCTCCTCGCCACCGCCGTCCAGGCGGCGGGCAGCCGGATCGGGCTGAACATCAACCTCAAGTCCGTCGCCCCCAACGCCTTCACGGCCCTCTTCACCGACCCCGAGGCGCGCGAGGGCATCGACATGTTCCCGCTCACCTACTACCAGTCGATCACCGACCCGCTGGACCTCCTCACCAACTTCAGAACCGGCGCGTACCTCAACTTCGCGGGGTACAGCGACAAGCGGTACGACGCGCTCGTCGACCGCGCCACCGCCGCCTACGACCGGGACAGCCGGCTCCGGACCGAGACCGAGCTCCAGAAGCACGCGGCCGAACAGCTGCCGTGGATCCCGGTCGCCGAGTGGCCCACCGCTGTCTTCCTCAACAAGAGGATCACCGGCGCCCCCACGACCATCGCGTACATGTACTACCCGTGGGCCGCCGACGTCGGGGCCGCGCCGTGAACTTCCTGAGATTCGCCGTCCGGCGGGCCGCCGAGATGGCGGCCACCCTCCTCGTGGCGTCGTTCGTCGTCTTCGGCGCGATGTACCTGGCGCCCGGCAGCCCCGCGAGCTTCCTGCTCTCCGGCCGCTCGGCCTCCCCCGAGGCGCTCGCCGCCGTCAACGCCCAGTACCACCTCGACGACCCGTTCGCCGTGCGCTACCTGCGCTGGCTCGGCGACATGGTCCAGGGCGACTTCGGCCGCTCCCTCACCTACCGCACCGACGTCTCCCGGCTCCTGGCCGACCGGCTGCCCACCACCCTGCTGCTGATCACCATGGCGCTCCTCGTGGTCGTCGTCGTCGGCCTGCTGCTCGGCCGCGTCGCCGCCGTACGCGGCGGGGCCACCGACTCCGCCGTCCTCGTCGCCACCACCCTCGCCGTCGGCACCCCGTCCTTCGTCGCCGCCGTCCTGCTCCAGGGCCTCTTCGCCGTCAAGCTCGGCTGGTTCCCCAGCGGCGGCGCGGGCTCCGGATTCCTCGACCAGGTCTGGCACCTGACCCTGCCGGCGATCGCCCTCGCGCTCTACCTCATCGGCATGCTCGCCCGGGTCACCCGCTCCGCCATGCTCGAAGCGCTCGCCGGCGAACACGTCACGGTCGCCCGCAGCCGGGGCGTCCCCGAGCGGCAGGTCATCCGCCGGCACGTCCTGCGCAACTCCCTCGGGACCGTGCTCACCACCGGCGGACTGATCGTCTCCACCCTGCTGGTCTGCACGATCCTCGTCGAGACCGCCTTCAGCGTCGGCGGCATCGGCCAGCTCCTCGAACTCTCCACCACCACCAAGGACTTCCCGACCGTCCAGGCCATCTCCCTCATCATCGTGGCCCTGTTCATGGCGGTGAACCTGGTCGTCGACCTGCTGCTGCCGGTCGTCGATCCCCGGATCACCCTCGGCACCCGGGGGGCGAGCGCATGACCACCGTGCTCACCCGGCGCCCCGGACTCGCGAAGCTCCGCGCCCCCGGCTCCGGCCGCTCCCCGCTCCACCTCGTCTGCCTGGGACTCGTCGGACTCGTCGTCGCCGCCGCGCTCCTCGCGCCCTGGCTCGCCCCCCACGACCCCAACGCCGTCGACCTCGGCGGCGCGCTCGCCGGACCCTCCGCCGAGCACCCGTTCGGCGTCGACGCCGCCGGCCGCGACACCCTTTCGCGGATCCTCCTCGGCGCCCGCACCTCCCTGCTCGGCCCGCTGGGCGTCGTCGTCTTCTCCACCCTCGCCGGGGTCGCCATCGGCACCGCCGCGGCCTGGCGCGGAGGCTGGCTCGACTCCCTGCTCTCCCGCGCCACCGAACTCGTCTTCGCCTTCCCCGGGATGCTCCTCGCGGTCCTCGTCATCTCCGTGTACGGCGAGGGGCTGCTCGCCCCCGTCGTCGCGCTCGGCCTGGCCTACCTGCCGTACGTCAGCCGGCTCACCCGCTCCCTCGTCCTGGCCGAACGCGCCCGCCCCTACGTCAGCGCCTACCAGGTCCAGGGGCACTCGGCGCTCCAGATCTGTCTGCGCCACATCCTCCCCAACATCGCCCCCGTCGTCCTCGCCCAGTCCACGATCAACTTCGGCTACGCCCTCATGGACCTGGCCGGCCTGTCCTTCCTCGGCCTCGGCGTTCCGCCGCTCACACCGGACTGGGGCCGCATGGTCTTCGACGGTCAGACCGCCGTCCAGCACGGCTACCCGCTCTCCGCGATCCTGCCGTGCCTCTTCGTCGTCCTCACCGTCGTCGCGTTCAACGTGGTCGGCGAGCGCTGGGCCGACCGCGTCGCAAGGAGGGACGGATGACCCCGCGACCGATGACACGACGACCCCTCACCCGATGGGCCATGAACGGACCGACCACCCCGCCCGACACCGGACCGGCCACCGTCCCCGGCACGGGACCGACCACCGCGCCCGGCACCGGGGCGGCCACCTCGCCCGACGATCCGCCGGCCACCACGCTCGACGTCCGGGGTCTGCGGATCACCCTCCCGGGGACCGCCCGGCCCGTCCTCGACGGGATCGACCTCACCGTCGGCCGCGGCGAGACCGTCGCCCTCGTCGGGGAGTCGGGCTCCGGGAAGACCCTCACCTCACGCAGCGCCCTCGGCCTGCTGCCCCCCGGCGCCGCCACCGGGGGAACCGTCCTGGTGGAGGGGCACGACGTCCTGGCCATGGGCACGGACCGGCTGCGCGCCCTGCGCGCGGAGACCGTCGCCATGATCTTCCAGGACCCGCGCGCCGCCCTCAATCCGCTGCGGCGCATCGGCGACTTCCTCACCGAGGGCGTCCGCTCGGCCGGGACCGCGGACCGGGCCGGGGCCACCGCGCGCGCCGTCGAGCTCCTGGAGGCCGTCGGCCTGGACGCCACCGCCCTGGAGAAGTACCCGAGCCAGGTGTCCGGCGGCATGCTCCAGCGCGTCATGATCGCCGCCGCGCTCATGGGCGACCCCGCCCTCCTCCTCGCCGACGAACCCACCACCGCCCTCGACGTCACCACCCAGGCGGAGGTGATCGCCCTCCTCGCCCGGCTGCGGAAACACTTCGGCACCGGACTGCTCTTCGTCACCCACGACCTCGACCTGGCGGCGGCGATCAGCGACCGCGTGTACGTCATGTACGCCGGCCGGATCGCCGAGACCGGCCCCGCCGAGGCCCTCTTCGCGCGCCCACGCCATCCGTACACCGCGGCCCTGCTCGCCTCCACGCCACGGCTCACCACCCCCGGCGGCCGGCTCGCCGCCATCCCCGGACAGCCGCCGGACCTGCGCACCCCCCTCACGGGCTGCGCGTTCGCCGCCCGCTGCCCGCTCGCCACCGAGGTGTGCGACGAGCGGGCCCCCGAGCCCCGCCCGGTCTCCGGGGGAGCGGTGCACCTCGCCGCCTGTCACCACAGCGAGCGGGTCACCGCCGAAGGGAGCGCCGTCGATGTCTGAGCCCCTGCTGCGGGCCGTGGACCTGCGGCGCAGCTTCGGAACCGTGCACGCCGTGGACGGGGTGTCCTTCACCCTCCCCGAGGGGGGTTCGCTCGGCATCGTCGGCGGCTCCGGCTCGGGCAAGACCACCACCGCCCGCATCGTCGTCGGTCTGGAACGCGCGGACGCCGGTGAGGTACGGGTACGGGACCGGGTCCGGCCCGCCCGAGCGCGCGGCAGGGCGGAGCGCCTGGCCAGGGCCCGCGAGGTGCAGATGGTCTTCCAGGACCCCTATCTCTCCCTCGACCCCAGGACCGGCGTCGACCAGGTCCTGCGCGAGACCCTCCGCCTGCACTTCCCCGACCGCGACCCCGAGCCCCGCATCCGCGAACTCCTGGACCAGGTGGGCCTCGGCAGCCGGGCCGCCGAGGCCCTGCCCCGACAGCTCTCCGGCGGGCAGCGCCAGCGCGTCGCCATCGCCCGCGCCCTCGCCGTCGAACCGGCCGTCCTCGTCCTCGACGAGGCCGTCGCCGCCCTCGACGTGTCCGTCCAGGCCCAGATCCTCAACCTGCTCGCCGACATCCGCGAGCAGACCCCGATCGGCTACCTCTTCATCACCCACGACCTCGGCGTGGTCCGGTGCGTCACCGACGAGGTCCTCGTCATGCGCCACGGCAGCGTCGTCGAGGCCGGCGCCACCGCCGAGGTGCTCGCCGCGCCGCAGCACCCGTACACCCGGCTGCTCCTGGAGTCCGTCCCGCACCCCGGCTGGAACCCGGACCGGATCGCGGCGGCCCGGCAGGAGCTCACGTCCCCTCTCGCACAGCCCACCCCAGCACACAGGAGGCAGAAGTGAACCGACCTGAGGCGAACCGGACCGAGGAGAACGCGTCCGAGGAGAACGCGACCGAGGCGGGCCGCCACGCGCGGCGGGGCCTGAACCGACGGGGCTTCCTCGTCGCGGCCGGAGTGACCGCGGCGGGCGCGGCCCTCGCGAGCACCACGACGGAGAACCGCGCCCGGGCCGCCACGGCCGCCGGCCCGTTCCGGGTCCCGGTCGAGGACGTCCGGCACACCCGCACCTGGATGTGCTGGCCGGACAGCACGTCGATCTGGGGCAACAAGCTGAGCGGCGTCCAGGCGGACATCGCGCTGATCGCCCGGACGATCGCGAAGTACGAGCCCGTCGTGATGTGCGCCAACTCCGGGAGCGCCGCCAAGGCCCGCCAGCTCTGCGGCTCCACGGTCACCGTCATCAGCTCCATCCCCGTCGACGACTGCTGGACGCGCGACACCGGTCCCGTCTTCCGGGTCGACGGGACCGGCGGCCTGGACGCCGTCGGCCTCAACTTCAACGGCTGGGGCAACAAGCAGGCGCACGCCAAGGACGCCCTCGTCGCCGGGCGGATCGCCTCCTACGTCGGCGTGCCGATCACCTACGCGGGCCTGGTGGGCGAGGGCGGCGCCATCGAGCAGGACGGCGCCGGCACCCTGATGGCCACCCGCAGCAGCCTCGTGAACCGCAACCGCAACCCCGGGATGTCGGAGCGCCAGCTGGAGTCGGCCATGTGCGCGGCGTACGGCGCCTCCAAGGTCATCTGGTTCGACGGCGTCAAGGGCCAGGACATCACCGACGACCACGTCGACGCCACGTCCCGCTTCCTCTCCCCGGGCGAGGCGCTCGTCCAGATGCCCCTCGCCTCCGAGAACGACGCCTACGCCCGCGACGCGCGCCAGCAGTTCAGCATCCTGTCCGCGTCCACCACGGCCCAGGGCGTCCCGATGGACACCATGCGCCTCCAGGGTCCGGACTACTACAAGATCCGCTCCACCAGCGAGGGCTTCCTCGCCTCGTACGCCAACTTCTACCTCTGCAACGGCGCCGTGATCAGCGCCCACTTCGGTGACACCCGGGCGGACCAGGCCGCCCGGGCCACCCTGGCCCGGCTCTACCCCGACCGCGTGATCGAGCAGCTGAACATCGACCGCCTCGGCACGGGCGGCGGCGGCATCCACTGCGTCACCCAGCAGCAGCCGGTCGCGTAGCGGACCGGCGCCACCGCTCGGACCCGAGCCCCGTCACACGGCACCGCCGTGCGGCGGGGCTCCCCCGTGTGGCGGGACACCGAGTCGCGTACCACCTGGTATCGGGACAAGATGGCACTTCGTGATCCCGGAGAGGCTGTCCGAGCCTCTCCGTCGGAAGGGAGACCCCGAGGATTCCCTTCTCCGAGGAGGCGGGAATGTCTGAGCTCATCGTCATCGGATACGACGACCCCGAGGTCGCCGAGCAGGCCTTCGCCACGGTCCAGGACCTGCAACGGGACTACGTCGTGCACCTCAACGGGCTCGCGATCGTCGCCGTGGACACCGAAGGCCGGACCCACGTCGACACCAGCAGCCGCATCGTCGGCGTCTCCGCCGCCTCCGGCGCCCTCTGGGGCGCGATCTTCGGCATCCTCTTCCTGCTGCCCGGCGTCGGACTCCTGACCGGAGCGGCCCTCGGCGGCCTCGTCGGCAAGCTCAGCAAGTCGGGCGTCGACGACCGCTTCCGCCAACAGGTGGACGAACTCCTCAAGCCCGGCTCGGCCGCCGTCGTGATCATGGCGTCGAAGATCACGGACGACAAGTTCACGGTGGCCATGCGGCCGCACGGCGGCACCGTCCTCAAGACCTCGCTCAGCGACGAGGACGAGAAGGAACTGGCCGACCAGCTCGCGGGCCCCCAGTAGGGCCCCCGCCCCCGCACCGGACACCGGTGGCAGCGGCGGACGGAGAACCGCAGATCCCGCCGCACCGCAGAGAACCGCGGAACCGGCAGTACCGCCGAGAACCGCAGAACCGCAGGAATTCGTCAGGAAGGCTCTCCCATGGACCCCGCGCTCAGCAGTGACGTGCTCGCGAAGCTGCGACAGCCCCGCCCGTACCCCGCCCTGTCGCTCGTGATGCCGACGCACCGCCGCGAGCCGGAGAACGCCCAGGACCCCGTACGCCTCCGCAACCTCGTGGCGGCCGCGGAGAAGGCGATCCAGGACGACCCGGCGGTGACCCGCGAGCGCCGGGACGACGTCCTCGACCAGCTGCGCCGAGCGGTGGCCGAGATCGACCTCTCGCACGCCGAGGAAGGCCTCGTGATCTTCGTCGCGCCGGGGGAGCACTACGTGTGGACGGTGGCCAGGACCGTCCCGGAACGCGTCGTCGTCGCCGACACCTTCCTCACCCGGAACCTGGTCGCCGCCCAGGCCGCCGAACAGCCCTCGTGGACGCTCGCGGTCGCCGCGGACCGGGTCTCGCTCTGGAGCGGCAGCCCCGAACAGGTCACCGAGCACACCGAGGACGGCTTCCCGCTCACCCGCAGCCTCGAAGACCCGGACGCGGAGCGCAAGGAGCGGGTCGGAGACCTGCCCAGCACCTTCCAGGACGAGGCCACCCGCCAGTTCCTGCGCGAGGCGCACACGGCACTGCGCGCCGTACTCGCCTCCGAGCCGCGCCCCCTGTACGTGATCGGCGAGCCGGCCGCCCTCGCGCTCCTGGAGGACACCGGGCCGCTCCAGCCGGGCACCACGCCGATCCACCGCGGCGGACTGGCCCGCGGGCCCGCCGCGGCGGTCAAGGAGGCCGTCGAGCCGGCCCGTGCCGCGCGTGAGGCCGCCGCGTCGACCACCGTCGTCGCCGAGCTGGACGCGGCGCGGGGCCGCCGCGAGTTCGCCGGCGGCATCGACGAGGTGTGGCAGGCCGTGAAGGAGGGCCGGATGCGGCTGCTCGCCGTCGAGGACCACTACCGGACCGTCGTACGGGACGAGGGCGGCCATCTGGAACCGGCCGAGCCCGCCGAGCCCGAGGCGCGGGACGACATGGTCGACGAGATCGTCGAGCGGGCCCTCGACACCGGAGCCGAGGTCCAGTTCGTGCGCGACGACACCCTGCTCGACATGGACCGCATCGCCGGCGTCCTGCGCTACTGACCCCGCACGCAGCACGGAACGAGAAGAGGACGATCCTGTGAACCCCACATCGGCGCGGGCGAGACGCTCGGTCCGCGCGCGGGCGGCGAGCGCGGCCGCGGCCGTCGTCGTGACGGCCCTCGGCGCCACCGGCCTGGTGGCCTGCGACGGCGGCGGCGCCGACACCAGCAGCCCCACGTTCAGCGAACGCCCCACGGCCCCCGACACGGACGACTTCTCGGGCGAACCGCCCTCCCCCCTCGCCTCGGCGGCCTCCGAGGCGGTCGAGTCCGCGCGGGCTTCCGCCTCCTCGGCCGCGGCGTCCGCCTCCGAGCGGGAGGCCTCGCGCAAGGCGTCCATCGGCTCGGAGGTCGAGCGCTCGCGTCAGCAGGCGGAGGACGAGCTGGAGGACGTGCAGGCCCCGGGCAACGCGCGGAGCGAGGTCGCGATGACCGGCAAGCCCCGGGCGGAGACCGGCGGCGTGCTGACCGTCGTCCTGAACATCACCAACAGGACGGACGAAGAGGCCTCCTACGCCGTCCAGGTCGACTTCCTGGACTCCTCGGGCAAGGTCGTCGAGACACAGTTCGTCGGGGTCGAGGACCTCGCACCGGGCGGGCGCGCCCAGCCGCTGGTGATCAGCCGACAGCCTCCCGAGCCGGTGCTGACCCCGAAGCTCGTCAAGGCGGAGCGGTACTGAATCCGGCTGCCGTACCCCACAGGAGGAGAGGCGCATGTCCGAACTCATCGTGCTCGGCTACGAGGATCGCGCCGTCGCCGAGCGGGCCTTCGCCGAGGTCCGGAAGCTGGAGAGCCGTCAGGTGGTCGAACTGACCGGCGTCGCCGTGGTCTCGGTGGACGCGGACGGCGAGACCCATGTGGACACGCCGGCCAGGCGGGAGGGGCAGATCGCCCTCTCGGCCACGGCCGGCGCCCTGTGGGGCATGGTCTTCGGCCTCGTCATCCTCACGCCGGCGATCGGAGTGGTCGGCGCCGCCGTCGGCGGCCTCATCGGCAAGCTCAACCAGATGGGCGTCGACAACACCTTCCGCGACAAGGTCCGCTCGCTGCTCGCCCCCGGTTCGGCCGCCGTCGTGGTGATGGCGTCGAGGATCGCCGAGGGCGAGTTCGCGGCGGCCATGGAGAAGTTCGGCGGCACCGTGCTCAAGACCTCGCTCTCCGAGGAGGGCGAGCGGGAGCTCGCCGAGCAGCTGGCCGGCACGGCCCCGACGGCCTGACCCGGCTTCCGGAGCCGAGGTCCGGCCCGGCCCGCTCCGGCGCCCGGTCCCGACCGACGCCCGGGGCGGACCGGGAGCGCGCCGAACCGGCCATCCCTCCACGGGGGAGGGATGGCCGGTTCCGTGGCGCGGAGGCGTGCGCGGGGCGAGGGTCAGAACTCGACCGCGTCGCGGATCAGCGGACAGGTCATGCAGTGGCCGCCGCCCCGGCCCCGGCCCAGTTCGGCGCCGACGATGGTGATGACCTCGACCCCCGCCTTGCGCAGCAGCGTGTTGGTCTGGGTGTTCCGGTCGTAGGTGAAGACGACACCGGGTTCGAGCGCGACGGCGTTGTTGCCGCTGTCCCACTGCTGCCGCTCGGAGGCGTACACGTCGCCGCCGGTCTCGATCACGCGGAGCCGCGGCAGGCCGAGGCTCTCGGCGACGACGTCCACGAACGGGGTGGCGCCCTCGTCGGTGATCTCGACCCCGGGGGCGCCGTCCCCGGGCCGCAGCGAGAAGGTGTGGACCGAGTCCATGATCTTCGGGTAGAGCGTCACGATGTCGCGGTCGGCGAAGGTGAAGACGGTGTCGAGGTGCATGGCCGAGCGCAGCTTCGGCATGCCGGCCACGACGACGCGCTCGGCGGCGCCGTTCCTGAAGAGCGAGGCGGCGACCTGGGTGATCGCCTGCCGGGAGGTCCGCTCGCTCATGCCCATGAGGACCACGCCGTTGCCGACGGGCATGATGTCGCCGCCCTCGAAGGTGGCCTGGCCCCAGTCCTCCTCGGGATCGCCCCACCAGACGGTGGCGGCACGGTAGTCGGGGTGGAAGGTGTAGATCGCCTTCATGAGGAGGGTCTCGCCGTGCCGGGCGGGCCAGTACAACGGGTTCAGGGTCACGCCGCCGTACAGCCAGCAGGTGGTGTCGCGGGTGTAGAGCGTGTTCGGCAGCGGCGGCATCAGGTACTCGCGCGCACCGGTGGCCTCGCGGGCGAGGGCGACGTACCCGGACCGGAACGCGTCGGGCAGGTCCGCCGTGGACAGGCCGCCGATGAGGAACTCGGCCAGTTCACGCGGCGGGAGGCCGTCGAGGAAGGCCCGGGTGTCGTCGATGAGCCCGAGGCCGACCTCGTTCGCCGTGATCTTCCGGTCGAGGAGCCAGGCCCGTGCCGCGGGGATCGCCATCGTCTCGGCGAGCAGGTCGTGCAGTTCCACGACCTCGACCCCGCGCTGGGTCAGCTTGTTGACGAAGTCGGCGTGGTCGCGCTGCGCGTTCTCCACCCACATCACGTCGTCGAAGAGCAGGTCGTCCGAGTTGGTCGGGGTCAGCCGGCGGTGCGCGAGCCCCGGGGAGCAGACAAGGACCTTGCGGAGCCTTCCGACCTCGGAGTACACGCCGAGCGCGGGCGTGGCGGAAGCGTCGTTGCTGGTCATGCGGGGCCTTTCGGTGCGGATGGGGGAGGGAGGCGGGGAGAGGTGCTCAGAGGCTGATCCAGCCGGCCGCGAGAGCCGTGATCCCCAGCACGGCGCCGACGATCGAGACGGCGAGGATCACCAGTTCGCGCGGGGAGAAGAGCCGACGGCCCTGTTCACGCCTGGCCTTGACGAAGAGGAAGGTCGCGGGCGCGTAGAGGATGAAGGAGACCAGGACGAACTTGAGCCCGGCCGCGTACAGCAGGAACGCCGTGTAGACCGTGGCGAGGATGCCCACGACCAGCTCCCGCCGGGTGCTCGGGCCCGCCACCTTCTCCTGCGCGGGCCGCAGGGCGATCTTCACCGCGAACGCGGCGGCGAGCAGGAACGGGATCAGGCTGAGCGCGCTGGTCAGGTCGAGGGCGAAGTTGAACGCGTCGTCGGAGAAGGCCGTGATGACCAGGACGACCTGGCTGAGGGCCGTCGTCATGAGCAGGGCCGGGACGGGGACGTCGTCGCCGGTGGAGCGCCCGAGGAAGCGCGGCATGTCCTCGTCCTTGGCCGCCACGAAGAGCACCTCGGCGGCCATCAGGGTCCAGGCGAGGTACGCGCCGAGGACGGAGACGATGAGGCCGACGCTGACGAAGACCTGGCCCCAGGTGCCGACGGCGGCCTCCAGGACCCCCGCCATCGAGGGCTGGCGGAGTTCGGCGATCTCGCTCATCGGCATGATCCCGTACGACACGATGGTCACGGAGGCGAAGACGGCGAAGACGCTGAGGAAGCCCAGGATCGTCGCCCGGCCCACGTCCTCACGGCGCTTGGCGTGCCGCGAGTACACGCTGGCGCCCTCGACGCCGAGGAAGACGAAGACGGTGGCGAGCATGGTGCCGCGGACCTGGTTGAAGAGCGAGCCGGCGTAGTCGGCGCCGCCGAAGTTGTCGGCGAAGACGGACGCGTCGAAGTAGAACAGGGCCAGGATGACGAAGACGATGATGGGGACGACCTTGGCCACGGTGACGATCCGGTTGATCGCCGCGGCCTCCTTCACTCCGCGCCTGATCAGCAGGAAGAACGCCCACAGTCCGGCCGAGGACAGGACGATCGAGAGCGCGGTGTCGCCGTCGCCGAGCGCCGGGGCGATCGCGCCGATCGTCGACATGATGAGCACCCAGTACGTCACGTTGCCGACGCAGGCGCTCGCCCAGTAGCCGAAGGCGGAGAAGAAGCCCAGGTATTCGCCGAAACCGGCCTTCGCGTACGCGTAGACCCCCGCGTCCAGGTCAGGGCGGCGTACCGCGAGCGTCTGGAAGACGAACGCGAGCATCAGCATGCCGAAGCCGGCGATCGCCCAGGCGATGAGCGCGCCCGCGACCCCCGTCTCCTGGGCGAACCTCCGGGGCAGCGAGAACACGCCGGCGCCCACCATGGACCCGACGACCATCGCGGTCAGCGTGACGAGTGTCAGTTTGGCCGCCGGGGGAGAGCCGGATGTGGCGGCGTCCGCACGGGCATCAGCGTTCGGCATTGACCTACCTCGAAGGCGACTGGGGGGATCCTCGGTCGGCCGAATCTAGCCTGAATGTTGCGGTTTGTCCCTTTAAGTGGCAGGTGCCCCCCGCGTGTGCTTCCCGTCCGTGCCGTCCGCGTGGGTCCCGGGGCGCCGCCCACCCACGGGCTCTCGGCCAGGGCGTCCGAATACCGTCCTTCACCTGGTTAAACCTCGCGGGAAGCAAGATCGCCGTTTCGAGGTAATGCGATCGCTCCGACCGGGCGAACGGGGTGGACCGGCCGTTACTGTTCCCCAGGATCTGGACGGATTCCCAGAGGTTCACCCCCTTTCTCGTCTTTCTCTTCGTCTCCCCTTTTTCTCCTCTTTCTCCTCTTCATCGACCCGCGCACCCGTGTGCCGGGCGCCACCCCCCTGCGAAGGAGAGCCCGCCCCATGACCGTCGACACCGGCCCGGACGTACAGTCGGCCGCGCCGAAGCAGTCCAGCCTCAGCACCGCGGCTGCCCGGAACCTCGCCACCACGACCAAGTCCGCCCCGCAGATGCAGGAGATCAGCTCCCGCTGGCTGCTGCGGATGCTCCCCTGGGTCGAGACCAAGGGCGGCGCCTACCGGGTGAACCGCCGGCTGAGCTACACCGTCGGCGACGGGCGTATCGAGTTCGTCCAGGACGGCGCCCGCGTCCGGGTCATCCCCCGGGAGCTCGGCGAACTCGCCCTGCTGCGCGGCTTCGAGGACGAGGAGGTGCTCGACGCGCTGGCCGGCCGGTGCGTCCAGCGCGACTTCGGCGCCGGCGAGGTGCTGGTCGTGCGCGGCGCCCCCGCGGACGGGATCCACCTCATCGCCCACGGCCGGATCAACCAGACCTCCCTCGGCAAGTACGGCGACGAGGTGGCCGTGTCCGTCCTCGCCGACGGCGACCGGTTCGGTGAGAACGCCCTTCTGGACGCCGACGCCCGATGGGACCACACCGCCACCGCCGAGACCTCCGGCACGCTGCTCACCCTCTCCCGCGCCGAGTTCGCCGCCGTACTGGCCTCGGCGCCGGGCCTCCAGGCCCACCTCCAGGACTTCAGCTCGCTCCCCCTCCAACGGCAGAACCGTCACGGCGAGGCCGAGATCGCGATGTCGGCCGGTCACACGGGCGAGGTCGCGCTGCCGGGCGCCTTCGTCGACTACGAGCTCAAGCCGCGCGAGTACGAACTCTCCGTCGCCCAGACCGTCCTGAAGGTCCACACCAGGGTCGCCGACCTCTACAACGGGCCGATGAACCAGACGGAGGAGCAGCTCAGGCTCACCATCGAGGCGCTGCGCGAGCGCCAGGAGCACGAGCTCATCAACAACCGGGAGTTCGGCCTGCTCCACAACGCCGACTTCAAGCAGCGGATCCAGCCCCACGCGGGCCCGCCCACCCCGGACGACCTCGACGAGCTGCTCTGTCGCCGCCGCGGCACCAAGCTCTTCCTCGCCCACCCCAGGACGATCGCGGCGATCGGGCGCGAGTGGAACGCCCGCGGGCTCTACCCGGACACCGTCGCCCTCGAAGGCCAGCAGGTCCTGGGCTGGCGCGGCGTCCCCATCCTGCCGTGCAACAAGATCCCCATCAACGAGGACAACACCAGCTCGATCCTCGCGATGCGCCTCGGCGAGGACAACCAGGGCGTCATCGGCCTGCGCCAGACCGGCCTGCCGGAGGAGTACGAGCCCGGCCTGTCGGTGCGGTTCATGGGCATCGGCGAGCAGGCGATCATGTCGTACCTCGTCACCACCTACTACTCCGCCGCCATCCTCGTGCCGAACGCGCTGGGCGTGCTCGAGAACGTGCAGATCGCCCGCAGGCGCGACTAGGGCCTGTCCTTCGGATCGGGCCGGGCTCGCGGGGCCCGGCACGCACGCTCGCCGCGTTGTCGTCGGTCGCCGACGCTCCGCGTCGACTCCCTCCTCCGCCTTGCGAGCGCACGCACCGGGCTCCGCTCCCTGATCCGGCCCGACCTGAAGGGCAGGCCCCGGAGGAGCTGTCCGCCGGCCGTCACGGAGGCCGCGACAGACCGGTTCCCCCGGGCCGGCCGAGCGGGCCCGGGACCCGGACAGACCACCCCCTCACCAAGGAGCCACGGATGCCCGAACCCGGGCCTTCCCCTCTGCAGTCGAGCCTGCCCACCGCCGCCACCCACTTCGGGGCCCACGTCCTCGCCCGGGCCGCGGCGGGGGCGGCCCCCGCCGACACGACCGCGGCCGCCGCCGAAGCGGTCGTCCCGCCACCTGCCCCCGAAGCGGTCGTCGCGCCACCCGCCACCGAAGCGGTCGTCGCGCCCCCCGCCACCGACCTGGGGCGCCTGCTGCGCGGCCCCACCGGGCTGGGCACCGCGGGCCTCTCCCTGGCCCGTCGCGCGGCGCTGCCGGAGCCTCCGGTGCCCGCCGCGCCCGTCGAGGGACACCCGGTCCCGGGCCTCTACTTCCACCCCGTCCCCGAACCCGACCCCGTACGGGTCGACGAGGTCAGCCGCAGGATCAAGGCCTGGGCCCTCGACGAGGTCCAGCTCTACCCCGACGACTGGGAGGGCGAGTTCGACGGCTTCTCCGTCGGGCGCTACATGGTCGCCTGCCACCCGGACGCGCCGACCGTCGAGCACCTGATGGTCGCCACCCGCCTGATGGTCGCCGAGAACGCCGTCGACGACTGCTACTGCGAGGACCACGGCGGCTCGCCCATCGGCCTCGGCGGACGTCTCCTCCTCGCCCACACCGCCCTCGACCCGCTGCACACCACGAAGGAGTACGACCCCGGGTGGGCGGAGTCGCTCCACTCGGACGCCCCCCGGCGCGCCTACCGGTCCGCCATGGAGTACTTCACCGAGCGGGCGACCCCCTCACAGGCCGACCGGTTCCGGCACGACATGGCGCGGCTGCACCTGGGGTACCTGGCGGAGGCGGCCTGGTCCGAGACGGACCACGTGCCGGAGGTGTGGGAGTACCTGGCGATGCGGCAGTTCAACAACTTCCGCCCCTGCCCCACCATCACCGACACCGTCGGCGGCTACGAACTCCCGGCGGACCTGCACGCCCAGCCGGCCATGCAGCGCGTCCTCGCGCTCGCCGGGAACGCCACCACCCTCGTGAACGACCTGTACTCGTACACGAAGGAGCTCGCCACCCCCGGCAAGCACCTGAACCTGCCCGTGGTGATCGCCGAGCGGGAGGGCGTCTCCGACCGCGAGGGCTACCTCAAGGCGGTCGAGGTCCACAACGACCTCATGCGCGACTTCGAGGCCGAGGCCGCCGCCCTCGCCGCCGCCTGCCCCGTCCCGAGCGTGCTGCGCTTCCTGCGGGGAGTCGCCGTCTGGGTCGACGGCAACCACTACTGGCACCAGACCAACACCTACCGCTACAGCCTGCCCGATTTCTGGTAAGAAATGGAATTATCTGTGACCAGCACCGAGTTCTCCCCCGTCAACGTCGCCTCCACCTTCGTTCCCTCCCCGGCGACGCCCTACCAGGGGGACATCGCCCGCTACTGGAACAACGAGGCCAGGCCCGTCAACCTGCGCCTGGGTGACGTCGACGGGCTCTACCACCACCACTACGGCATCGGCGACATCGACCACGCCGCCCTCGGCGACACCGCGGACAGCGCGTACGAGAAGAAGCTGATCGCCGAGCTGCACCGCCTGGAGTCCGCGCAGGCCGAGGTGCTCCTCGACAACCTCGGCACCATCGGGCGCGACGACACGCTCGTGGACGCCGGCTGCGGCCGGGGCGGTTCGATGGTGATGGCCCACCAGCGCTTCGGCTGCAAGGTCGAGGGCGTCACCCTCTCGGCCAAGCAGGCCGACTTCGGCAACCAGCGCGCCAGGGAACTCGGCATCGACGACCACGTCCGCGCCCGCGTGTGCAACATGCTCGACATGCCCTTCGAGACCGGGCAGGCCGCGGGCTCGTGGAACAACGAGTCGAGCATGTACGTCGACCTCCACGACCTCTTCGCCGAGCACTCCCGCGTCCTCGCGGTCGGCGGCCGCTACGTGACCATCACGGGCTGCTGGAACCCGCGTTACGGCCAGCCCTCGAAGTGGGTCTCCCAGATCAACGCCCACTTCGAGTGCAACATCCACTCGCGCCGGGAGTACCTGCGGGCGATGGCCGACAACCGGCTCGTGCCGCAGGCCGTCATCGACCTGACGCCCGACACCCTGCCGTACTGGGAGCTGCGCGCCACCTCGTCCCTGGTGACCGGCATCGAGGAGGCGTTCATCAACTCCTACAAGGACGGCTCCTTCCAGTACGTCCTGATCGCGGCCGACCGGGTCTGAGCCCGGGCGGGCACGGATCGCCCGCCGCCGAACGAGGTCCGAGGGGCCGGGTCCGTCGTCCGACGGGCCCGGCCCTTCCGGCTGCACCGGGCGCGATCCCTCGCCGGTCGGGCGGCCGAGGGGCGAGCCGGCGGCGGAGGCGTCACCCGCACCGTCGGAGTCCACCACGGGAGCGCGGGGCGACACGGCCGGTGCGTGGTGGAGGCCGTCGGCGGTCAGCACGTCCGCGCCCTCGGCCCCCGGAGGGCGCCGGATCGCGGCGGATCGGCGCGGCCGGATCCGAGTGGGTGGTATGGACCTGACAAGTCTGTGTCGCTAACGTGGCTCGGGCACTCGTCTGAGAGCGCTCTCAGCGCCTGCTCCCCCCACTAGGAGGCACCTGTGAAACGCACATCCGCCCTGCGCGCCGCCGCCGCGGCCCTCCTGCTCACCGTCGGTCTCGCCGCAGCCCAGGCCGCCCCCGCGAGCGCCCGCCCCGCCGACGCGCCGCCCGTCGCCTCCGCCGGTCTCCTCGACGCCCTGCGCCAGGACCTCGGGCTCACCGCCGCCGACGCCGAACGGCGGCTCGCGGCCGAACGCGCCGCGGCCCGCGTGGAGTCGGAGGCGAAGAAGGCGGCCGGCGGCTCGTACGGCGGCGCGTGGTTCGACGCGGACACCGGACGGCTCGTCGTCGGCCTCACCGACCGCGACGAGGAGGCGGAGGTCCGCTCGCTCGGCGCGGACACCCGGCTCGTGCGGCACAGCGCCGGCGCGCTCGACCGCGCCAAGGCCCGGCTCGACGCCGGCTCGGCCCCGGCGGGCGTCGCCGGCTGGCACGTCGACCCCCGCTCCAACAGCGTCGTCGTCACCGTCGTCCGCGCCGACCGGAACCGGCCCGCGGTGCGCGCCTTCGTCGACCGGGCCCGCGAGGCGGGTCCCGTCACCGTCGCGGAGGCGGCGACCGCACCCCGTACCTACGCCGCCGGAACCGTCGGCGGCGACCCGTACTACACCGGCAACGTGCGCTGTTCCATCGGCTTCTCCGTGCACGGCGGCTTCGTCACCGCCGGGCACTGCGGCGGCGCCGGGGCGGCCGTACGGGGCTGGGACGGGTCGGCCATGGGCACCTTCCAGGGCTCCTCGTTCCCCGGCAACGACTACGCGTACGTGAGCATCCACAGCGGCTGGTGGACGGTGCCGGTCGTGCTCGGCTGGGGGGTGACCTCCGACCGGCTCGTCCGGGGATCCGCCGAGGCGCCCGTCGGCGCGTCCATCTGCCGCTCCGGCTCCACGACGAAGTGGCACTGCGGCACGGTCCTGGCCAAGAACGAGACGGTCAACTACAGCCAGGGCGCCGTGCACCAGATGACGAAGACCAGTGTGTGCGCGGAGGGCGGTGACTCCGGCGGTGCCTTCATCAGCGGGGACCAGGCCCAGGGCGTCACCTCCGGCGGCTGGGGCAACTGCTCCTCCGGCGGCGAGACCTGGTTCCAGCCGGTGAACGAGATCCTCGGGCGCTACGGGCTGACGCTCCACACGGCCTGATCCCTGGCGGTGGCGTGGGGGAGGGTGTCAACCAGCCTTGTGCGCAAGGGTGGTTGACGAAAGGTCTGGACCAACCTACGGTCTGCTGGAGCGCGCGCCATGCCCAGGACCATCCCCCCCACGTCCCCAGGAGCACGCATGCCAGGCTCTCGCATCGCCCGCGTCCTCGGAGCGGGTCTCGCCGCCCTGCTCGCGGCCGCCGCCCTCACCGCCCCCGCCACCGCGGCCCCGGCCGCCCCGGCCGCCGACACCTGCGCCCTCAAGCCGAAGCCCGCCGGCAAGGTGCTCCAGGGGTACTGGGAGAACTGGGACGGCGCGGCCAACGGCGTCCACCCGCCCTTCGGCTGGGCGCCCATCGACGACCCGCGCTTCGCCGCCCACGGCTACAACGTCGTCAACGCCGCCTTCCCGGTGATCCGTTCCGACGGGACGGTGCTGTGGGAGGACGGCATGGACAACACCGTCCGGGTCTCCACCCCGGCGCAGATGTGCAACGCCAAGGCGGCCGGAGCGACCCTCCTGCTGTCGATCGGCGGCGCCGCCGCCGGCATCGACCTGAGCTCCCGCGCCGTGGCCGACCGGTTCGTCGCGACCGTCGTCCCGATCCTGCGGAAGTACAACTTCGACGGGATCGACATCGACATCGAGACGGGCCTGGTCGGCAGCGGCAGCATCGGAACCCTCTCCGCCTCGCAGGCCAACCTCGTGCACATCATCGACGGCGTCCTCGCCCGCATGCCGGCCGGCTTCGGACTGACGATGGCGCCGGAGACCGCGTACGTCACCGGCGGCAGCGTGGCCTACGGCTCGATCTGGGGCGCGTACCTCCCCATCGTCAAGAAGTACGCGGACAACGGGCGCCTGTGGTGGCTCAACATGCAGTACTACAACGGCAGCATGTACGGCTGCTCGGGTGACTCCTACTCCGCCGGGACGGTCGCCGGGTTCGTCGCGCAGACCGACTGTCTGAACCGGGGCCTGGTCATCCAGGGCACCACCATCCGGGTCCCGTACGACAAGCAGGTCCCCGGCCTCCCCGCCCAGCCGGGAGCGGGCGGCGGCCACATGGCACCGTCGCTCGTGGCCCAGGCGTGGAACCACTACGGCGGGGCGCTCAAGGGCCTCATGACCTGGTCCGCGAACTGGGACGCCTCGAAGGGCTGGACGTTCGGCGACAACGTCAAGGCCCTCCAGGGCCGCTAGTCCCGGTCCTCCGGATCATGCCGGGCCCGCGGGCCCTCGCGCCGGACGGGCCTGGACCCGTCCGGCGCGAGGGCGCCGGACGGGTACCCGGAAGACCGCCCGCGGCTCTCCCGCCGACCGCGCGCCGACCGTGCCCCGTGCCCCGGGCCGGGTATCCCGCACCGGGGATCCCTGGCCCGGAGCACGGGAGTTGTGCTTTGCTTGCCGCATGACCCTGCTCGTGATGCGCCGCCACGTGGACTACGTGCGCGTCACGACCACGGCCTGTTCCGGCTGACACCGAGGCCCTCGTCCCGGTGTCCGGCCGCTCTTCCGCGCCGGCGCCCCCGTCACCCCCCCCTGAGCGCCACGCTCCGGCGGACCCGTTCACGGCTCCGTCCGGTCCGGGCGTGACGGCGCGAGGCCTCCTGCCGCAGCCAGCACACGATCCGCGCACCCGACAGCAGGAGCACCCATGAGCGTTCGCGACGTCCCCGACGCCCTCGCGACCGGCACCGACCTCCCCGAGAACCCCGACCTCCCCGACAGCCCGGACGCGGACGCCTTCGCCGCGGAGTGGGAGGAATGGCACCGGGGCAAGGACGCCCGTCTCGCCTCCGAGCACGGCTTCCTCGCCATCACCAGCCTGAACTGGCTCACCGACGAGCCGCAGCGCTTCCCCGACGTCCCCGGGGCCTGGGCGACCGGACCCGACGGCGTCACGGTCGAGCTCGACGAGGGGGCGGAACTCGTCGTCGACGGCACCGCGGTCAGCGGGCGGTACGCCTTCGGGGACATCCCCGAGCGCGGTGGGGTCGACGCCGTCTGGGGGGACACCGTGATCGAGGTCGCCAAGCGCGGCGGCCACGACATCGTCCGGCCCCGGCACCCCGACCATCCGCTCCGCGCCGACTTCGCCGGAACGCCCGCGTACGCCCCCGATCCGCGCTGGGTGGTCCCCGGCCGGTACGAGCCCTTCGACGAGCCGCGTCCGACGACGGTCGGCGCCAGCGTCGAGGGGCTGCGGCACGTCTACGACGCGCCGGGCCGGATCACCTTCCGGCTCGACGGCCGCGACCTGAGCCTCACCGTGTTCAACGGCCACGCGCCCGGCAGCTTCACGGTGCTGTTCACCGACGCGACCTCGGGCGTCACCACGTACGCGGCCAACCGCAACCTCTCGGTCGCCGTACCCGGACCCGACGGCGCGGTGGTGCTCGACTTCAACCGCGCCACCAACCTGCCCTGCGCGTACACCGACTTCGCGACCTGCCCGCTGCCGCCGGCCGAGAACCGGCTCCCCCTCGCGGTCGAGGCCGGGGAGAAGACCCCCCACGAGCGTGAGCCCGTCACCACCTGACGGACCCGGCCCGCACGCGCGGGCCGGGACCAGCGGCCCCGGCCGGCCGGTGGACGGCCGGCCGGGGCACCGGGATCAGGCGAGGTCGAACCGGTCGAGGTTCATCACCTTGTCCCACGCCGCCACGAAGTCCCGCACGAACTTCGCTCCCGCGTCCCGGGAGGCGTAGACCTCCGAGAGGGCACGGAGCTGGGAGTGCGAACCGAAGACGAGATCGGCGGCGGTGGCCGTCCACCGGACCTCGCCCGTGACGCGGTCCCGGCCCTCGTACACGTTCTCGCCCTCGGTCGCCGTCCTCCACTCCGTGCCCATGTCGAGCAGGTTCACGAAGAAGTCGGTCGTCAGGGTCTCCGGGCGGTCCGTGAAGACGCCGTGCCGGGACCCCTTGAAGCCGGTGCCGAGGGCCCGCATCCCGCCGATCAGGACCGTCATCTCGGGAGCCGTGAGCGTCAGCAGGTTGGCGCGGTCCAGGAGAAGGGTCTCCGGCGAGAGCTTCTCCCCGGCCGGGAGGTAGCCGCGGAAGCCGTCCGCGCGGGGTTCGAGCACGGCGAACGACTCCACGTCGGTCTGCTCCTGCGAGGCGTCCGTGCGCCCCGGCGAGAAGGGCACGGTGATGTCGTGCCCGGCGTTCCTCGCGGCCTGCTCGACGGCCGCGCAGCCGCCGAGGACGATCAGGTCGGCGAGCGAGACCCGCACCCCGCCGCCCCGGGAGTCGTCGAACTCCCGCCGGATCCGGTCGAGGGCCTCCACCGTCCCGGCCACCTCGGGAACGGCGTTGACCTCCCAGTCCTTCTGCGGGGCCAGCCGGATCCGGGCCCCGTTGGCCCCGCCGCGCCTGTCGGTGCCCCGGAAGCTCGCCGCCGCCGCCCACGCGGTGGTGACCAGCTGGGAGACGGAGAGGCCCGAGGCGAGGATCCGGCCCTTGAGGTCCGCGACGTCCGCGGCCCCGACCAGCTCGTGATCGACCGCGGGGACGGGGTCCTGCCAGAGCTGCGGCTCGGGGATCCACGGGCCGAGGTAGCGTGACACGGGTCCCATGTCGCGGTGCAGCAGCTTGTACCAGGCCCTGGCGAAGGCGTCGGCGAGCTTCTCCGGGTTCTCGTGGAAGCGCTTCGCGATCGGCCCGTACACCGGGTCCAGCTTCAGGGCGAGGTCCGTCGTCAGCATGATCGGGGCGTGCCGCTTCGACGGGTCGTGGGCGTCCGGAACCGTGTCCTGGGCCGAGGCGTCCGTGGGGGTCCACTGCTGAGCCCCGGCCGGGCTGGTCGTCAGCTCCCAGTCGTACCGGAACAGGTTGTCCAGGAACCCGTTGTCCCACCGCGTCGGCGCGGAGGTCCACGCGCCCTCCAGACCGCTGGTGAGGGCGTCGGCGCCCTTGCCGCTGCCGCACGTGTTCCGCCAGCCGAGCGCCTGCTGCTCGATGGGGGCGGCCTCGGGCTCCGGACCGACGCACGAGGGATCGACCGCGCCGTGGCACTTGCCGAAGGTGTGGCCGCCGATGATGAGCGCGGCCGTCTCCTCGTCGTTCATCGCCATGCGCCCGAACGTCTCACGAATGTCGCGGGCCGCGGCGATCGGGTCCGGATTTCCGTTGGGGCCTTCCGGATTGACGTAGATCAGGCCCATCTGCACGGCGCCGAAAGGACCGGTGAGATCCCGGTCGCCGCTGTATCGCTCGTCTCCGAGCCAGGTGTCCTCGGGTCCCCAGAAAACCTGCTCCGGCTCCCAGATGTCCTCGCGCCCGAATCCGAATCCGAACGTCTTGAACCCCATGGATTCCATGGCGCAGTTACCGGCGAAAACCAGAAGATCGGCCCAGGAGATCTTCTGTCCGTACTTCTGCTTCACGGGCCAGAGCAGACGGCGCGCCTTGTCGAGACTCGCGTTGTCCGGCCAGCTGTTGAGCGGGGCGAAACGCTGCGCGCCCGAGCCGCCGCCGCCCCTGCCGTCCTCGATGCGGTACGTCCCCGCCGCGTGCCAGCTCATCCGGATGAAGAGCGGCCCGTAGTGGCCGTAGTCCGCGGGCCACCACTCCTGCGACGCCGTCATCACCTCGAAGACGTCCCGCTTCAGCGCCTCGACGTCGAGGGTCGCGAACTCCGCCGCGTAGTCGAAGTCCGCGTCCAGGGGGTCGGCCTGCGGCGAATTCTGGTGGAGGACCTGGAGGTCCAGCTGATTCGGCCACCAGTCCTCGTTCGTCCTGGGGCGGGTCGACGTGGGTTCCGGGGCGGGGATTGCCGGGTTCTCGCTGTCGCTGGCGGACACGTCCGTCCTTCTTCCTGTCGCGGTGTTTCCTCTGCCGGCCGCCTGCTCGTGACACGTCTGCTTTTCTGTTGTCGATTCTTCCGTCGTCGAGCACGGCGACTTCGCGTCCGTATGGTCGCGCACGGCGGACCGCACCGCGGAGAGAACACGCAGGGCGTCGAAGGACAACGAGGAATCGGAAAGCGGAAAGTCCCCGGGAGGGGAGGATCCGAACACGACCGCCCGGGCCGCGACACCCGGGCGGATCACACCACCGTCAGAGCCCGGCCACCTTGGAACTCGCCGACAGCTCGTACACGAGGGTGACCGTGCGCCGCCCGCCGGGCGGAAGGGTGACGTCCCAGCGGACGATCCCCTCGGCGTCGACCGCGTCGGGCACCGGGGAGCAGGCCTCCTCGCGCAGGCGTACCTCCACCGCCGCGACCTCGGAGACCGGGATCCGCTCGCGGAGGACGACCACCCGGTCGCCGAGCTCGCCGGGGGCGGAGAACCGGGACACGCGCAGCCGGACCGTGCGGGTGACCACCGTCCGCTGTGTGATCCCCGTGGTGTCGCGCGACTCCTCGGTCTCACGGACGACCCGGTGGTCGTCGCGGCTGCCGAACGCCAGCTCGACCGGGGCCCTCGGGGTGGTGAACTCCACTGTGCCGCGACCGCTGAAGCCGCTGCCGCGGATCAGGTCCACGGGCCCGGCGAGCAGCGCGTGGCCCGACCGGTTGTCGAACCGCACCACCTGCGTGACCAGCGGGGACACCTCGGGCGAGGAGGCGTACTCGCTGCTCGCCGCCGTGGTGAACACGGAGAGCGGCACCCGGTGGGCGCGGCCGTCCGAGGGCACGGAGACCGGAGCGGGGGAGTGCAGCACCCGCGCCTCGCCGCCGTCGTCCACCCCGGGCAGACCGAGCACCGGAGCCGGGCCGAGGTCCCCGATCTCCTCCTCGCGCAGTTCGACGTCGACCGTGCGGCGTTCCGCCGCCGTCCGGTCCTTGAGCGTCAGCCGGTCCTCGCCCAGCGACGGCGGTTCGGTGGCCAGCGCCGACCGGGCCGTGGACAGCGTCAGCCGCACACCGGACCAGTCCTCGCCGGTGCGCTGCCAGACCATCGCCTCCGTCTCCAGCGTCACCGAGTGCTCCGGTGTCACGGAGCTCCCCGGCGTCCCGGAGTCCCCGTCGAGCAGGGCCCGGTAGGCGGGGCGCCACAGCGCGCACGGCACGAGGTGGGACAGCCGCAGCTCGACCGGCCCGGCGACCGCGGCCTCCACGGTCAGCTCGATGTGGCCGAGCAGCTCGGCGGGTTCCTCCTCGGCGAGGTCCATGGCCCTGTGGACGTCGCCGAGTTCGGCCCCGAGGGCGGCCGACCTGGCCTCCACCGCACGGAGCCGCTCGCCGAACGCGTCGCGTTCGGCGTCCACCCGGTCCAGTGCGGCGGACCAGCGCGGCCCCTCGGACTCCCCGTGCCCGACGCCCTCGCCGATCTCCCGCAGCAGATCGGCGGCGAGACCACCGAGCAGGTCCAGGCGGGCGCGCAGCCGGTCGCGCCGCCGCTCCAGATCGAGCCGCTCCTCCTCCAGGGCGTGGGCACGCCGGCGCAGGGCGGAGTCGTCGTCGGACGGCCGGGGGCCGCGCGGCACCCAGTCGCGGACGATCCGTACGTCGAGCACGGTGGCCGGGTGACCGGCCGTCAGCTCGGCGTGCAGCGTGCGGTCGACGGCCAGCGCGCTGACCGGGCCGAGGCGCAGCTTCTGGACGCCGGCCGCCAGGTCGAGGGTGACGGCCCGCTCGACGTGGGCGCGGTCCTCCAGGCAGGTGACGGCGGTGACGGGAGCGGCCGTGACCGGGACGGGCGGGACGGGGGCGGCCGCCCCCGGACCGGCGGCCGCGGGGACGGCGATCTTCTTCGAGGCCGTGGACATGGGGTCTCTCAGCTCCTGCGGTTGCCGCCGACCAGGGCTTTGCCGGCCGGGATGCGGATCTCGTAGCTTCCGTCGAGGGCGGCGGTGCCACCTGCCGGAAGGTCCACCCGCCAGACGCGGGTGCCCGGCGCGTGCCGCTCGGACCCGGCGCCGTTCTCCGGGGCCGTCCAGCCGGCCCGCTCCTCGATGCGGACGTCCGGATCGGAGGTGACCGGCACCCGCTCGCGGACCTCGACGGTGGCGGGCCGCGCGAGGCCGTTGGCCAGCTCCACGTGGACCTGGTGGTCGAGCACGGCGATGTTGTTGCGCAGCCCCGCCGTCGACTCGCGCAGGTTCACGCGGCGGGTGACACGGATCCCCTCGGCGGGGCCGAGCCCCACCCGGCGCACACCACCGGGGGCGAGCGTGGGCAGCGCGGCCGTCAGCAGGAAGTCGTCGTCGACGGTGACCTCGACCGGACCGGCCAGGAGGGCCTGGTCGGTGGCGTTGGACAGCACGAGCGTCGCGTACACGGTCTGCTCCACGGACGGCACGCAGAGGTACTCGGTGCGCAGACCGACCGGGATCTCGGTGACGGTGACGGTGTGCCAGGTGCCGTCGGAGGGGACGTCGGCGCGGGCGGCGGCGTCGAAGCGGTGGTCGAAGGAGCCCGCCGACTCCCGGGGCCGTACGGCGTGCCCGGGCAGCGGCAGCGAGGCCACCGCCTCGGCGCGGCGGCGGTACTCGCCGGTCCCTCCGTCGAAGGACGTCGCGGGGAACAGCCGTCCCCTGCGACCGCCGGGCTCGTCGGGGCCGGACAGGACCAGCGCGGCGTAGTCGAGCTCGGCGCCGCTGGGCCGCGGAGGGCCGGGCGGCGGAGGCGGCGGGGGCGGCACGGCGGCGCCGGGAGGCGCGGGAGCGGCGGGTGCCATGGCGGCGGGCGCCACGGGGGCCGGCGGCCCCGCCAGG